>CAZEBE010000020.1:0-11681 GCA_964510275.1 uncultured Gammaproteobacteria bacterium
TGATTATATAGAATAATAAAATGCCAAAGACTAAGATTATGTAACGATATAGTGCGAGTAAAAAATCCTGAGCCCAAAAAATTGAAGCGAATGTTATTAATTCCCAAACAATAAGAGCTCGCCACCAAAGCGGACGACTCATTCCTTTTTTAAAACGCCAATAATCGCTAGTAAATATTTGATGACTCCAAATTATAATAGGGATTAATAAAATTAAAAAAGATAAGAATAAAGAAATTTCTAAATACGGCGAGTCAGAAGTTCGCAAAATTAATTTTGTCTGCCAAGGCCAAATAAGCAACCACAAATATAAAAAAGTTTGCGCAATTTTATTTTTATTCATAAAGATTAAACTCGGCCAATCTTTTATTATAATTATCTAAAAACTCTCGCCGACGATCTTTTAAATAAAACCGTAAAATTTTATCATTAACCACCACCCCCGAATCTTTACCAGCTAACTCTTTTAATTCTTGAGGCATAATAAATAACTGAATTTTTTTCGCGACATAATTTAGAAAATTGGCAAGGTGATATAAAACTCGGTCTAGCCAGTTATTACTAAAATAATCACTTGGAAAAACTTCTCGAAGCAATAATGAATTAGGAAACTTTTCTTTAAGCCACGGATTTTTAAAACGTAAATAAGCCAAGAATCTATCTTTATCATAAATTGGATAAAGACCCAAAAACCAATGATCAAAATAAGGGTCATTTGGTTTAAAACGAAGAGATTCCATCACTAAACCATCAGTCGCTGCATAAAAGCTCAAACACATTTTATTACGTTTACACTCTTTAGTAGGACGACGATGCATTATCTTCATAAGACCCGTACAAAAAAAACGAGTCAACCATAAACGCCCTGGCGAGGAAACAATAAAGATATCAATATCACTTTCATTACGTAAATTGTGATGGCCAATTAAATTAGAAACCGCCACCAATTTCACGCTTGGCAACCATCTAAAAAACTTGGTTGCTTTTCTAGCTAGCTTAATTTTATAGTTAGCAAAATTGTAACGCTCACGTCTAATACTAATTATTTCTTGTCTGCCCGGTAAAAAATAAAAGCCGTCTTGTTGATTAAGTTTATTATTAGAGACTAGGTCATCAACAACCTCCTTTAAAACTCCAAGATTTATTTCCAAGCTCAAATACTGCCAGATTTCCCAACTGGTTAAGGGATAATTAAACAAGTCAAAAAAAATGACTGTTTTTAAAACCGCTTCTTGAGTTTTATCATTATTCATCATTTTTAGGACGTTCTATTTTTAGAGTTTCAATTTCACTAGTACCACCGGTAATTTTAATCACATCTTTATCAATCTTTTTGAATTCAGCTGAAGCCGCGTTATAGTGATTAACGGTCGTTGATAAACTATTACCCATTTTCTGTAAAAAATCATCATAAGAAATTATATGGCGACCTAATTTTTCAACATTCTGTTTAATTTCCATCGCCTTCTCTTCAATTTGCATGGCTTTTAAGCCTTGTAAAACGGTCTGAAGATATGCCAAAAAAGAGGTAGGAGACACAATAATAACTTTTCTTTCACGAAAGGCATATTCAATTAAATCACGACTATTTACTTTAACGCCACCAACACTGCCAACAAGTAAATCGTAATAAATTGATTCTGATGGAATAAACATAAAAGCAAATTCCAAAGTACCTCGGCTCGGCATAACATATTTAGAAGTTTCATCAATTCGGTTTTTTAAATCCTGTTTAAAAGCCGCCTCTAATTTTTTTCGAGTTTCATCATCAGAACAATTAAGTAAGCGCTCATAATTTTCTAAAGAAAATTTAGCATCAATCGGTACAATTTTATCTTTTACAAAAACCACCGCATCCACAATTAAATCTTTACCAGTCTTTTCATCCTTACCCATCTTATACTGAAGTTCGTAAGACTTCGGTGGCAAAACATTTTTTAAAGTTTCTTCTAAATAGTATTCACCAAGCACACCACGTTGCTTTGGATTTTTTAAAATATCTTGCAGACTTTGAAGTTGCGCCGAAAAATTTACTACCTGTTTATTAGTTTCATCTAATTTAGTTAGTTTCTCAGTCACGTCAGCGATTAATTTAGCTGATTGACCAGTAATATTTTGAATTGTTTTTGAGGTGTGCTCAAACTGACTCTGATTGGCACGATACGTTTCTGATAATTTACGATCTAGCTCTTGGCGCAACTCGGTATTTTGACGATTTAGTTGATTAAGCTGCTCCGATTGAGTCACTAGTTTTTCCATAAACGGCACCATTTTTGGATCAGCACTATTATTTTTTTTAAGCAACAAAGTGATAACAAATCCTAAACCAGCTAATATTAAAATAAACAATCCAATAAGTAGAGTTTCCATAGAATATGTGAAAAATTAGTTAATTACTGATTATATTATATATCTTTTTAAACAAAAAGTCAGGCATTCGCCTGACTTTTTTAAGAGTTTTTATCTATTTTATTAAGCCCAGGTAACACCAGCTACTCTATCTTCTGGGTCTTTAAATCTCATAATTCTGACACCCTGAGTATCGCGTCCTAAAACACTAATTGAAGCAAATGGTACACGAATTACTTGGCCGTTATCAGAAATAATAATAATGTCGCGGTCGCTCATTGTTTCCTCATTTAACAAGAAAGCGTTAGTTAATGCACCAGTCTTATCAGTAATCTTAGCCGTCTTAATACCAGAACCACCACGACCCTGAACTTTATATAAACTAAAGTCAGTTCTCTTACCATAACCACTGGCCATAATTGTTAAGATCTGATATTTTCTAACCTTATCTTTATCAGTCTTGGCAATTCCCATGCCGATTACCTTGTCATCCTTGTGCAATCTAATACCATTTACACCCGCCGCATTACGACCCATATCACGAACATCAGTTTCTTTAAATCTAATAGCCTGACCTTGAGAAGTAACTAGTTGAATATGATCATTACCCGAAGTTGGTTTAGCCCAAATTAATTTATCATCTTCTTTAATCTTAATCGCAATTAAACCGCTGCGTCTGACATTAGCAAAAGCGGAAAGTTCAACTTTTTTAACTAAGCCTTTTTCAGTCGCAAAGAATAAATATTTGCTGGTTGATAATTTATCAAGTGGTAAAATAGATGAAATTTGTTCACCACCAATAAGTTGTAAGAAGTTTACAATCGGTGTTCCTTTGGCAATACGAGAAGCTTGGGGAATTTCATAAGCCTTAAGTTGGAACACGCGTCCTTTAGTCGTAAAGAATAAAACATCATTATGAGTTAAGGTAGTGAACATGAATAAGACTGAGTCTTCTTCCTTAGTAGTAAGGCCAATAATACCCTTACCACCTCGAGCTTGAACTTTGAAAGTATCAGGTTCAGTGCGTTTAATATAACCATCACGAGTCATCATAACCAAAGCCTCTTCGTTTGGTACCAAATCTTCAACGTTAAATTCTTTCATACCGTGAGCGACCACTTCAGTACGCCTATCATCACCAAACTTTTCGGTTAAGGCAATAAGTTCATCTTTTATCAAAGCTCTCATTTTGGCAACCGAAGCCAGAATAGATTCTAACTCAGAAATAAGTAATTTTTTCTCTTTAAGTTCATTTTCAATCTTCTGTTGTTCCAAGTTAGCTAAACTTTGTAAACGCATTTCTAAAATAGCAACGGTTTGACGTTCTGATAGCTTAAACTTTTTCATCAAAGCGGCCTTAGCCACCTCTTTATCTTTAGAAGCTTTAATAGTTTTAATTACTTCATCAATATTTTGAAGAGCAATCATTAAACCTTCTAAAATATGAGCACGCTCTAATGCCTTAGCTAATTCATATTGAGTGCGGCGACGAACTACTACTTCGCGGTGTTTAATATATTCTTCCAAAATCATCTTAAGGGTTAAAACTTTTGGTTGAATACCACCATCTACTAACGCCAACATATTTAAATGAAAAGTTGTTTGCAGTGAAGTATGTTTATACAAAGCGTTTAAAACCTTTTTAGGATAAGCATCTTTTTTAAGTTCAATTACAATTCTAACTCCGTCGCGATCGGATTCATCACGAAGCGCTTTAATGCTATCTACTTTTTTATCTTTAACCAAATCGGCAATCTTCTCTACTAAGTCAGCTTTGTTTACTTGATAAGGAATTTCCGAAATAATAATTTGAAAACCATTTTTATCTTCTACAATATCAGCTTTACCGCGACAAACAATACCGCCTTTGCCAGTTGCATAAGCAGTTAAGATATCTTTTTTATTATAAATAATACCTCCGGTTGGAAAATCTGGACCTTTTACAAACTCCATCAAATCTTCAATACTAGCTTCTGGATTGTCGAGTAAGTGGACGATAGCACCTGATAATTCTCTTAGATTATGAGGGGGAATGTTAGTCGACATACCAACCGCAATTCCCATAGTTCCATTTAATAATAGGTTTGGTAATTTAGCTGGTAAAACTTGCGGTTCTTTACATGAGCCATCAAAGTTAGGAATAAAATCAACGGTATCTTTATCTAAATCGAATAACATTTCTTCAGCAATACCGGCTAATTTTGCTTCAGTATAACGCATCGCCGCTGCACTATCGCCATCCATTGAACCGAAGTTACCTTGACCACGAACAAGTGGATAACGCATTGAAAAATCTTGAGCCAAACGAACCATGGAATTATAAACCGCACTATCACCGTGAGGATGATAATGACCTAAAACTTCACCGACGACAGTAGCGGATTTTCTAAATTTACCACTTGGTCTTAAGCCAATATCCCACATCGCATACAAAATACGACGATGAACTGGTTTCATACCATCGCGAACATCTGGTAAAGCACGAGAAACAATAACGCTCATCGCGTATTCCAAATAAGACCGACTCATTTCTTCAATAATCGGTTGTTCTTCAACCGTACCGAATTCGGTTTGTTTACGAATATTATCTATTTTTTCTAATTCTTGATTCTCTTGAGACATAAACTTCTAAATTTAATAAGCGATTTGAGTAACATCTTCACAACCAACGGGAATGACACAGGGTCTAGCCTCGCCAATTGTTGGCATACAATTTATATAGGACGGACAACTATTTTTTACGGTTGTTGTCGCTTTTTTTATTAAATCTGATAATTCTTCTTTTACTAAAGCAGCGGTTGTAGTGGTAGGAACCGTTGAAACAATAGTACTGCTAGCCTTGTCTAATAATTTTTCAGCAAAAGTATTTTCCGAGGTGCTACTAGCTAAACTACCCACCGTTTCATCAAGATTTTTTAAAGAATCATTAACATCTTTATTTATTTTTTGCCAGATTTCATTATTAGCCGCTGAATTACTTTCTAAAACATTGCGCAAACTAGCTAACCACAAAAACAAAACGACAACAATTATAAACAAAATTCCTATTTTAAAAATAATGGCCTTACTATAATCTTGTTCGTTGTTGCTCATATTTTATTCTCTAATACCGTCTAAATTAATATCATAAAGAATACCTTCAGAAACCAAACGATAACTTAAAATTTCTGATTCATCAAACCAAATTTTAATTTCTCTCTCAGCTTCTTCAGACATGTCAGAGCAATGAATTAAATTGCGCACCGCTCTATCATCATAACTAGATAATTCATAAGAATCCAAAGTGTAATCACCACGAATAGTCCCTACTTCAGATGTTAGGGGTTCAGTGCCGCCAACTAATTTTTTAACGATACCAACGGCTTGATTGCCTTCGAAAATCATTGGCACAATTGGACCAGCGGTCATAAACTTAGCTAAAGCACGAATAATATCTTTACCATACTCTAAAGCCTCTTTTTCAACTGGCATGCCCAAATCTTCACGATTTTTAATAATATTGGCACCCTTTTTAGAAAACCAAGCTTCGTCCTTATTATAATGATCCCAACATTGCTGTTCGGTTGCCATTACCATTTTTAAAGCGACCATTTTTAAGCCAGCTCTTTCAAAGCGAGCAATAATTTCTCCCATAAGCCCACGTTGAACGGCGTCTGGTTTTAAAATAACAAAAGTTTTTTCTTTTTTTGGGTGTTGCATAATTTTCTATATTTATTTTTATTATTACATACTAAGAATTACAAGTTCCATTTCTTCTTGGGGCAAGTCCTTTTTAGAAATTTTTAATTTTTCTTCACGACTTGGTTCAATGCCTAATTCTTTAACAAATTTTTCAATCGGATCAAAATCTTCATAAGCTAGTCCATCAACTTTATAATGCATCGGGATAACAATTCTTGGTTCAATTTGTGAGATAACTTCCACCGCCTTTTTGGCATCTAAAGTGCTTTTTCCGCCGACCGGAATCATTAAAATATCGGTGCCTACTAATTTTTCTAATTGTTCATTACTTAACACATGACCTAAATCACCCAAATGAACAATAGAAATATCATCAATTTCAATGCGATAAATAATATTACCTCCGCGAAGCTTTCCTTCTTCTTCATCGTGATAAGAATCAATACCTTCGATTAGAATTCCCTTAGTATCATATTCACCAGCACAATCAATAATAAAAGGGGTGTCTCTTAAAGCCTCAACATTATTATGGTCCGGATGATTATGGGAAACGGTTACAATATCTGCCTCAAAACTAGGCATTTTAAGACCAGTTTCTTTGCCATATGGATCGATTACCACCGTTATACCATCACTACTAATTTTATCTTGTAATTTAAAGGCTGATTGCCCAAGCCATGTAATAATCATAATCGTTAAATCTTAAAAACAATAAAAAAGGTCCGTCTAAACCTGTATAATTTATTATATCAGTCAAAAGTTAAAAGGTCAATTTAAGGGCTAAAATAAAGCCTTTTTGTTAATAAAAAAGAATATTTTGTCGTTTTTTTATTTTTTAAACTCTAATTTCTAGATAAAAATTTTACCAAGTTTTTTACCCCCTTTAAAGTCATATCAAACTTTCTGCCATCACTAAAAACAAAGTGATTGTTATCAATTTTTATTCCATCCATATTAATCTCAAACGCTTCACTCATTCGTTTAAGTAATTCTTCCGAGTTTAAAGTTTTTTTACCAAACCAATCCAAGTTTTTATAAACGAACTTATCCTCAGAGCTAAGTTTATTCCAGTTGGTAAAAATTTTGTCTAAACCACCTTTTCTAATAAATTTGTCTGGCTTGCTTTTATCTACTACCTCGTTAAAAAAACTATCGGGAATTCTGTTGCCACTAGCATCAACAACTTCTTTGATTCTGTGAGAAGCCGAGTCGAGAATAACCTGGCTCTTGCCTGCTCCTTGATAAATCAAATTATTGTCTTGCTGACTAAGATTTTTTAAATTTAATTCTTTGGCGGTTTTTTCTATAAATTCCTGTGCATCAGGAGAAACTGGTCTTTGAAGTTTATTATCGTCTATATAGAAATCGTGATTAACCTTTTGAGCGAGATCGCCAACACTTTCCTTATTTATCATGGGCTCAATATCGTTTTCTAAACCTTCTGGCTGACCAATTTTTTCTGGTAAAAAAGCTGGCTTGCTTCCAGAACCTTGTTCAACAGCAATCCTAAAATGGTCGCCATCATTAATTAATTTCACCTTGTTTCCTGAAAAAACTTTATCAGTTAAGTTTCCACTATGTGAAACTGCTTTAGCTGTTTGCGTTTCCGACCAAGCATCTAGAGCTTGTTGATTGCTTGGATCACCTTTATAGCCTAGTTCCTCAGAATTAGCTTTAAATATTTCTTTAACTGAACGCCAAACTGAATCAGTTTTACCATTTAGGCCTTCGTTAGAAATAGTGTCGACAAATTTTTCAACTTTAGGAGCGGCTGTTTCAACGGCAACGACGTCTTCGGTTGCACCACCTGAAGCTGTTATGTTTGTAACAGTTTCCACAGTGTTAGTTCCCGATGGGGCTACTGAGACAGCGTCATCTTTAGAGAAAACATTTTTAAGAGCTTCTATTCCTTTGCCGGCGGCCTTAAGTGGATTGTGTTTGTTTAACCAATCACCAATTCCAAGATGTTCGGCAATAACAGAGCCAACAATCGCAAAGCTAGCCCCCAAGACAGCCCCCTTAGCCATCTCTTTAATTAAAAAGGTTTCTTCCTTTTTAATCTGCCGCTCATGTTTATAGTTTAAAAAACTTCTTAAACGATCTTCAACACTAAGTTCTTGTAATCTAGTTAAGTTTTCTTCGCTCAAATTTCTTTTTCTAGTAAGTTTTTTTGTTGTTTCTGAAACATTGTTATAATATCTTTTATTCTTAAATTCAGAATTATCCTCACTACTTAAAATAGCCATATTAGCCCTAACTAAAGAATCGGCTAAATCAAGATAATTCATGCCTCTATCAACACCTTGACCAAAATCAATACCATCATTTACCATTTTTCCTTCGGTATAAACTATTCTAACTCTTAAAGCCTCTTCGAACTCTTGAGCCTTTTTGAATTCTCCCGCCATCCTTAATTCTTCCAACTTATTGGTTAGATTATCTAGTTTATCTTTTAAGCCAAAAAATATCTCATTTCCTTTACTGTCGATTTTTGTTCCGGACACGATATTTAGAGCTTTAGCCGTCTCACTTTTGTCTTGAATACCCAAGTCTGCTAATTCTTTATTTTCTTTTAAGGTTTCTATGGCCATATTACCAGATCGATATGCACCCACTAAAGCGGCTACTGGCGCGGCTATAAAACTAACAGTACCAGCTAAAGCAGCGGTATTAGCTAAAGCAAATTTACTACCAGTTCTAAGAGTAAAACCTAAAGCAGCATAACCAGCCTTATCTTTATGCGCGTCCCATAACGCTTTATTTCTGTCAGAGCCAGTTAAAGATCTGCTAGCTATCTTATCAAGCGCTTTTTCAGTTTCCTTATTAGCTGATAAAAATTTTAGTAACTGCATGTTTTTTTCAGCTTCAAAAAAAGCGTGTATCAACTTTCCTTGATCATTATCATTAGTCACTGTACTAAAAATCCTTTTTTTTAAATCATGAAGCCAAGCCTTTCTGCCGTCATCTTTTCCTGGCTCTTCAATATATCTTCTGGCCCCTTCATTATAATCGGCTATCAATTCTTTTTGCTCATCACTAAAACATTCACCACGTAAACAATTAACAATAACTTCTCCAGATTCATTCATTTTGACCTCTGGGCCATTCTTAATAACATTGACTAACCAGGATAGCTCAGTCTCGCCATAACCTTCCAAACCATGACTTTCAATATTTTTAGCCGCTTCTATTTTATGTCGTTCTTTATGATATTTTTTATTTATTAAATACGGAATTTTCTGGAACAAATTCTTAGATGACATCTCCGCGATAAAAGCTTTGTGCCCCTCGACTCTAGACTTAGCCAAAGAAGCACGACGCAAAGTTTCTAAAGCAAATTGTTGTTGTTCAGGACTTAGAGATAAAAATTCTTGATTGGTTGTTAACTCTTCTTGGTTAATACCAATACTTTCGGCGTAGTTAGAAACATTAGAATTTAAACTAGCAGAAGTTTCTGCGTTAACGAACTCTTCTGATTTCAGTTCATTATTTTCAGTTTCTTCTTCATTCTTGACTGGCGTTGATTCATTGTTCTTAGCTTCCTCTTCGTTGGCAGTTAGTTCTTTTTCAATTTCTTCTTTATTAGTTTCAAATTCTTCATTTAGTTTTTCTAAATAAATTTCTGATTCTGACCGTAATAAAGACATGGCCTCATTATAATTCAAGTTTTGTTTTGCTGATGCCCCTTCATTATTAACTAGGGTGTATATGGCTTTTTTTGATTTAATATCAAGGCCTTTTTCGTCACGAACCTCTGACTGATTTTCTAAATAAATTGAATACCCAACACTAGAAAAAGAGACTATATCAAGAATATATTCACGATTCCAAACTTCCACTTTTTGACGATTAATTTCTTTTTCACTTAAAGATGATTCTAATCGATCTTTAGACCAACCGGATAATTTACTTAAAACAAATTTATTAAATAAAGGTGATGATTCATATTCTTTTTTTTCAAAACTTTCTAGAGTAGCAGAAATATCTTCAGAAGATTTTTTTTCTTCCTCGCCACTAGTACTTACCGAAGATTCTTCTGGTTTAACTGGCTCATCTGTTTTATCTAATTCCTTTATAAATTTCTCAAAAGAAAGATCTTCTTCTTTCTTGCTCTCAGCAATATCTGCATCCTGTTGTTCCATTTGTTCAGCTAATTTTTTTATTTTTTCTTCAACGTCACCAACCTCTTCGTGACCAGTTTCGGCTTCAATTTTATTTTCAACTTCAACTTTTATTTCAGGTTCCGGCTCGGTCTCAATTTCAGCTTCGTTTTCTATAACTGCCTCATCCTCAGTCTTCTGCTGAAAAAATTCATTTTTTAAAATTTGTTGATACTCGTCTGCTCGTTTTTTTGCAAATTTAAAAGCAGATAAAAGATTTACGATTGTGACAACAGTCTTACCTGATGGAGAAATAATTTGATACGCCGTCTGTTCGCTGCCAAACTCTAGAGAGTCTTTACTAGCAGCGTCGCTCTTATTAACAAGTTTAATTAGATAACCATTATCTGAAAAGGCGATTACATTATCATTAGCCTCACTTAAAGTAGATAATTTTATAATTTCACTAGAATCACTGCTAACCGGATTGTCCACTAAATGATCAAGTAATAACTGCTTATTTTTATCAGCTAACCTATTATAGATATATTTTTTAAAGGGGTCGGTTAATTCTTTTTCTAATTCTTTTATGGCCCGCTGAGCAGTTTCGTCAAAAACGTAGGGAGTTGTCTCTATATTCTTTGATTTTGTCTCAGGTTCTATCTCCACTGAAGCAATTTCTACGTTTTCAGTTTCTATTTCAGATTCCATGTCTTCCATTGCTTTGCAAGCCTCTAAAATTAAAACATCTCTTTCTTCATCTATCGCCTTGCTTTCTTCTATAAATTCTGGGTAATTATCCAACCCTTCACCTAAACTATTTTCCACTTCTAAATCTAATTCTTTATGCCTAAAAAGCTCCTTTATTGCTCCGTAAACCTTCTTTTCAAAAAAGCTTCTAACTCTTTCTAAAAGACTTTCTTTTTTTAAAGTTTCGTTAAGAGCTGGGTCGCTTGGAACTGCTTCCACTTCTGGAATCATTTGAGATTCTTCTATTATTTCGTTTTTTGGTCCGGCTGTTATTTCTTTATATTTATTAGTGGTTAACTTTATTGATTCTTTTTTTGACATAAAATTAAAAAAAACAAGCTTAATTAGACTTGTTCTTTTAAAGACTGACGAATTTTATTTAATTCTTCGGCGTTTTTTTTGACTCTAAATTTTTTAATAAGCTCTAGTTTTCTCTCATGGAGTTTTTTAAGCTCCACCATAGTCTTTTGAAACAGTATTTCAATCTTCTCTAATTTTTGATTGTCGCTATCATTTTTTAATGCTTTCATATTTAAAAAATATTCTTTTTCTAACTATTTAATAATACAACAAACTAATTATAAAAACAATTATTTTAAAAGTTTTTAAAAAACACTTTTATCCTTTGTTTTATGGGTATTGACAAACATTCATCTGTAGTATAATATTAACAACATCGAAATAAAAACAGAATAACGCTTAGGTAAAACAAGATATAGTTTATATCTCTGTTTTTTTCTGTCCTGTTTCGCGGACGTTAACAATTTCAATTTTTGGTGAAAGTTTTGATGCTAATTGGCA
>CAZEBE010000021.1:0-11193 GCA_964510275.1 uncultured Gammaproteobacteria bacterium
AATTGGTCCGTTAGTTATTATTGCCTCATCAGGAATGATTGAAGGTGGCAGAATTTTACATCATGTTAAAAATAATGTTGAAAATTCTAAAAATACTATCTTGCTCACTGGTTACCAAGCTGAAAATACTTTGGGTAATAAATTAGAAAATGGTGCCGAGAAAATTAAAATATATGGTGAAGAATATAATGTTCGCGCTAGAATTTTAAAGCTAGCTGAGCTTAGTGCTCATGCTGATCAAACCGGACTACTAAACTTTATATTACACGCTAAAGAACTTAAAAAATTATTTTTAGTTCATGGAGAAACTGAAGCGACCACTTCTTTTGCCGAGCTGGTAAAAAGTAAACTACCAAATCTAGAAATTATTATTCCGACGCTTGGTGAAAATTTTGATTTATAACAAAACCCCCATAACTGGGGGTTTTATTTTTTACTAATTATCTAACCATTGGCATAATGCTATTACCAGAATTTCCATTAGAACGATCATTTAGTTCTGTAATCATTTGTTTAACTAGCGGAACAGTAATAAATCTAGAGCCATAATAATTTTCTGGGGCATTTGTAATTGGGAAAATTAAAGCGGGAATAAGTAATTCTTCGTTAGTGTTGTTAGCATACCTATTAAAACGAATTAAAGATTTGGTTGGGGTGCCAAGTTCTAAAGTAACTTTATCCTGAGACTCGCTGTAATAATAAATACCAGAACCATAGCCACCCTTTTCTGCTAACTCTAAAATTTTAGCACTATCAGTTTCTAGCTCATAATCAGAAGTTTCATAGCGATATGAAGTTAAATTACTAACACCAGAAACTGCTTTTTGAATTAAATTATAGCTTACTCTTAAACCATCTAAATTACCACTTTGGTCATAAACTGTTTGACTATCAACTACTAAAGGATAAACAGCGGAAACTTCTTCTGGAACATAATAATTATTTTTATCAGTTGAAGACTCATAACTAGCACGCCAATTATTATCAATTTTAGCTTCACCATAATGAGATAGACTAATTCCTTTTTCATTTAAGAAATCAGTAGCCTTACTAATTACTACCGAGTCCTCAGGAACATCATTTATTTTTATACGGTATGAATCCCAACAGGCCTGGTTGTCACCACAATTATCACGGTCACTTTTCCATTGCATCCAGTTTTGACCGATATAAATATTTTCTTCTCTAAAATCAATATTAATACTCATGCCTAATCTTTTTTCTTCTTGAAGAGAAAGATAAGAGGTTTGTAGGTTAGCAAATGAACCTAAATTAAGAGGACCAAAAGATTTAGTATTAATTAAACTATCTAAGTTATTACTTAAACTGCCATCGCCTTTAAGACGACGATAAACTACGCCCGCCGTTTCAGTTAATTCAATTGAGTCGCCTTTATAAACATAGGTAAAGGACATCATCGGGGCAATCATCTTAGAAGACATCACCATGTCACCGCCACCCAGGCCAGTAGCGAGCATTGGAGCAGTAACACCAGCCGAAGCGGTTGTTCGACTGGAAACAGCCGACATTTCTTGGGACTGATTAGCATTACCGTGCACACCAGAACTAAGCATTGCTAAATTACCAAAAGCTTGATGACCAATCTTAACAAATTGATCCTGGTTTTTATCAACAAAAGAAAATTTATTATTGGGAATAGTGTTTAACATAATAGCTAAAACCGCCACCCCACAAACAGCCACCACCCCCGTCACTAAATAAATTTTCTTGTTCATACTTTTTAAATTAAATAAAAAATTATTTTCTTTTAAACCATCATCGCTGTCGAGCAAAATACGATGACTGAGTAAATCTTTTTTAAGATCTTCGGCAAATGCCTCATCAAATTTAGTGTCCGGTTTAGCTTTAGACATTAGTTCAATTAGTTTAATAATCTCAGACTCTTTATTTTTTAATTTCGGATTCCAAGAATATAAATCTTTAAGAATTAAGTTTAATTCATCTTTTTGCATATAATTGATAAGAATAATAAGAATAAAGCGGGCGATATTTTTTGACGTAAACGATCCAAGGCCCTACCAAAAGAAACTTTAACAGCCGACTCTTTTTTATCTAAAGTGGCAGCAATTTCTTTAAAAGATAAATCAAGCCATAATCTCATAATCAAAAGTTCACGATCAGAGGCTGATAAAGATTGCATTGCTTTTTTAATTTTTTCTAGATTTAGATTATTATGAGCATCATCTATTAAATTAATCTCGCCAGCCAAGTCCCAACAGTCTTCAATATTCTTTATCTCCTGACTAGAACGATAATAGTCAATTATCGTGCGTCGGGCGATTGTGTAAAGCCAAGCTGAAAAATTATCATGCTTAAAACTGGAGATGTTTTTTAGGGCTTTTAAAAAAACCTGACTGGTTAAATCCTCAGCCAATTCTTTATTTAAAGTTTTAAAATAAATAAAGTTATAAATTTTTTTAATATTGTCATTATAAAGAATCGCAAAGGCATCAGTATCGCCTAAACGAGCTTTTAAAACTAGTTTTAGTTCTTCTTCGCGGTTTAACATATTTGTGACTATAGTCTTATACTATATATAACGTCAGGATAAGCAAAAGGTAACACTTATATTTTAACACAAAAAAGCCCTCTTTTATTTAGAGGGCTTACAGTTAAATTTCAACTTCAACCAAGTCACCAATCCTACCAGAGACATTAATTGGAATATCAAAATAGAATTCCGTCTTCCCTTTCACATCCCCACTGCGAATATGCTCAATAATAACTTTTATTTTTTCGCCTTTTAATTTCTTTAATATTTCGGCTTCATACTTTTTCTCAAGTTCGCTAGAAATTACCCTTAATATTTGTGAACGTTTTTTTATTCTGTCACCCGAAACTTTATTCGGTAAATTATAAGCTGCCGTTTTTTCATGAGCTGAAAAAGAAAAGACGTGAACTTTACTAAAGTTAATTTCTTTTACAAAATCACAAGTATTTGCAAAGTCTTTATCAGTTTCGCCAGGAAAGCCAATAATTACATCAGTAGAAATAGCAATATTAGGCATCGCCGCTCTTAATTTTTCAATTCTATTTCTAAAATATTCCGTATTATAAGGGCGCTTCATTGAATTTAAAATTTTATCGCAGCCACTTTGCAGTGAGATATGCAGGTGCTGACAAATCTTATCTGTGCTTTTAATAAGAGCAATTAATTCATCGTCTACTTCATTTATTTCAATAGAGCTAAGTCGTAATCGCCCCAAATCAGGAAGTGTCAAAAAAGCCTTGATTAAACTAACCAGTGATTCTTTTTTTTCAAAATCTTGGCCATATCTACCTAAATGAATGCCTGATAAAATTATTTCTCCATAGCCCGCCGTAGTGGCGGCTTCAACTTCGACCATCAAATCAGCGACTGGACGGCTAACAATCGGCCCACGAGCATAAGGAATAATACAATAAGAACAAAACTGATTACAGCCATCGCCAACTTTTAAAAAATAACGAGATTTATCAGATGGCACTAGAATTCCCTCTTCAAAAACTGATACCGGTTCAATAGCTGGAAAAATACTTTCAATTTTTTCTACCAAACCGTCATTGTTACCAACACCCCAAAATAAAACATCATCAATTTCAGTTTCTAAATTTTCATGAGTCTGTGGCCAGCAACCCATAACAACCATTTTAGCCTGAGGAAATTTAGCTTTAATTTTTTTAATAACCTCTTTATCTTTAACAATGGCTTTTTTAGTTACCGAACAGGTGTTTATAATCGCTAAATCTGGCTCTTTTTCCGACAATTCAAAGCCTTTAGCCAGTAAAGAGCGCTTTAAAACAGCCGCATCATATTGACTAATCTTACAACCGAGAGCGGAAATGGTAAATTTTGGTCTTGACATTTTATTGATATTTTCGTGATTTTTTATAAAGATATTATAAATTCATCATTTACTCTTGTCAAAGAAAAAAATTTTTGTTAGTATCAATGTTAGTTGTAATAAGCGCTCATAGCTCAGTTGGTAGAGCAGATCCCTTTTAAGGATAAGGTCGCAGGTTCGAGTCCTGCTGGGCGCACATTAAATCTTTTTAGATTTAAACAGCCGACTTAGCTCAGCTGGTAGAGCAGCTGTCTTGTAAACAGCAGGTCGTCGGTCCGAGCCCGACAGTCGGCTCCAATAAAAAACTCCAATTTGTATTGGAGTTTTTTTTAATCTATAATTTTTCAAAAATTATTTCGTCATAATCCTTAAGAATTTTTTCTCCTCCAATGTTTGGAGATGAAAAAACCTTAAAACCCTCTTTAATATACACCGTTGGGTGTCGAGGTTTTAACCGGCAGTTGATTGAGGCAAACATAATAATTTTAAATACAGCAATGTCATTTAAAAATCTACCAGATTCTTGCTTGACAGCTTCTGATTCCGACAATAAAGCCGTTATCTTATCAAGCTGATTCTTTCGCTTATTAATAAGCGCTAAAATCATCTTTTCAAAATTCTCAAGTACACCAAGATATTCTTCCCCTTCAAAGATTTTATCTTTTAAGAAAGGTTCATTAATAACTATATGACCAGACAACATCTTTTCAACAGAAGAAATATCTTCTTTAGTCATAGAAAAAATTTCTTCACAAATTCCACTAGGAAGCTCCTCCATTCTTACTTTCGTGCCGCTCATGATTAAAAGTTTTATTGATTTTATAAAAAGGTACTAATTACTTTCAAGAATAATACTAGATATTTTAATAAATGTCAACAGAAGCGGTGGATAAGCAGTTAATAAAATGTGGGCAAATACGCTTGAATTATCTAGTCTCTTAAGCTAAGATATAAGCACAAAAATCAAAAAAATTATGGCTAATCAATTAGAAAAAAACCCCCTAGAAAAAATACCACCACACAGCTTAGAAGCTGAAGAGTCTTTATTAGGGTCGCTTCTAATTGATAAAGATGCAATTATTAAAGTGGCTGACAGCATTTTACCTCAAGATTTTTATAAAGATGCTCACAAAATTATCTTTGAAACAATTAAAGAGTTATATGGCAATCAAGAACCGATTGATATTATTACTCTATCCAACCGTTTAGAAGAAAAGAAGCAATTAACTAACATTGGCGGCCGTACTTTTTTAGCTCACTTATCTAACCTCGTAGCCACTTCGGCCAATATTGTTCACTATGCCAACATCATTCAGCGTAAAGCAACCCTGCGTCGTCTGCAACAAGCGGCTTCAGAAATCATGACCTTAAGTTATGATGAGGAAAAAGAAATCGATGAAGTATTAGACGAAACCGAAAAGAAAATTTTTGCCGTCTCCCGTAAATTCTTAAAAAATGCTTTTTTACCAATTGACAGTTTATTAAATGACGCCTTTGAACGTATCGATGATTTACATAAAAAAACTGGCGGCGGCTTAAGAGGGCTTTCCACTGGTTTTACTGATTTAGACAATTTACTAGCTGGTCTTCAAAAGTCAGACTTACTTATTTTAGCCGCTCGTCCTTCCGTTGGTAAAACATCTTTTGCTTTAGATATTGCCAGACAAGCAGCGCTTAGAAATAAAGTTGGTGTTGGTATCTTCTCTTTAGAAATGAGTAAGGAGCAACTAGTTGATCGTATGTTATGCGCTCAAGCCCAAGTTAATCTTTGGAAAATGAGAACCGGAAACTTAAGCGACAAAGAAGATGATAATGACTTTACCAAAATTGCTGATGCGATGGGTAAACTAGCCGAGGCTCAAATTTATATTGATGATTCTGGTTCCCTTTCGATTATGGAAATTAGAGCTAAATGTCGCCGTTTGCAAATGGAAAAAGGACTAGGGTTAATTGTTATCGACTACTTACAGCTTATGGAAGGTAAAGGTAAATACGGTGAAAATCGCGTTCAGGAAATCGCGGAAATTTCTCGCGGTCTTAAATCAATCGCCCGCGAACTTAATGTTCCAGTTCTCGCCTTAGCTCAGTTATCTCGTGCCGTTGAAGCTATTTCTCCAGCTATTCCTAAATTATCTCACTTACGTGACTCTGGTTCCATCGAACAAGATGCTGATATCGTAATGTTTATTTACCGTAAAGCGGCTGATAGAAACTTTAACCCCGCTGATTTACCTCAAGATGAAAGATATCGTGCGGAAATTCACATCGCTAAACATCGTAACGGTCCAACTGGAAAAATTGATTTATTCTTTGATGAAAATACCGCTAGTTTCCGTAATTTAGCTAAAAGACAAGATAGTTCCCAAGTAGAATTTTAAATAAAAATAAATATATCCCTATGTTTAACAAATTAAAACAATTTAAAGATTTAAAAAGTCAGGCTAAGACCATGCAAGACGCTCTTGCTACTGAAAGAGTAAGCGAAGAAAAAGGTGGTGTTACTATTACTATGAATGGTAATATGGAAGTATTATCAGTTGCTATTGAATCTGGAATGACCAAGGAAGCAATTGAGGGTAGTGTAAAAAATTGCATGAACGAAACAATTAAAAAAGCTCAACGTTTAATGGCTAAAAAACTACAAGACATGGGTGGTTTTCCTGGATTAAACTAATATAATAAAATGCGCTTCCCTCGCGCGATTGCCAATTTAATAGAGGCCTTTTGTGAGCTACCAAGCGTTGGTCCAAAAACGGCCGAACGCTATGTTTTTCATTTACTTAAAAGTTCTCCAGAAAAATTAGCTAATCTAGCTAAGTCTATTTCGGAACTAAAAGCCAATGTTACTGTTTGCTCCAGTTGTTTAGCTATTTCCGAAAGTAATCCTTGCGCTATTTGTGCTGATGAGCGTCGTAAAAATGGTACTTTATGTATTGTTGAAAATACCCAAGACATGCTATCACTGGAAGCTACCAGACAATTTCAGGGTCAATATTTTATCTTAGGTGGATTAATTAATACGATTGAAAATATTAAGCCAGAAAATTTAAATATCGAAAAGTTACTGCGCAAAATTAAACAAGATAATTGCACTGAGATAATTCTGGCTCTTAACTTTACCTTAGAAGGTGAGACCACTGCTCTTTATCTAGGTAAAATACTAGCTGAATACAATATTAAAATGACGCGACTCGCCAAAGGATTGCCAGCAGGATCAGATTTGGAATATGCCGATGGCAATACACTGGCCACCGCTTTAAAATATCGAGTAGAAACCAAATAAAACAAAAACCCATCTTCGCAGATGGGTTTTTATATAAGAAGATATTTTTTATTAGGCAATTGCGGTGATCTTAACAGCCGTTTTAAGTTGTCTGTGACCAACTGTTTTTTTGTAACGAGTTTTGCTCTTATATTTTACAACCGTTACCTTGTCGTCTTTAGCAGTTTTAATAACTTCAGCAGTTACTTTTTCTCCCAAAGATGGAGCACCTAACTCTAAGTTAGTAGCTTCTTCATCAGAAACAAGCAAAGTATCAAATTTTACAGTAGCACCGGTTTCCGCTTCAAGCTTTTCCACTTTAATGGTTTGGCCTTCTTTAACGCGATATTGTTTGCCTCCGGTCTTAATAATGGCGATTTTCATAGAATATTAACTAATTTAAGAATAAAAATAGCCAATAGGCACAGGGCACGGCCCAATTTGGCTTAATATACTTCCTTATATTATCAAATATTTGAAAAATGTCAATAAATGATTTATAGTAGATATACATAATATAACTAATTAAGATAATTATGCCAAAATTTGTAATTACCGGCGGAGCTAAGCTATCAGGACAAATTGCCGTTTGCGGTGCTAAAAACTCAGCCTTAAAAATAATCCCCGCTGCCATTTTATCAGAAGAGCCAATTACTATTAAAAACTTACCTCAAATTGAAGACGTTGATCGCTCTTTAGAGCTTTTAGAGTACCTAGGGGCTAGTATTACTCGTTTTAAAAATGGCGTAACTATTGATACTAAAAAAATAAACACCATCGAATTGGACCAAAAAATGGCTGATAAGTTTCGTGGTTCCATTATGTTTGTTGGTCCAATGCTTGCTCGATATGGTGAAGTAAAATTTCCTCACCCAGGCGGTTGTGTTATTGGTGCTGGCGGACGTCCAATTGATTTATTCATTGAGGGTTATAAAGCCTTTGGCGCTGAAATCGATGAAAAATCAGGACATTACTATCATATTAAAGCCAAAAAACTAAAACCAGCTAATTACTTCTTCCCTTTAGTATCGGTGACTGCCACCGAAAGCATGTTAATGACCGCTTCAATTATTCCAGGAAAAACAGTTTTAAAAAATTGTGCCATGGAACCAGAAATTAAAGCTTTGGCTGAATATTTAAATAAACAAGGGGCAAAAATAAAAGGCGCGGGTTCACCAACTATTATTATTGAAGGGGCAAAAAAACTAAAAGCTAACATTTTTAATGTTATTCCTGATCGAATCGAAACTGGCTCGTTTGCCATTCTCGCTGCTGTTTCTAATTCCGAAATAAAAATTACTAATTGCAACCCAGAACATATCATGACACTTCTAGAAATCTTCAAAAAAATTGGGGTTAATTTTGAATATGGAAAAAATTGGATTCAAATAAAGAAAGGCGGCCGTTTAAGCGCTCATGATATCAAAACCCATGAATATCCAGGATTTGCCACTGATTTACAATCTCCTTATGTAGTTTTAATGACCCAAGCTCATGGTTCAGCCATGATTCATGAAACTATTTATGACAGACGTTTAATTTGGACGGATATGTTGTCACAAATGGGAGCTAACATCACTATGTGCGACCCGCACCGTATTTTAGTTCAAGGTCCGACCAAGCTTCAAGGCAAACGTTTAATTTCTCCTGATTTGCGAGCTGGCATTGCTCTAGTAATTGCTGGTTTAATTGCCGAAGGTGTCACCGAAATTGATAATATTTATCAAATCGACAGGGGTTACGAACAGCTAGAGGCTCGCTTACAAAAAATTGGTGCGCAAATAAAAAGAATTGATTAAAATAATATGAATAAAAAAACCCGCGACTGGTTATTTAGAATTTTTGTTTTTCTATTTGTTATTATTACCATTACCTTATCACTTTATGCTACGGGTTATCGTTTTAACTTAAGCTGGCCACTTAGATTTGACCGGCTTTTATTTAAAACTGGAACTCTAGCGCTGGCAACAACCCCTAAAGGAGCAACCGTTACCATCGCCAGTGAAACAAAAATAAATTCCACTTTTTCTCTATTTAAAAACAAAGAAAAAATTACCCCCATCAAAATAAAAAATTTATTACCTGGAGATTATTTAATTGCTTTTTCTTTAGATGGTTATTGGCCTTATCAAAAAAAGTTAAAAGTAAACCCAGAACAAACTACTTTTTTAGAAGATGTTATTTTATTTAAAAAAAGCCTTCCAGTTAATACTTACTCCACCACCCCTCAAGAAATAAATTATTCACCAACCGGAAATTATGCCTGGCTGGTTAATGATAAAATTATTATTGATTTGAAAACCGAACAAGCTTTTAATTTTAAAACTGACAGCAAAATAAACTGGCTAGATGACAATAAACAGATCAGTGACGGCTCCAAAATAATCAATCTTAACGATAACGCCACTGTTGATTACGCCGGCTCCACCGGGAAAATAGCAGAGTCACAAATGACGGGGGATTTTTTAATTTACCAAGTTAATAATAACTTGTCCGCCCTAAACGTCCGCACAAAAACCACCCGTTTACTAGTTTCCAATACTGAAATTGTCACTTATAGAGCCTTGGGTAATATTTTATTTATAATAACTAAAGACAAAAATAAAACAGAAATAAAAAGCTTAAATTTGCAGGATAATAAAATAATTGGTATCGCCACCTTATTAAATTCCCATAGTTTTTCTTTCAAAATTGAAAATAAAAACTTAACCCTGCAGGACAATGAACATAAAATTATTTATTTATTAACGGATAATAGTACTCAAATTATTAAGGATGTTATTAGAGGGGCGACTGTTTTAAAATGGCTAGATAACAACAAAATAGCCTATGCCAATGAATCGGAAATTTATCTTTACGACCTAATCCAGATGAAGCCTTATTTAATAACTCGTCTTAGTGAAAAAATAAACTCATTATCCTGGAGTGCTAGTAACTACTTAGTTTACGCCACCGATAAAACAATCGGTACTATAAACTTAATTGATTCCGGAAACGACATTACTGTTTTGTGGCAAGGAAATAACTTATCTTCTCTATATCTGGATAATAAAAACGGGGTTGTTTACTTCTCTGGTTCAATCGGACAACAAAGTGGTCTTTATAAAATGATTTTAAAATAATAAATTGAACTATTTTAAAAAAGCCGCCCCCTAAAGGGCGGCTTTATTTTTTTATCCTACTTGTCAGCCATCTCATTAATTAACTTTTTAAGTGGCCCGCTTACTTCAGGATTTTTAAGTCCTAATTTAATGGTCGCTTTTATAAAACCAAATTTATCTCCTGTGTCCAACCATTCACCTTCTAATTTAACGCCGTAAAGTGGTTTGCCACTAGATAACAAAATATCAAAGGCATCAGCTAAACGAATTTCGCCACTTTTACCGCCTTTCATACTAGCTAAAATTTTAAAAATTTCTGGAGTAATAATATATAAACCAACGGCGACTAAATTAGACGGGGCCTTATCAATCTCTGGTTTCTCTACAAAACGTTTTATATTATAAACACCGTCAGCTATTTCAGTTCCATCAATCACACCGAATTTAGATACGTCCTCATGGGCAACTTCTGATAGGCCAACCACTGGCTGACCATACTTTTCATAAGCATCAATTAACTGTTTGACTGGGGAAACTTCGGCGTCATAGAGGGTATCACCGAACATAATTAACACCGGCTCATCATCGCTTACCAAATGAGCAGCGCAGTTTATAGCATGACCATCGCCAAGCGGTGTACTCTGCCGGACATAAGAAAATTTAGCTAAATGTTCAATCGCTTCTACTTTAGCCACTAAATCTAATTTATTTTTTTCTACCAATGTTTTAGATAACTCAAAAGAATAATCAAAATGATCTTCAATGGCCCGCTTACCGCGACCAGTGACAAAAACCATTTCTTTAATTCCCGCTTCAGCGGCTTGTTCAACTAAATATTGAATTACTGGTTTATCTACAACGGGTAGCATTTCTTTTGGCTGTGCTTTAGTAGCTGGCAAAAAACGAGTTCCAAAACCAGCCACTGGCAAGATTGCCTTTCTAATTTTTTGCATATATATTTATTTTATTTTTTTCCATTTATTGA
>CAZEBE010000022.1:0-10905 GCA_964510275.1 uncultured Gammaproteobacteria bacterium
TTTATGTTATAATAACTATACCACTATATAAAAATAACGCTGGCTTGTCAATTTATAAGCCTTATTAAAAATATGGAAGAAAATAATCAAGTTCAACACTTATCTTGGAAGGTTCCAGAATATGAAAAGGTTGCTCGAGGAAAAAATTGGTATATTATTGCTGTTATTTTTTTGATTATTTGTCTTTTTTTCTGTTTTTTTGAAATAAATAACTTTAAAATAATCTTTTTAGGTCTTAATTCTAATTTCATTTTTGCTCTGATTTTAATCTTATCCGCCATTATTATGTTAATAAATGATGGCCAAGAACCGCTTATGGTTGATTTTAAAATTGGGCCCGAGGGTATAAATATTGGTCGCCGCTTTTATGATTATGATGAGTTAAAAAATTTCTCAATTATTTACAAACCAAACTCAGAAATCAAACATTTATACTTGGAATTTAAAAATAGCTTTACCACCCCGCGCTTATCTATTCACCTAAATGAACAAGATCCAATCATTGTTCGCAACTATTTATTACGCTATTTAGACGAGGATTTAGAGCGTGTTGTACCACCCGCCTCCGAACAGTTGACTAAACTACTTAAATTATGATTTAATAAGGACAGACTTTTAAAGTCTCCGTAGTTTAATGGATAGAACACAAGCTTGCGGAGCCTGTAATCTAGGTTCGATTCCTAGCGGGGACACATCAAAATCTTAAAAACACTGCCTAATCGGGCAGTGTTTTTTGTGTTATAATTAGAATATGATTACCTTTAGCAGTCCACTTTCAAGTCTAAACCGGGTCGGCGAAACCACGACCGCTCATTTTAAGCGTTTAGGAATTAACACTACTGGAGAATTATTATTCTACCTCCCTTTTAGATACGACGATTTTTCTAACAACAAACCAATTGCTAAATTAAAAGATGGCGACACGGTTAACATTATTGGCACCATTGATTTGATTCAAAACAAAAGAAGCGCTCACCGAAAAATGCAAATTACCGAAGCCCTTCTTCGTGATGATTCTGGTTATCTAAAATTAATTTGGTTTAACCAAAGTTTTATTACTCGCAATCTAAAAATAGGTGATGAAATTTCGGTCTCAGGCCGAGTTCATGATAATTATGGTCAGATGCAAATAACTTCCCCAGATTATGAAAAAATAACCGCTCAAGATTTAATTAATACCAAAGGTTTAATTCCTAACTATCACAGCACCAACAAATTATCACAAAAACAAATTCGTTTTTTAATTAAACAGGTTTTACCTCTGGCTAATAAAATTGAAGATTGGTTGCCTAGCGAAATAAGAGAGCGCCTTGGTTTAATTGATTTAAAAACGGCTCTCTATCAAGTTCACTTTCCCGCTTCTTCAAAAGAAATAATAAATAGTCAAAGACGTTTAGCTTTTACAGAATTATTTTTAAGACAAATTAAATCACAAAGTATCAAGCGTGAACTTAAAAGTCTTAGCGCCCCTACTATCAAATTTAACGAAGAAGTTACTCGAGGATTTGTTTCTGGTTTACCATTTCCTCTAACAAATGATCAGAAAAAAGCGGCTTGGGAAATTTTAAAAGACCTGCAAAAAGAACAACCAATGTCTCGTTTACTTGAAGGTGATGTTGGTAGCGGTAAAACACTAGTAGCGATTATGGCCTTACTCAATGTGGCTATCTGCGGCCAACAGGGTGCTTTAATGGTGCCAACAGAAATTCTGGCCCATCAGCATTTTAAAACTTTAAGTCATTATCTCGCAACTTATGATATTAAAATTGCTTTGCTTACTTCTAGTTTTGAGGAAGTAAATTTCGAAGCTACAACCAAAAATATTTTAGAAGAAGCAGATATTTTCGTAGGTACTCACGCCTTAATTCAAGACAAAATAAATATTCCTCGTCTTAGTTTAGCTATTGTTGATGAACAACATCGCTTTGGCGTTAATCAACGTCATAAAATTATTAGTAGTGATAAAAAAATTGTGCCTCATTTTTTATCAATGACCGCTACCCCTATTCCTAGGTCGCTGGCCCTTTCTATTTATGGCGACTTAGATTTATCTTTAATTACTGAATTGCCGGCCGGACGTAAACCAATTACCACTAAAATTGTCACTGATAAAAACCGAAAATTGGCTTATGATTTTATTCGCAGTGAAATTAAAAACGGCCGCCAAATGTATGTCATTTGTCCTTTAATTAATGAGTCCGATAAATTAGGGGTTAAATCAGCTAAATCAGAATTTGAAAAATTACAAAAAGAAATATTCCCAGAGTTTATAGTTGGTTTACTTCATGGAAAAATGAAAGCTAAAGACAAAGAACAGATAATGAGTGAATTTTCAGAAAATAAAATTAATATTCTAGTCGCGACTTCAGTAATTGAGGTCGGAGTTGATGTGCCCAACTCTACAATTATGATTATTGAAGGGGCGGAGCGTTTTGGCTTGGCTCAACTTCATCAATTTAGAGGACGGGTTGGTCGTAGTGACTTAGCTTCTTATTGTTTTTTAATACCCACCAAAGAAAATATTTCTAACGCGAAAACACTGGAGAGACTTGAAGCCCTTACTAAATATAATGACGGCTTAACTCTAGCTAAAATAGATTTGAAACTGCGCGGTGGCGGTGATTTATATGGCACGATGCAAAGCGGTTTTGATGAACTACAAATCGGCTCTTTATTTGATTATGAACTGATTAAAAAAGCTCGCGATGAAGCAGCGGAATTAGTAGCCCAAGATCCAGAATTTAAAAAACACCCAGCCATAAAAATGAAACTGGGTGAATGGGAACGAAAAATACATTTAGAGTAAAAAATAAGGACTGTCGTTGCGACAGCCCTCTTTTTTTATTCAAACCATACTGATGATAACTTATACAGTTGTTCATTTGCCCATTCCTTAGTTTTAGGAAGAGACATAGAAAGAACAAAAAAAGTCATCAACGCTATTTCTGGGATTAACAATAAAAGTGGTTGGTGAAAAAATAATAATATCTTATCTCCAACATTCCCACTATCTGGGGAAGCGGAAAATGCTATCCAAAAAAGATCGCAAAACCCACTAACAATAAAAAACAAAAGTACAACCAAACCAGAAAAAAACAAAATCGTTTTCATTGTTCTCATATGATAAGCCCTCCCAAGCTTTTCTTTGTTTAAGGTACGTTTTTTAATATAAATATCATATCACACTTGACATATTATGTCAATAATGTTTAAGGGGACTAGCCTGCTACTCTACTTTTTTTGCTAATATAAACACTTTTTCCTGATTTTGTAGGGTACTTAAAATAATCACTACTCCTCCACCTTCTTTAATTTTTAATCTATATCTTATTTCATCAGCAGTCATTTTAAAGTGTTTAACAATAATTTCTGCTCGTTCAATTTTCTGTTTTTTCAAAAATATCTGAAATTGTTTTAAAGAAAATTTATCAAAATGTAACACTTCAAACTTTCTAAAAATATTTTTATCATCAGAACTTACTAGCTCATCACTAGTTAAAAAGGATAAATTATAATCTATTTTTGAGAGTGAAAATTTAACCGCCACTTCATCAATTAAATGAGCTTTGGAAATTGCCTTGTTTGGTTCGTATAAATATTTTTTTACCTTAGAAAATTCAGCTACCGAGCCATTATCTGTAAAAGAAAAAAATTCCTCTTTTTTAAAACCAGTAGCTCGAAGTTTGGCTGTTTTAAAATCACCAAACCACAACATCGCCACTTTGCAATTATTGTTTTCAGAAATTATTTCAATTTCTGGATCTTCTGGCAATTCTTTAAGTTCATCATAATCAAAGGCGGGTGAAATTTTAACAGCCACATTATGAGTAACTTCAAATAATTGAGGTAAAATATCCAGTAATGACGGGCTAGAATTTAAAAAGGAACGCGTTTTAGTTTCGCCTTCACGGTCACGAGCAGGATCAATAAAAAAAGCATCCACATTTTTATCAATATTTAAAAAAGCATCACCAATAATAAAATCGATTTTATCATCAACTCCATAAACAGCGGCGTTTAATTTAGCACACGCTATTTTCTCCTCAGACAAGTCAACGGCGATTACTTTTTTCACCTGCTGAGCTAAAAAAATAGTATTACCTCCTAAGCTGCAAGTTAAATCTTGGACTAGCCATTCTGGTTTAAAACGCTCCGCAATATATTTGGCGATAGTTTCGCCAGTGGCCTGCTCTAAACTTAAAGATGTAAAAAACATTTCTTCGTTTTTACTAAATTTCCCTTTAGCCGCTCGACGCAATTTTATTAAAGATGCTAAGGCGCCAAAGAAGGGGTTAGTTGTTTGATTCTTTAAAACCAACAGTTCTAATTTTAAATCATTATCAAGACAGTGCTTTTTATAAGCCTCTTGCCCTTCTTCAGATTTTAGATAATTTAACTCTAAATTAGTCATAGTTTACTAAAATTAGCATACAAAAATTGATTTGACAAACCCAACCACAAAACAAAAAACCAATCGGTATGATTGGTCTTTTACTAACTATTTAATATATTCTACTAGCTCTCCTAAATTTTTAAGTTTTATCACTTTTATCTTTTTAGTTTTTATCTCTACGTTAGGAATGATTGCCTGAGTAAAGCCAAGTTTTTCTGCCTCCGCTAAACGTTGTTCAATTTTAGATACTGCCCGTATTTCTCCGCCCAAACCAACTTCACCGAGAACAATGGTATGACGGTCAAAATTCTTATTTAAACTAGATGAAATAATCGCCGCACAAACAGCCAAATCTAAGGCAGGATCATTAAGGCGCAAGCCGCCAACAATGTTTAAAATAATGTCTTGGCTGGTGAGATTGACCTTAGTTCTCTTGCCTAAAACCGCTGAGAGCACCTGTAAGCGATTTAAATCGAAACCACTAGTCTTTCGTTGCGGATAGCCAAAAACGGTCTTAGAAACCAAAGATTGAATATCTACTAAAAACGGACGAGTACCCTCGACTACGCAACCAATAACTGAACCGGCCAGCTCAACATGAGCCGCATCAATAAAAACCAGACTTGGATTAAGGACTTCTTTAAAACCTAAACTAGTCATTTCCAAAATACCTAATTCATTAGTCGAACCAAAGCGATTCTTATTAGCTCGAAGCAGACAATAATTATTATTAGTTTCTGCTTCTAAATATAAAACCGTGTCCACTATATGCTCCAGAGCTTTTGGTCCAGCAACCTGACCATCTTTAGTAATGTGTCCAATTAAAATCACTGAAATATCGTGCTCTTTAGCCACTTCTAAAAATTTAACTGCTCCGGCTCTAATCTGATTAATACTTCCTGCTTCAGACGGAATCAGTGAAGAATAAACAGTTTGAATTGAGTCAATAATTACTAAATCTGGTTTAGCTTTTAACACCGCGCTAATAATTTTTTCGATATTAGTCTCGCCAATAAAACGTAAATTATCTAAAGAACAATTTAAACGTTCTAATCGTCCTTTAACTTGAGCAGCCGATTCTTCACCGCTAGCATAAATTACTAAACTATTTTTAGACAGTGCGTTAGCAATTTGCGCCACTAAAGTCGATTTACCAATTCCTGGTTCACCACTTAAAAGGATTAAAGAACCAGGAACAAGACCCCCTCCTAAAACTCTATCTATCTCAGTAATACCGGTGACCTGGCGTTTAAGATTCATGGTGTCAACTTTATTTAAATCAATTAAATCAGCCGAACCAATTTTAGAAATTGTATCTTTTTTACTTTCCTCTTTTTTATCCTGCAAAGATTCACTGAGTGTACCCCAAGAACCACACTCCAAACAACGCCCACTCCACTTGGGAAATTGGGCGTCGCAATTAGAACAAACAAAAATAGTTTTAATGTTAGACATATTGATTTTAGAAACGAGGGGGTTCCAAATTAATTATTTTTCCCAAACCGCATTATCAACTAACCAACTATCACCATCTTTTACCAAGTCAACCAACATATTTTGTTTAAAGGAAGCGCCGATAACCGATCCACGATCTTCACGTCTTTCGGTGGTAACGGTTACTTTAGCCTTGCCCGCTTTTTCATCATAACTTAAAACTTTAGTAAAAAGTTTGTTGGTAGTAATTCCATAATACTCGCCACTATATTCTTGACTTCGTAAATCAGCCACATGCTTATCCGCCCAATCACTCATTGAAGGAGTCATAAATATTTTTAAATCAGTAAAATTGCTGTAGTCTGATTCATTAGAAAAATTGCCTAAACGAGTAGCAAACAAAGCTGCTGTTTGTGCAACGTCGTTGACATTTTCTTCATAAGGAGCCTCTTTGGAAACATCATATTTAAGAGGGTTGCGATATTTATCGCCAGGAGTCGAGGTTGGCGTAACAACGTCGTTAGAATCAATTAAAGTACCAATAACACTAGTGGTGGTAGTTGCTACTGGCTCATTAATTGTTGACTGGTTTTTTTTGATAAACAACAAAACAATGATAATCAACAGAAGAATGCTGATAGCGATAATGATTAAACCATTTTTTTTACGATTTTCCATCATATACTTAAAAAATTAATTATTTGTTTTGAGATTCATCAAATTGTCTTTTAGCTTCAGCGATTTCAAGCAATTGACGAGGGTCGGAAGTAATTAGTTGATCCTCAGAATAAGAAGCTACAATCTTAATCGCCACATGTTTATTACCCGCGAAGAAAATTCCTTCACCCAAACCACATTCTAACAATAGATATTTTTCACCTTCAGTAAGTAAAAATGTTTTTTGCACTAAATCAATGGCTGCTGGTGATTGCTTAAGTAAAATTTGCAAGGAAGAGTTAGTAACAATGGCCTGTCCATAAGGAGAGGTTAAGAAATCGTTAACATCTTGAGTAATAGTCGTAACTCCTAAATAATATTTACGACAACGTTTAACTAATGCAAAAATAAACTTAGCAGAATCTTCATGTTGCATCATCCACCAGGCTTCATCAATCACTAAAATACGCTTTTTAGTTTCTGAGCGAACAATATTCCAAATATAATTAACGATTGTATAAATGGCAATTGGACGAAGTTCATCCTCTAGATCACGGACAGAAAAAGACACCATCTGATTATTCATCTCTACGTTAGTTGGATTATTAAGCAAACCGGCAAAAGTTCCTTCGGTGTATTTTTTAAGACGTAGTGCTAAATCAGCTCCACCCTCCATACCTTCTAAAACTTGCTGAAAATCACTCATCACCGGCGCTTCAACATTTGATAAATCAGAGTCGGGAGTAATATCTTTTTTAGCATAAGTTTCAAGCAGGGCACGATCAAGAATTGAATCTTCATCGTAGTTTAAATTACCAAGCATGAGTCTCATTAAACCTTTTAAAGTAATAACGGCACTTCGAATAATATCTTTAGGCTTCGCTTCTCCGCCAATAGAACGCGGCAAATCAAAAGGGTTAATTTTATTATCTGAAGATAAAGAAATGTTGATGTAAGTACCGCCAACCGCTTCTGATAAATGTTTATATTCGTACTCTGGGTCAATAACGATAACATCGGACCCCAACATTAAAGAGCGTAAGACTTCTAATTTAATAGCATAAGATTTACCAGCACCAGAGGTCGCAAAAACTACCGAGTTAGCATTCTGTAAAGAAAAACGATCAAATAGAATTAAGCTATTATTGTGGCGATTAACACCATACAAAATTCCTTTATCACTGGTGAGTTCACTGGAAATGAAAGGAAAAGACGAAGCAATTGGCGAAGAGTTCATATTGAAGGTAATAAACAACTCATCGTTGCCAACTGGCAAAGTAGAATTAAAGCCTTGTTCGGATTGAAAATAAACTCGTCTGGAATAAACTAGTCTTGAGCCTAAAATATCTTCTACTTGATCACTCATGCGATCTAAATCTTCTAAACTTTCGGAGTACAAGGTTATGTAAAGAGAAAATTGGAAAAATTTTTCGGTTCCCTGAGTTAGGGCGTCGCGTAAATATTCAATATCATGCAAAGCAGTTTCACGAAGTGGATCGCGGGCCGCCCCTCTATCAGCATCAGAAATAATCTGTGAAGAAATGGAACCAACTTTATTTTGTAATTGTTTTAAAATAATGGCGCTTTTAACGGGGTAAAAAAACATGGAAACATCAAAAGTCAAATTAAGATTGATGATGGGGGCAAACCAACCAACGCTAATATAACGAGGGTAACCAATAACAAAAATTGTGCGTACATATTTATTACCCAACAATAAATGTTTGGCCTCGGCTTTTAAACTAGCAGGAGAAATAAGATCACGAACCGACAAAACACCGCGACGGAAAATTTTCTCCTCCTCGATAATGTCTTTGTCTTTCGTTAAATCAACCCGGGCAATTGGTGCTTCATTCGTCTTGGTTCGACGAGCTAAATCCAGGACGTCGGTTGTTAGGCCAATTTTTTTCTGATTGTCTTCTTTATTAAAATCTATCATAAATCAACTCGTAATTTATTTATATCTACTAATTCTTGGTGTTTAGCAGTTTCAGGATTATAGGTCTTGTAATATAATTCGATAAGAGCCTGAGTATCAAGCCGTTGTACTGAAACTCCCATAGACTCTAAACCACCAAAGACGCTATCAACTCGACGACCAAGCATCTCTTGATAAGATAAAAAGATTTTTTCCTTCAAAACTATTACTGAAGCCGGTCTAACAGCCGCCTTAAAAGAATCAAAAAAACTTTTATGCTTGTCAGTGGCGGGGTCATATGGAACAACCACATAAAACTTTTTGTTCATGATTTTACCCAAAGAAGTAAGATCTTTGATGTAAGCCATATATTCACCAGTTTGAGCTTTAAGTAATTTATTGGTCTGTTCTTTTTCCTTCCCTTTTAAATATTCTAAATAATTATTAATGTCTAATTCTCTAGACTGAATAACTATTTGCAAAGTGAAGTTTAAATTATTTAAAAATCTAACATACGAATCAATAACTGCATTTTGTTCGTCCTCACTTTTTAAAGCAAAATTAATACTAGAAACTAACAATACTGCCCGCAGAGTACCATCTTTCATAATTACGGTATCATCACGAATTTCAGCAATATCTAAATATTCCTGAGTAGAAGTAGTTATTTTATTGTTGGCTAATTTATTTTCCGGCATAAATTTACGCTCAATTAATTATCTTCAAATTAGCATCTTCATCATCACCACGATATTCACCTTCGGTATCAACAATTAAAGATAATTCAGCAAGATGTGACTGTTTATAATATTCTTTAGTTGATCTGGTTGAATCAAATTTTAAAGTTGGTATTTTTTCTTTATTAATATCCTTTACTAATCGATTATTCCAAACCCTAATTCCAGGCCGACGCCAAGTTTGAAGGATGTTTAATAAGAAAAAATGAAAAGGGCGGCCATTTATCTTAACAAAACCAAGGACAATTGCAATTATAAAAACAATAATGCCAAAAGTTAAAAACAGGGAAAAATCAAATATCTTATATGCAATTGCAATAATAATCGCCGCGATTAAAAAAATTATAAATTGTCGGGCAGTTATTGGTCCAATAATCTTATCTTCAACATCAATAAATTGTGGAACGGTAAATTGCTGCATAAATTAAAACATCAACCGACTATTTAGGGCCATGATGGCTTCAATTTCTTCCCAAAATAAAAATCCAGAAGATTTAGCATTTTTATAATTTTCAGCACACTGCTTAAAACTAATTCCCTTAGCTAAAGCCTCTTGTCCCATCTTTAAGTAGATAGAATTAATTATACCAGAATGCCAAGCTAAAACTCCAGAAATCATTTTATCATAACCGTCTTTTTCTAGTAATCTAATTTTTGTTTCTACCTTTAAAGCTGCTTCACTTGGTGAAGAGCCTAGACGTCTAAAATTTACAATGTCCAAATAAGAAAGCTCTTCGATTGGTCCCATAACTTTAGGGACTGAAACGTCTTCAGTTGCTGGCTTTTGAACAATTGGCGGCGTTTTTACAGCTGGTTTGTTTTGTAAAGAAGCTTCATTTCGCAAAGTAGCAATCGACGGAGCAACAAACGGAGCGGTGTTTACAACCGGTTTTTTAATGGCAATTTCAGGCTTAACCGTTGGTTTTTTTTCAGATTCGGTACTAAATATTTTAGAAAGCAAACCGTCTTTTTTGGGTGGTTGAACAAGTTTTTGACTAGTTGAAGAAACTTCTTTTAGGGTGTTAAGAGTTGCTTCAGTGGCGGGAGTGGAGATTGGGATTGGGACAGAAATTGGAGCAGGAGTTGGGACAGGAATTGGGGTTTCAATCTTCGAAACAGGGGCTAAGACTTCTTGTTTATTTACAACCTGAACTGGCGACAATAAAACTTCTTTAGCCGGCTCTTCCAATAATTTTTCATTAGTTTCTGCGACCACCGGAAGATTAAGCGGTGTGGCTGGTTTTTTTACTGTGCCCGACAAGATGGCGGACTTAAGATCATAAGGGATATCGCGAACCTCTCCAGTCTTTTCGTATAACTGTCTTACTTTTTCCAAGCCATTGCCAGCTGGCAAAGTTTTTTCTGGCTTGTTTTCCGGTAAAGACAATAGGGGGTGGCTCTCTATTTTCTGTCCAGCGTTTATTTCATCACAAATCTTAAATATTTTATCAATAATTTTATAATCTAATCCCAAGCCCCCAGAAAGAATATCTTTATTTAAAGTTAAGCGGGTATCAATTCGACTTCTTACCCCTTTAAGATAGGTGGTTAGAATATTTTTAAAACGAGAATTCAACTCTAAACCGGCAAAGGTCACCCCCGACTCTTTAGCTATCTTTTCAACAGCCGAAAAGTGAAGCGGGGCTGGAGCAGTTTTAGGGACAACCAAAGAATAAGAAGGGTTATAACCAAGATAGTTAGCAACTGGAAAAAATAAACGATCCTTCAAATCAGCTGTTAATTTTTTAGCCACTTCTGGGTTTAAA
>CAZEBE010000023.1:0-1793 GCA_964510275.1 uncultured Gammaproteobacteria bacterium
TTAAAATACTAATCGCTTCTTCATCTTTAGAAATTTTTCCATCTTCACTGCCCGCATAAACACTTTGATACAGACGACTTGGGTCCATTTTTAAATCACTAACTAAAAATTCATACCAACCATTTAACTGCTCCTTCTTAAAATAATCACCGAGTGACCAATTACCAAGCATTTCAAAAAAAGTATTGTGACGAGAGTCGCCTACTTCATCAATATCTTCAGTTCTAAAAGATTTTTGACTATCAGTCAGGCGAATACCAGCCGGATGAGTTTCTCCCAGTAAATAAGGCACTAATGGGAACATGCCCGAATTAGTAAAAAGCAAAGTAGAATCATTTTCAGGAATTAAAGAAGCGCTAGATATAATGGCGTGATTTTTACTTTTCCAAAAATCTAAATATTTTTGTCTTAGTTCGTTAGCGGTCATAAGTTTTTATGTATTGACTTTTTATAATTTTACAAATATAATTAATGTATAATCACGACGAAAGAGGTTCTCTAGGGTTCCGTCCCAAAGGGAGCCTTTTTCATTTATTAGACTGGTATTCCAGTCTATTTTTAAAATCATTAAGGTTGATTATCACGTTATTTGATTCCGTGCTAAGCCTATTTAAAAGTGAAGAATACGAGTAAGGGTTTGGCACGAGAACTTTAGCAAACTTCTTCATACCAAGCAAATACTCAACTAAACAATAAAAATCACCATCACCAGAAACGATTATGGCTTTTTCATAATTTTGAAATTCAATCATCGAGTGCAAAACTAATTCTGAATCAACGTTCCCTTTAACCATACCATCTTGTAATTCTAGGGTTGGTTTAAAAACACAAATATATCCAGCTTCCTGAAGATGGGTATACATAGATTGGTTTCCTGACTTAAAACCAATAAAAATAAAAGCTTTAGTAACACCAAATTTCTCCCTTAAAAATACTCGAAAACGCCTATGATCAAGCTTCCAGCCTGAATATATTTTTTTACCATTTTTCTCTAAATCTTTTGATACACCGAGATAGAGGTTGTTGCTATCTATAAAAGCGTAGTTGTTTTGCTTTATTAACATATTTAAATTATATTAACCTCTTCTTCGAGTTTAATATCAAATTTTTTTGCAACTGATAATTTAACTCGATTAACATGAGCCGTAATCTGTTTAGCTGTTGCACCACCATGATTTACTAAAATTAAAGCTTGCTTTTCATACATCGATACTGATCCAAACCTTTTACCCTTAAATCCAGCTTGTTCAATTAACCAGCCGGCGGGAATTTTTATTTTCTTACCAGCAGGAAAACTTTTAATCTCCGGAAATTTTTGTTGTAATTTTTTAAATTGCGTCACACTAATTTCTGGATTCTTAAAGAAAGAACCGGCGTTAGGTAGAATAACTGGGTTTGGCAATTTGGAATTTCTAATTTTTAAAATCGCCGCGATAACATTTTTTAAATCTGGTTTTTTATTTTTAAGTTCAGTCTTAATATCAGCGTAATCAATTTTAAATTTAGGCTCCTTAGATAATTTAACAGTCACCTGATAAATAAAATACTTCCCTTTTAGTTTTTTCTTAAATACGCTATCACGATAACCAAAATGGCAATCTTTTAAAGAAAAGATTTTTTCTTTACCAGTACGCAAATCGATAGCTAACAACGAATCGAAAATATCTTTTAATTCAACACCATAAGCGCCAATGTTTTGCAATGGAGCTGCACCAACCGTGCCATAAATTAAATATAAATTCTCTAAACCGTATAGATTATTTTTCACTGCCTGATTAACAAATTTAGACCAC
>CAZEBE010000023.1:1803-10394 GCA_964510275.1 uncultured Gammaproteobacteria bacterium
TAGACCACACTTCGCCAGAATTTCCGGTTAACCAAACATTATCTTTATCTTCAGCGGTTATTTGGGTGCCGGTAATTTCATTCTTCAAAACCAAACCACTTACTTTGCCAGAAATTAAAGTATTTGAGCCACCACCTAAAATGGTTATTGGTTTTTTATTCTGGCGAGCCCAGTTGATTGCCTCCAACAAGTCGTCCTTACTCTTAATAACAGCAAAAAACTCGGCAGCGGCGCCGACTTTTAAGGTGGTATATGGGGCTAATTTGATATTTTTTTGGATTTTAAGCATGAAGTTATTATACTATATTTATTGCCTTATAGTCCATATTTTCTATTCCTTAATCTCTCCCAACTCTTGAAGTTTGAGCAACTTATAATATAAACCACCTTTTATATGAGCTAACTCAGCATGACTACCGCTTTCTATAACATTTCCCTCTTCAAGCACAATAATCTTATCAGCCTTTTTAATCGTACTTAAACGATGAGCAATAATAATGGTCGTGCGGTTTTTAGAAATCCGGTCCATCGCTTCTTTAATTAAAGCTTCGCTTTGACTATCTAAATTAGAAGTGGCTTCATCAAAAATCAAAACTTTCGGATCAGCGAGCAATGCCCGAGCGATACCTAAACGCTGACGTTGTCCGCCGGATAATTTAATACCACGTTCACCAACTAAAGTGTCATAGCCCTTATCTAGCTTAGAAATAAATTCATGGGCATTAGCCGTTTTAGCCGCACTTTCAATTTCTTCTTGAGTGGCATCCGGTTTAGCATAAGCGATATTTTCACGAACTGAAACATCAAAAACTTCTACCTCTTGTGGCACGATAGCTAAAAACTTTCTAAAACCATGCAAATCATAATCTTTTAAATTACGACCATCTAAAATAACAACGCCTTCCATTGGGTCATAGTGACGATAAATCAAACGAGCAATTGTTGTTTTGCCTGACCCTGATGGACCAACAAGCGCCACCATCTTACCAGCATCAATGGTAAAACTAATTTTATTCAACGCTGACTTTTTGGAATTATTATAATTAAAAGAAACTTCTTTAAATTCAATGGCGCCTTTTATATCTTTAGGTTTGTAAGCATTCTTTTTTTCAATCAAACTACTTTCAACCGCAAATAAATCAAGTAAGCGAACCACACCCTCTTTTCCCTCTTCCATACGGTCATAAAAACGAGATAATCTAAATAAAGCGGAGTAAGAATTAACTGACATCGTAAAAGCAAAAATTAAAGAACCAATGGTAATTTCATTTTGATAAACTAAATAAATACCAATTAGTAAAACAGCAGTGGTACCAAAGTTGACCAAACTATTGCGCCACATATTAGACAGCATAACTTTTGACCATTGAAAATGTTCATTTTCGCTAATTGCTTTTTTAATTTTATCAAAGTTACTAAGCTCTTGTTCTTCCTGCACAAAAGATTGGACCGCATTGATATTGATAATACTTTGAGTCATTTTTCCAGAAGCCTCTTCATATTGTTTGTACATCTCTTTGCGATAAGGCTGCATCTTTTTATTCGCTCTAAAAGTTAAATACAAAAATATCGGCGTCAAAATTAAGAGAGACAATCCAAGACGATAATCGGTTAAAAACAAGGCGGCTAAAGAAAAAGAAATTTGAATTAAAATCGGAACCACTTCCCAAGAGATATTCTCGCTTAAACTCATGATTCTCTGAATTCCTCTTTCAATTTTAACAATTTTATTACCAGTATTTTCGGTTTCATGATAACCCAAAGGTAAAAACATCAACTTATTTTGAGCTTTAATAGCTAAGTTATACTCAATATCAACGGAGAGTCTCAAAATTTTTATATTATTTAAATAAGTTACCCAAGAACGAACTTGATCACTGATGAAAAATGCCCCCACTAACATAATCATCATCATTAAATTTTCTTTTTGAAAATTAGTTAAACTATCAATGACTAATTTAACAATATATGGTTTTAACAAATCTAAAAGCGCCGCTACAACCGTAAAGGCTAAAATCACAAAAATTAAACGATGGCTTTCGGTGAGTAGTTGCCAAAGCTTACCCCAAAATTCTTTATTAGAAATTTGCGGAAGTTCTTTTTCTTTAGTTTCGTTTTCTATTTCAGACATATATTTTATTTTGCAAAGAAAAAAGGGATAAAAACCCTTCTTTCAAAATAGTATACGAGTTTTAAATACTTATATTACAGATTGGTAATAAATTTAAGGGCCTCATCAACATTTTTAGCTTGAATCTGATTACCGCTTAACATATCTTTAACCGAAAAATAATTAGCCTTAATCTCATCTTCGCCTAAAATAATAACAGCTTTAACACCTAATCTATTAGCTAAAGTTAATTTCTTTTTAAATTTATCATTGCCATAAGCACCAATTATAGCGATTCCCTGCGCTCTTAGATCATCGGCTAATTTTGAGGCGGCTGCCAAATTTTCACTAACCAGTAAAACATCAGCGGAAGTGGCCTGAGTTACCTTAACTAAACCAGCTTCCAGCAGTTGATAAAATAAACGAGACAAACCAATCGCCACGCCAACGCCTAATAATTTTTTATCACTGTAGTATGATGTTAAATTTTCATAACGACCACCGGAACAAACAGAGCCAATTTGTGGATATTCGTTTAAAACTGTTTCATAAACTGTGCCGGTGTAATAATCTAGTCCGCGAGCAATTGTTAAATCAACAATATAATTTTCTTCAGGGATACCAAAATCTTTTAAATAACCAAGCACTTCTTTCATCTCTGATAAACCAGCGACAAAAATTTCGTTAGTAATTTTTAATGCTTCTAGCTCAGCAATAACATTCTTTTTAATAGAAACAAAATTTAAAATCTTATCAACTTTTTCGGCTTCAATTTCAAAAGTAAGCAATAGTTCACGAATTTCCTCGCGACCAATTTTATCCATCTTATCGATAATGCGTAAAATATCACTAGCTTCTTTGCTTAAATTAAGCTCGGCAAAAAAACCGTTTAACAATTTGCGATTATTTAAACGCACCGTAAACTTACCTAATTCTAATTTAGTAAATACTTCGCAAATTACTTTTACAATTTCCGCATCATTAATTAGTGGTAATTCATTTTCGGCGATAATATCAATATCAGCTTGGTAGAATTCACGAAATCGTCCTCGTTGTGGACGTTCGCCACGATAAACTTTAGCAACATGATATCTTCTAAATGGAAAAACTAAATTAGCAAAGTGTTCGCTCACATAACGAGCAAGTGGCACCGTCAAATCAAAACGTAGGGCCAATTTCTCGTCGCCTTTTTCTAAACAGTAAATTTGTTTTTCCGTTTCTCCACCAGCCTTAGCAAGAAGCACCTCCTGACGCTCCAAAACCGGAGTGTCTAGCGGCACAAAGCCAAAAGATTCATAAACACCAGTAATCGTGTCTTTAATCTTATTAAAAGCGAGCTGCTCCGCTGGTAAGTATTCCAAGAAGCCCGGTAAAGTTTTAGTTGATATTTTATCTTTCATATATAGGAATTAAAGCAAAAAAAGGGGTAAATGTCAAAAAGACCGGTTTTTTACACCGGTCTTATAACTATTTCTTAAGCAAATTTTCTCCCACCCTAAATATATCTCCCGCCCCCATCAGCAACAATAAATCATTAGACTTCAAACTCTCTCGCAAATATTTTTCAACGGCTACTAAATCTGTTTGATGAACGACTTTCTGACGAATGCCCTGCTCTTTATTCCAATCCTTAATCGCTTTAATTAACTCTTTACTAGATGTTCCCCCTTGAGTTTCTCTGGCTGAGCCATAAATATCAATAATAACAAGTTCATCAGTACCACTAAAACTTTTCTTAAAATCATCAAACAAAGCTAGGGTGCGCGTAAATGTATGCGGATGAAAAACGGTTACTAATCTTTTCTTGGAGTAAGCTTCTTTAAAAGCGGCGATAGTGGTTTTAACTTCGGTTGGATGGTGAGCATAATCATCAAAAATTTCCACTTCTTTAAACTTACCTAGGTATTGAGCCCTGCGAGTCGTGCCCAAGAAGGTCGCTAAGTGTTTTTTTATTTCAATAATCTCTAAACCTAAAGCGTAAGAAGCGGAGAGTACTGCTAAAGCATTATAAACATTATGATGACCCAACATTTTAATTTTAAATTCCCCAAGGTCGTTAATTTTAAAATATTGATACCCATCTTTAAGATAATGATTATAAGCAATAAATTTAACTTTAGATTTTTTCTTTAAATATTCTTTTTCCGTCTCAACAAAATCATAATTTAAAAGCCAGCCTTTATTATCAACATATAAAGAACGAATTTGCTTATCACTATCATTGGCCACTAAAAAACCAGACCTAGGAATCTTAGTTACAAAGTCTTTAAATACCTTAAAGTAAGCCGCCTTAGTTTTGAAAAAATCAGGGTGGTCGTAGTCAATATTATTTAACACTACACCATGTGGCGAAAAATACTGTAACTTATTTTGATACTCATCAGTTTCGGCGACAAATAAATTAGACGAGCCAACTAGTCCACTACTTTTAAATTGTGGGACGCTAGAACCAACTAAAACATTAGGTTCCAAACTGGCTTTCCATAGAACATAACCTAGCCAAGCCGAAGTTGTTGTTTTGCCGTGACTACCACAAACAGAAATTCCTTGATAAGCACTAAAAATTTCCCCCAAAGCAGAGGCGTAATTTAGAACTCGAACCTTTTTTTGGCTAGCAAGATAAGCTAATTCAATATTATTATCTGGATTATAAGCTGAAGAATGAATTACTAAATTAACATCTGTTGGAATATTTTTAACATCAAATTTAGCAAAAACTTTTATCTTCTCTTTATGCAAAACTTTATCGGTTAAAAAAACATCAGGAATATCCGAACCAATAACTATCGAACCTTTTTCTTTTAAAAACTGAGCCAGCATTGTCATGCCCACTCCTTTAATGCCAACCATGTAAACTTTTTTGTATTTTGCTAAAACACTAGCCATATTTTTATTTAATAAGTTTATAGCTTAAATCAACAATTGCTTCGGTCGCTCCAGACTTTATAATAGCCGCCATTTTAGTTTCTAACATTTTTCGTCTATCTTCATCGGATAATAATTCACTGACAGTTCTAACTAATTTAGCTTCTAAATCTTTCTGTTCAATATAAATAGCTGCTCCAGCGTTAGCACAAGCCTCCGCATTATCTTCTTGATGACTATTAGGCATTGGTACTAAGATGCTAGCTTTTTTAAGAGCAGATAAGTCGGTTAGTGTTCCTAGCCCAGGGCGAGCCACAACAACGTCACTATTTAACATTACCGCCAATAATTCATTGTGAGTTATAAATTCCTTACTAAAGTAGCCTGAACGAGACTCCTCAATTAATTTCCCTACTCCAGAGAGATGAATAACTTGAGTTACTTCAAGCAAGTCGATTAAATTATTATTAACCGCTTCATTAATAGAAACCGAACCAGTGCCGCCACCAAAAACTAAAATTAACGGCCTGGCTAAATCAAAATTATATTTTTTAAAAAGCGCTTCTCGATTTGGCAAGGCTGGTAAAAAATAAGGATTACCTGTTAAAACCGCTTTAGCACCATATACTTTAAGTGAGTTTTCAAAGGTAACGGTAATCACGCTGGCCGCCCAAGCCATTAACCGATTAGCTAATCCTGGACGCAAATCTTGCTGATGAATCAAAACCGGAATTCTTAAAATTCTCGCTGCCCAAACAAGCGGCACACTAACAAAAGCACCGGCTGATAAAATTAAATCCGGGCGTTCTTTTCTAAGTAAATAAAAACTCTGAAAAAAAGCGCCACCAATATTAAAAATATCAGTAAAGTTTTTCCAAGAAAAATAACGACGCCATTTTCCCGAAAGCATCGAAATAAATTTAATTGGTAAATCGTCGGCCACCTCTTCCACTAATCTTTTTTCTAAATTAGAATGAGTGCCAATAAAAACAAAAGAAGAGCCAGAGTGCTGATGATAAAATTCTCGAGCAATAGTTAATAATGGCGTCACTGGGCCGCCCGTTCCTCCTCCTGATAATATTATTTTTGGATTATTACTTGCCATATTATTTTAAACTCCGTGTTTGTTTACTTATATTGATTATAATACCTAAAGCAATTAGTGATGACAAAGCCGATGAACCGCCGGCCGAGATAAATGGTAACGGCACGCCAGTCATGGGAATTAAATTAAGCTGGCCGCCAATATTTAAAAATGATTGAATAGCTAACCAAGAAGCCACCCCAACCGCTAAAGAGGTTCCGTAAGAATCGGGGGCATTTTTAGCTACTAATAAAATTCTATGAAATAAAAACAATAACAAAAGAAGAATTAGTGAACTAAAAACAAAACCAATTTCTTCAGCAATTATTGGAAAAATTGAATCACCCCAAACTTCAGGCAAGTACATAAACTTTTGCCGGCTCTGACCCAGTCCACGTCCGAATAAGCCACCAGAACCAACAGCAATTAAAGATTGGTTAATCTGATAACACTCATCTTGAGTATCGTAACTAGGGTTTTGATAACACTTAAAACGATCGCTTTGATAAGAAGATTTAAGTGACAAGGTTAAGAATAAAACTAAAACCGCCAACAATCCTGCTATCAAGATGTGTTTGAAGTTCCCCCCACCAACAAAAAAAACAACAATCGCCGAGGAAGCAATAATAAGCAGACTTCCCAAATCTGGCTGTAACAACATAAGACCAGCAATTGTTCCTAGTGTTATTATAAAAGGAAAAACCCCCGACTCAAAACTACTAAGTTGTCCTTTTTTGGATTCTAACCAAGTGGCAAGATAAATTAAGAAAGTAATTTTTACGAGTTCTGACGGCTGAAAAGAATATCCAAAAATATTTATCCAACTTCTCGAGGTGCCAAACTCTGCTCTAATTCCTGGGATAAAAACTAAAAGAAGTAAGATAATTGAAATAATCAAAAAAACACCGGCATATTTTCGCCAAAAATGATAATCAATTTTAGAAACGACAAACATCACCACTAAACTGATAAAGACTGCGAGTAATTGATGCAGAAAATAATTATAAACATTACCAAATTTAGCATAAGAAACTACTGAGGAGGCTGAGGACAACATCACTAAACCAAAAACTAAAATCACCCCCAACACGACAACCAAGCTTTTATCAGCTTCGTGTTCTCCTTTTTTAAGGGTAAACGCTTTTTTTATTGTTTGAGCAAAAAACATGTATTAAAAATTTTTATCAAGTAAGAAAATAATTAGTCCCAGAACAGCCATTGTTCCCGAAACAACCCAAAAACGCATCACGATTTTGCTCTCACTCCAACCAATAGCTTGAAAATGATGATGAATTGGAGCAGATAAAAAAACTTTTTTACCATGTCTTAGTTTTTTTGAAGACAGCTGAATAATTACCGAGACTGATTCTGCCATAAAAATAAAACCAATTAGAGGTAACAACAAAGCATTGTTAGTTAACAGGGCAATAATTGCCAAAGTAACACCTAAGCTCATTGAGCCGGTATCCCCCATATAAAAGCGAGCTGGAGGAATGTTGTACCACAAAAAAGCTAAAAGTGCTCCCATTATCACGCCACAAAAAGTGGCCAGTTCATAACGACCCATAACAAAAGCCATTATAGCATAAGCACCAAAGGCAACTAACAAAGTGCCACCCGCTAAACCATCTAAACCATCAGTTTCATTAACTGAAAACGCCGTAGCTACGACAATGAAAACAAAAACCGGAATATACCACCAAGCAATTTCTAAATTTCCTAAAAATGGCACATGAAAAACTGTCCAATCAAGTTTAAAATAAAACCACAAAGCACCAATTAAAGCAATAATAGTATAAATAATTAAACGATGTTTCATTTTAAGACCACCGCCACCAAAAGACCCTTTGCCACGAACATCCAACCAATCATCAAACAAACCAATTATCGCTGAGGCAACCAAAGCCCCTAAAGGTAATAAAGTTTCCGAACGAGTTAAAAAATTTAAATTTTTTAAAATATCCCAAGGAAGAATCTTAGATAAAAAAGACAAAAAAACCGCGAAAAATAAAACTGTTCCCCAAATTAAGATGCCACCCATTGTTGGCGTGCCCTCTTTATGGGCGTGTAACTTACTAAAGATTGGCGTCTCTCCGCTGTTTCTAATTTTTTTACCTAAACGATATTTGTAAAGAAAATTGCTTAAAATCGGTGTAACCAATCCGGCGAATAAAAAAGCGCAAATTGATAAAAATAAAACTTTTATAATATAAAAATCTTGCATAAAAAATTTATCTAAAGTTGATAATATAAATTAAAACCAAAGCAGACAGTAATCCCAAGTTGCCCAGAATGACACCGCCCATTAAATAATGAGATTGAATTCTAAAGTTTTTTCCCGGTCCAAAAATAAACAACAAAATCAAAGATACCAAAAGGAAAACTAATCCGGTGGTGGAAAAATAAAAAATTCGATTTTGATCACCAACCCAATCAATACCAAAATCAACGTTATAATGCAAAACTAATAAATCTCCAGTCAAATTTTTATAAATATAATAAGACAACCACCAAGAAAACGCTTGTAACAAA
>CAZEBE010000024.1:0-8879 GCA_964510275.1 uncultured Gammaproteobacteria bacterium
GTTCCCCTTCGCCTTCAGCAATTTCCATAATCTCGCGACGACGACGATAAATCGCCTCACGATGCTTATTAATCACATCATCATATTCAACTAAATGTTTTCTCATGTCGAAGTTGTTACCTTCCACTTTCTTCTGAGCTGATTCAACAGATTTAGAAATAATACTACTTTCAATCGGCATATCAGCGGGCACGTTTAGCATCTTCATCGTATTTTTCATCCGATCACCACCAAAAATTCTCATTAAATCATCTTCAGTGGAAACATAGAAACGAGATGAACCGGGATCACCTTGACGACCAGCACGACCACGCAACTGATTATCAATACGACGTGATTCGTGACGCTCAGTACCAATTACATGTAATCCACCAAGTTCACAAATTTTCTCCTGTTCTGCCTTAGCACGAGCTTCATCAATTTCATCTCCCGGCTCTGGTGTGCCACCAAGTAAAATATCAACTCCACGACCAGCCATATTAGTAGCCAGTGTAATTGCACCTAAACGACCAGCTTGAGCAATTACTTCCGCTTCTTTTTGATGATTCTTGGCATTTAACATCGCTGGACGAAGTCCTTCGCGTTCCATCATTTCAGTTAGTATTTCATTTTTTTCAATTGAAATAGTACCAATTAAAACTGGTTGACCTTTTTCGTGTCTTTCTTTTACATCAGCAATTACCGCTCGAAACTTATCCATCTCAGTGCGATAAATCAAATCATTTAAATCTTTTCTGATATTTGGACGATTAGTTGGAATAACAATCGTTTCTAATTTATAAATTTTATGAAATTCCTCCGCTTCAGTAACGGCGGTTCCAGTCATACCGCATAATTTTTTATACATGCGGAATAAATTTTGAAAAGTAATAGTCGCCATGGTTTGCGATTCTTTTTGCACCTTTACGCCCTCTTTAGCTTCAATCGCTTGATGCAAACCTTCACTGTAACGACGACCAGGCATCATACGACCAGTAAATTCATCAACGATAATAATCTCATCATCTTTAACGACGTAATCACGATCTTTTTTGAATAATACGCGAGCTTTTAAAGCTTGTTCGATATGATGAACATCTTTAACGCCGCCGGCGACATAAATATTTTCGACGCCAAGTAGTTTTTCCATTTTATTTAAACCTCCTTCAGATAAAGTAACACTGCGTTGTTTTTCATCAACGTTATAATCTTCATTTTCTTCCAAACGTTGAACCAGTTCAGCAAATTTAAAATATTTGTCAGTTGACTCTTCGGCCGCGGAACTAATAATTAAAGGAGTGCGAGCTTCATCGATTAAAATTGAATCGATTTCATCAACAATCGCATAATGTAAAGTTCGTTGAACAGTTTGGCTCAAATCGCCAACCATATTGTCTTTTAAGAAATCAAAACCAAACTCATTATTAGTACCATAGGTAATATCGCAGCGGTAAGCCTCGCGACGAGAAATAAATTTAAAGTGTTTTAGTCTATCATCATACTGACTTTCATCGGTATATTCTGGATCATAAACATAAGCCATATCATGAACGATAACACTAGTTGTCAGTCCTAAAGCGTGATAAACCGGAGCCATCCAACCAGCACCAACACGAGCCAAATAATCATTAACCGTAATTAAGTGAACCCCCTTACCTTCTAAAGCATTTAAATAAAGAGGTAAAGTTGCAACCAAAGTTTTACCTTCACCAGTTTTCATTTCCGCGATTTCACCACGATGTAAAATAATGCCACCAATAAGCTGAACGTCGTAATGGCGTTTACCAAGCAAACGACGAGAAGCTTCACGAACAGCAGCAAAGGCCTCGGGCAAAATCTCATCCAAGGTTTTACCAGATTTTAATTGTTCTTTAAACTCTGCTGTTTTATTTTTTAGCTCTTCTTCGGATAATTTAATAAAAGACTCCTCTAACCCGTTAATTTTTTCAATTATTGGATTTAAAGATTTAATAATCTTTTCATTAGGATCACCCAGGAGTTTGGTTAAGAAATTCATAATATTTTAATAATTATTTAGCTATAATATAGATACTATCAATAAAAAATTAGACTGTAAATATATAAGTTTTATTACTTTATTAGCACTCACATAGGATGACTGCTAAATTCAGCATACCTCACCCGGTTATATTTATCAAGAGTCTAGTTAGTGCTATAATTAAACTACTAATAAATTTAATAAATCTTGCTATTTTTTAGCAAGTATAGTTTAAAAATATATGAAAAAAACCATTTCTTTGGTTTTGATTTTAGTTTTTGCCAGTGTGTTAATAATTGGACTTCCAGTTTTAGCAGACGAAAACACAACAACTACAACCAGAATCACAACCACCTTAGAAAAAAGTACTCCGCTTAATTTAGAAAAAATACCATCACCCGAGAAAATGAATTTATATCGAGAAATTAAAAAAGTTGGCAACGATTTATTCGGTATTAGAAAAGCTAGTAGCACCATCGCCAATATCACCAAAAATGATGACAAAAAGGCCAGTAGCACTTTGACTGCCATTCAGAAAAAAATCCAAGAAGCAAAAAAGTCAGGCTTAGAAAAAATTTCATCACTAGATCAAATCAAATTATTTGAAAAGATAACTAAAATTGGTAATGATTTATTTGGAATTAAGAAAAAAGGAGTTACTGTTTTACCAGCGATGGACACCGAAACAGTTACTTGCGTTTCCAGTGCTATCGATGCTAAAGATACTAGTGTTGGCGCCGCCCTTACCGATTCAGCCGTTGAAATAAACAAAGCAATAAACACTCGCAACGCCTGTCAAAAGAATGTTTTGACACTAACTAGCGAACGAGAATCTGCCCTTAAAACCTGCAATAAAATTTTTCAAGAAACCGCCAAAACGATAAACGAAAAAGCCAAAAAAACTCAGCAAGAGGCTTGGAATACTTATAAAAAGAGTTTAAAATCCTGCTCTACTACTACCAACACCGCTGAAATAACAATTGAAGATGGTGGTGATATTCTAAAATAAAAACCAAAATAAAAAACAGCTCTTACTAGTAAGGGCTGTTTTTTTGTGGTTTATTTGCCACGACTTTTATCACGATTCTTTTCCCGATACTTAACAATTACTTCACTTAGATGATCTTTTACTTTATCAATGGCTTTATATAAATCTGCTTCAGTTTTTTCTATGCGAAGCAACTCATGAGGCACTTCGAGATTAACCTCTACTCTAAAAATTTCTCCTTTATTTTGACCGCCAATAATTCTTTCGAGTTCAACATCACAATTAATTATCTGAGTCGTCCCTAAATATTTATCCAACATATCCATTTTTTCCTGAACATAACTTGAAATAGCAGAAGTGGTTTCAATTTTAGTGGCCTTTAAATTTATTTTCATAAAGATGAGATTGATTAGCAAAAAGAAAATTTTCTTAAATACCAATCAATGTTTTAATAATATAAAGAACTAACCCTCACTTCTTAAGTATAACATTTTTATAACAAAAAATCGACCAGCAAAACGACTGATCGATTTCTAAAATATAAGCCAAAAAGTTAAAACATTCGAGCGATATCTTTGTAAGTCACCAGTAATAGCAACGCCATTAAAGCCATAAAACCAATATTATGAATCATCGCTTCGGTTTCTTTTTTAACCGGGCGGCCTTTTATTTTTTCAATCATTAAAAATAAAATACGACCACCATCTAGGGCTGGAAGTGGTAAAAAATTAATAACTGCCAAGTTAAGCGATAGTAAGGCTGTGAAATTAAGCAGATTAACAAACCCAAAACGAGCCACTTCTCCAGTCATTTGAGCAATTCTAATCGGACCACCAACAGCATCACCCACGCCAGCACCAATTATCAGGTCACGAATTAATCCTAAAAAAGAAACAATAATCATCCATAACAAGAGGCCGGTATACCTTAACCCTTCCCAAATAGCCTTAAAAAATGAATAACGCACGGTTTCAACTTGGTCCAGACCAACCCCGATAACCGCTTTATCACCTTTTAGTTCCGGTTTAAGGTTAATTAATAATTCTTTATTATCACGAACTACTTTAAGAACTATTTCACTTTCAGCTCGAGAACCAATATAGGTTTGCATTTCGGAAATAGTAGCAAAGCTTGTGTTATCAGCTCCAACCACCGTATCACCAGTTAAAATACCAGCGACACCAGCAGGAGATTCTTTTAGAACTTCGGTGATTTGAATTTTGCCACCAGTTTCAACTGATTGCGGAGCACCAATCATAAAACAAACTGAAAAAACAATGAAAGCCAAAATAACATTCATAATTACCCCAGCTGCTAAAATAAGAGTGCGTTTCCAAATTTTTTGAGCACCAAAACTGTCTTTATCCTCACGTTCATCGCCATTTTCACCTTTGATTTTTACAAAGCCACCAATTGGCAACCAATTCAAAGAATAAACCGTGTCAGCTGGCACCTCATCACCTTCTAAGGTTTCTAAATCTCGATTACCGACTATTTTACGCCACTTCCCTTTAGCGTCTTTATAAACACCAACAGCTCGAGGCGGGAAACCTAAACCAAACTCTTCGGCTCTAACACCAAATTTTCGAGCCGTAAAAAAGTGTCCCGCTTCGTGAACAAACACTAAAACGGACAATACTAAAATAAATATGATAATTGTAGTAAGCATGTAATTAAATTTCCATTATATCTTTTTCTTTTTTATCTCTTAACTCTTTAAGATCTTCATTCTTTTTGGCAATAAACTCATCTAACTCTTTTTCGTTTCTAAATTTTTCATCTTCTGTTATTTCTTTAGCATCAAAAGACATTTCAATTTCGGTCTTAACATCTTCGCGTACTTGACGCAAAGAGATGCGAGCCTTTTCCATTCTTTCATTTAATCTCTTAACTAATTCTTTGCGATTTTCTTCTGTAAGAGGCGGGATGCTTAAACGAATTTTGTCCCCATCGTTTACAACTCCAAGACCTAAATTAGCCTCTACAATTCCCTTTTCAACCGCTTTGGTTACGCTTTTGTCCCAAGGAGTAATTATAAAACTGCGAGAGTCGGCCACGGTGATATTAGCCACGCCGTTTAGAGAATTCATCACGCCATAAGCTTCAACCTTAACACCATCAAGCATTACAGGGTTAGCTCTACCCGTTCTTAAACTGGCAATGTCGCTTTTAAAAAACTCAATTACATTTAAAAACTTTTCTTGATTATCAGACACAAAATTACTCATATATTTTTTATTTTAATTATTTATTTCTTTTATTCCTAAATAAATATTATTAGGATTTTTATAATCGATTAGAATAAAGGAAGCGCCACGACTAGTTGGCAATTTTTTATTGGACCAAGAAGCCCCACCATCAATAGAACGAGAAAATGTTAAATTAGTGGCATAATAAATTTGCTTGGAATTTTGTGGGTTTACTGCCACGGTCCTTATAATACCGTCTTTCTCATCAGGAAGCAAATTAAGTTTTTGCCAAGACACGCCATGGTCCGGTGATTTAACAATTGCACTATCAGTCACTAAAAAAATAGAACCATCGGCCGGAACAATAATCAAGTCTCTAAAAATGTCGCCAATTTTCAAATCTTTTAAAACCAAGTTTAAATCTGTCCAATTATCAATGGCAAAATTAGCTTCAATATTTTCTGAGGTGGCCGGATTAGTATTAGTGTTTGATAAAAAGGTATAAACATTAGCTTTTTTGTCGGCTACATAAACCTGGCGACTATCACGAGGCGATAAAACTAGTTTAGCCACTGGAGAATCTAAACGTTTAATCACTCGCCAAGAAGTTCCGCCGTCGATACTCTTTAAGATATCACCCCTTGAAGTTCCTAAATAAAGATTAGCTGAATTATAAAAATCAATTACTAAGGTAGTGAAAACTGAATTCGGATCAGCATCTAAATAAATCTGCTTCCAAGTTCTAGCACAATCAACCGAACGATAAAGACGATTAGCAAAAGTGCTATAAATATCGCATTTATTATCAGGATTAACGGCAATACTAGTGATGGTAGTTTTAGGAAAGGTTTTAGCCTCACTCCAACCAGTTGTAATATTATAAGAGTAATATAGACCATGTTTATAGGAACCGAGATAAATTGCCTTGCTATCACTAGGATCTAAAACTAAAGTACTAACATCCAAAGAGCTAATACTACCAGGCATTCCCGAAACAGAAGGAATCGAAGCCTGCTGTTTAAAATTTATTCCACCATCAGTAGACAAGAAAACGCCACCCAAATCAGGGCCAGCAGAAGTGCCGCTAGAATCAGTCCCAATTGAAAAGGAACAAGCCGACAAAGCAATTGTTAAAAATGGCAATAACATTAAAAAACTGACTTTTTTGCTAATCATATAATTAAAGATTATAAATTACTTGCTCTAAAACTGTTTGGGGGGTCACATTAGCTGATAAATAACGTCTTAACGTATATAATAATTCTAATATTTTTGAATAATAAATTAAAGACTCACTATCATTTTCGGGGTTAATCGCTGACAATTCTGGCAACAAGGCTGTATGTTGAATTAACTCCGGACAACCAATAGCTTTTAAAGATAAATCTCGAGCCACTCGTTGCCAGCTTTCCAAAATTTCTAAAGCACTATCAGCCGACAAACCACCCTGTTTATCTAAATAATTGGTTAGGGCCTTCAAGCGTTCTGGAATATTTAGACTGAAAAATGATAAAAACAATCTAGCTGTTTCTAAATAATTATTATATACCAAATTATTTTCAGCAAATTTTGCCGCGAGCAGTGGCCGCCCCGCCGCCAAAGCGGCAATATCTTTAGCATCCCCTCTTTTTAAATCTAATTCTTTAACTAGATAATCGTAAACTGTTTCAAAAGCAACTGGATAAAAATATAGAACCTGAGAACGAGATACAATAGTTGGCAACAGCAAATCAATCGAAGATGTAAGTAAAATAATAATTACTTTATCACGTGGCTCTTCTAAAGTTTTAAGTAAGGCACTGGCCGCCTCAGGACTAAGGGTTTCAGCGTCGCGAATTATCCCAATTTTATAAGAGTTTAAAAAAGAACTAAGAGACAACATCTTAATAAAATCACGGACTGCTTCAATCGAAATGTTTTTTTTACCAGCTTCACGGCTTAAAATATGCAAATCACTGTTAACTGAGGAGAAATCCCTAACCTCTTGAACATCAGATATTATCAGATTGCGAGCAAAGGCTAGAGCAACAGTGCTTTTTCCCAAATCTTCAGGGCCAGAAAAAATATAAGTTTGGGCTAACTTATGCTTAAAAAGACTTCTGTCTAAGAATTCAATAAGATTATCGTTGCCTATTTGTGGCCAATCGAATTGTTTTTGGTAGGGTTTATTAGCTTTTGACATGTTCTTATTATAACATGAGAGCAAGATAAGCAAAAGGCTAAAAAATTGATTTTTAGCCCTTTAATTGTTATAGTTAGCCTATAAATATATGAATAAAAGAATCAAACAAATCATCTTATTACTTGGTGACCTAGTAACTCTATATCTAACCTTATGGTTATCGTTAAGGCTTCGTACATTACTAGACACTTCTTTAGAGCTAGTTTGGGAAAGAAACCTAATTTATTTTTTACCGGTTTTTTTAATCTGGATTATTGCTCTTTATATCGGCGGGGCTTACAAGTTAAATTTAGTTTATAATCAAAGCCGCTTCAGATTGTCCGCTATCAACTCCATTACTTCCGCTTTTCTATTATCTATTATCTATTTTTATTTAAATCAATCAGAAATTGCCCCTAAAACTATTCTGGTTATTTTTGTTTTAGTTTTTGTAATATTATTTTTCGCCTGGCGTTCTATCTTTAGTTTTTTCGTTAAATCTTACCTACCTAAAAATAATTTAGCTTTTATTGGTTGGAACAAATCAATCGAGAACTTGCTAGAAGATATCAAAAACCAGCCTCATCATGGTTTTAACACTGCCTTAGTTTTTAAAAGCGCTAGTGATGTTACTAACTTACCGGAAATAATTCGCGAAAAAAATATTCACACAATTGTTGTTAGTAATGAACTCCGAAGCGACACTAAATTAAACGAGGTTCTGTTTGATTGCCTGCCACTTAACGTCGCTTTCTATACTCAAGTTAATTTCTACGAAACGATAAACGGCAAAGTGCCAATTGAATCAATCGATCAAAACTGGTTTATCAGCAACCTAAGCGAAGGTAATCGTAATTACTTTAATATTGTTAAAAGAATTATTGATTTAACACTCAGCTTAATCTTACTTACTATAAGTCTTCCCTTTTGGCCACTAATTGCTCTCTCAATTAAGATTGAAAGTCACGGACCAGTTTTCTTTAAACAAAAACGAGTTGGTTTAAACGAAAAGGTTTTTAACATGCTTAAATTCCGCACCATGAAAACAGTTGGTAATGACGGCTCAATGACTAAGGAAAAAGATAATCGCATCACCAAGCTGGGAAATTTCTTACGTAAAACCAGACTAGACGAGATTCCTCAAGTCATAAATATTTTACGCGGCGAGATGAGTTTTATTGGTCCACGTCCGGAGCGTCCAGAATATGTTAGCGAGCTAGCGCCCCAAATCCCCTTCTACAAGACAAGATTACTGATTAAACCAGGAATTAGTGGTTGGGATCAAATCTCGGGAATCTACCACTCACCATCACTTGAAGACACCATGGAAAAACTACAATACGATTTATACTATTTAAAACATCGCTCAATTTATTTTGACCTAGGCATATTTCTTAAAACTATCTCAACCGTATTAGGACGAGGAGGAAGATAAAGAAATCGGGATTTAATTCCCGATTTTTTTTATGGCTTTTTTAATCCTCTCTTTACTTGGTAGTTTGGCTTTATATTTAGCTACAAATATTTTTTCTTCTAAACCGCCCAGAGCGTAAAAAATTTCTT
>CAZEBE010000024.1:8889-10235 GCA_964510275.1 uncultured Gammaproteobacteria bacterium
ACCAGCCTCGCGACAAATAATTAGACCAATGGCATCTTGTTCATAAGCATACTGCCGATTATAACGAAAATAATTTATATATTTATTCATCTGCCCAATATCACGACTATCAAATTTACCGATTTTTAAATCAACCAATATAATACATGGGATACTACGATGAAAAAAAACTAAATCAATAAAATGTTTTTCGCCATCAATTAAAATCGGCATCTGTTGTTCTAAAAACATAAAATCAGAACCCAGTTCTTTCAAAAAATTTCCAATATTACAAACTATTTTATTTTCTAATTCTTTTTCCTGGTGATTACTGGAAATATTTAAAAAATCTAAATTATATTCTGATTTAAATATTTTTTGGATGTCTATTTTAGCTGGTGTGACAATTTTTTGAAGATTTATTAATTCTTTTTGGTCGATATTTTGGTAGAGTTTGTTTTTTATTTGCAACCTTAGCTCTCTAATTGACCACGAGGAATAAATTATTTTTTGTTCATAAAACTTTCGTTCTTTTTCATTTTCCAATTCAAACAATTCAACATAGTGAGACCAACTCAATTGTGCGGACAGTGTCCGCACAATTGGATACAATTTATAAAACTTAATAATTTCATACAAAAAACGTTTTCTAACACTCAAATCGACTGCTAGATTATCTATTAAATACTGTTCGTAATTAGCCCTCTCTTGATATTTCAATTCCTCCCTGACAATCCGTTCGCCAATTTGCCAACGAGTTTCAACTAAAATATTATCAACGGCTTTGCAGACTTTATTTTTACCCTTTAAAATAATATCTTGCACTTCAGATAATAAGTTTTTATAACTCTCATCTTTTAAATTTTTGTTCATACTTTTATATAATTAATGATTTAAGTTGGTGACATTTTGTCACCGACTGAATCCCCCCATCTCTAAGCCTTTGACTTAATTTGTTCCAATATTTTCTAGCATCGCTACTGCTAGTCAACACCCCGCAAACATCCACCACGCTAAAATACCACTTCTCTTCCTGCTCGACCCAAACACGACGCACTGAGTCATTTTCAAATAAAACAATACTTCCTTCCCCTTGTTTTTTGTTCATAAAATTATGGTTAATTATTATCTATTAACCATAACAAAAAGGCACTTATTAAATCATAAAGAAGTTATAAGTTTTTAGTAAAAAAGAGAGCTCTTTTGGAGCTCTCTTACTGCTATATTCTAAGCCAATTATTGGGAATCAAATCATTCGAACTTGCCTGAGCAAACCACTGCTTTGGAGTAATTACTATTTTGTCAGGATTACTGATTAACCAAGCGCCCCACCAAGAAAATGAGCTATTAGCCGTTATCGCATGATG
>CAZEBE010000025.1:0-9280 GCA_964510275.1 uncultured Gammaproteobacteria bacterium
TACAAGGACGATACTTATTACTATATTTTTTTTATGATTTTAAGTCAAATCTTTGACAAAGACTCGATGATACCATACAATTAGCATATAGATTTACTCTTATTTTATAATCCTTGGGATTAAAACTCAACTGGATTTTTAAAACTATGTTTAATAAAGACAACAAGCCAGAAAAATTTAAAGACGCAGAAACTATTATCGGCGCTTCAATTAAAGTTAAGGGAAACTTTTATGGAGAAGGTAATATCGTAGTTGAAGGACAACTTGAAGGAAATTTAAAGACCGACTCTAATTTGTTTATTGGAGACAAGGCGATGGTGGTTGCTAATATTGAAGCTAACGACGCTATAATCAATGGCGAAGTTCGCGGAACCTTAAAAATTCATCAATATTTAGCACTTGGTCCAACTGCTAAGATAATTGGTGACGTAAATTATTGCGACATTTCCATTGAAAAAGGAGCTATTATCAATGGTCATGTTATTTATGTTTCAAATAACGGAAAAACTAAAGGAAAACAAAGCCCTGAGGTTGTTTCTGAAGACGAAACTGAAAACGAATAAAAGTATATATAAAAAATTAGCAAATACCGCTAACGTATTAAATGTATGAATATTTATATATACGATGATTACTTGAATAAAAGCAAGTATAACCGGGTTTTAAATCGGGTGGAAATTCGTTTAACCGATTTAGGTTTGAATGGTAAAATTATTAGACTTGGGGCCATAAAAAATATTCGAGACGTTATTCAAAACGAAATAAAAAACGGGGCTAAAACAATTGTTGCTGTAGGAAATAATCAAACCGTTAGTAAAATAATTGGTTCCGTCATTGATAATGAATTATACGGTTTTTTTCAAAAGAATATTTTATTTTCAATTATTCCGATTGGGGAAGATAATTCCATTGCTGATTCGCTAGGAATTAAAAAAGAAGAAGAGGCGTGTAACATTTTATTAGCTCGTCGAGTAAAAAAAATAGATATTGGCTTAGTGAATAATTATTATTTTTTAAACAAGGCCACCATTGAAAGCCAAGGATCTATCATTGATATCAATAATGAATATATAATAGAATCAAAAGAGAAAGGAATTATTAGTGTTTTTAATCTAAAAAGCTCCGCTAATGATGATAAAAACATCAAAGTAAACCCCATTGACGGTAAGTTAGATATTTATATTAAAAATAAAGGAAAAGATTTAAGTCTGCTATCAGTTAATAAGTTAAAAATAAGCAATCCACAGTATCCGCTAATATTAGATGATATCATCGAGGTAAAAACACCAGCAGATATCAACATAATAGCCGGGAAGCTCAACGTCATCGTTGGCAAGGACAGAAGCTTCGAATAAAAAAAACAGGATTATTCATTTAATCCTGTTTTTTTACTACTTACTATTTAATTATTTCACCTTCAATTGGCTTAATAGGTTGGTTGCTTTTTATTCTTAAAACTAAAAATTGTTGTAACACTGTTAGCGCGGTAAACATAAACCAGTAAAGAGTTAGCCCGCCAGGCAAAGATGCTCCTAAAATTACGGTTGTAATTGGTAAAACATAAGTCATTTGTTTACTCATGATGTTTGTCATACTTTCTTCAACAGATTTTTGTTCAGTAGCACTTTTGTTAATGTTGGCTTTTTTTTGCTTAGCTAACATCATTTTGCTTTGAACGAATTGGGCTAAACCAGCTAAAACGGCTAAATAAATTACTGGCTTACCAAGGTCCATAAAACCAAAAGACATCGCGTTGATTGTTTCCGGTTTAGCCAAGAAGTAATAAATTAAATCTGATTCTTGCTGTAAACCAACCCTTAGAACCTTAAAAACGGCAAATAAGAATGGTAGTTGAATCAAGAGAGGTAAACAAGAGGATAAAGGATTTATTTTATGTTCTTTATATAAATCCATCGTTGCCTGACCAAGAACCGCCTTATTATCTTTATATTTTTCTTTAAGTTCGTCTATCTTAGGTTGAATTGCTTGTAATTCTGTTTGTGACTTGATTGCTTTTTGAGACAACGGCCATAAAGCAATTTTTATTATAACCGTGAGCAAGATGATGGCCACGCCCAAATCCAACGTATTATTATATAAAAAAACCAACACATTTAAAATTGGTTGATAACAAATAAGCTGATAAAGTTGAGACATAAAGAAAATAATTACTGTTTTTATTAAATTAAGGGGTCATTTCCTCCTTTATTCCAAGGATTACAGCGTATAATACGCCAAACGGCTTTTAACCCACCTTTTATTATACCATATTTTTCCACTGCCTCTATACCATACTGTGAACAAGTTGGGTAAAAACGACAATAACCATTAGGATATAAATATTTAAAAGGCCCATGATCAAGAGATAGAGTTTTTTGATAAAATTTTATCATCATCACTACTAACTTTCTTAAAAAAATGTCTATATAATTTTTCATATATACAATTAAAGTTCTATATTATCTATAGAACTTTAACTTACTAAAAATAGTTTTTATTTCTGTTTTTATTTCTTGATAGCTCTTACCAATAATTGTTGGTAAAACAATTACCACACAATCGTAGCCTACTTTAATTTCTGTTTCTTGTTGTCTTAAAATATCCTTAATTCTTCTTTTATAAAGATTTCGAGTAACCGCTAGTTTGCTAACCTTAGTGCTAAGTAACACTCCAAATCGATTAACCTCTAAGTTGTTTACTCTGATTTTTATTCCTAAAAAACTACCATAAACAGATTTACCCTCCTTAAAAACAAAATCAAAATCTTTATTCTTTTTTAGGCGGTTATTTTTCGCCAACATTAAATTAAAAAATTACTATTTGGATAAAACAGCTCTTCCTTTATCACGTCTTCTTTTCAAAACAGCACGACCATCTTCGGTTTCCATTCTGTGTAAAAAACCATGTTTTTCACTAGCTCTCTTTTTATTTGGTTGATATGTTCTCTTTGGCATACAAACATTATATAAATTTAAATTTTAGATTCTAATATACTCTAACACTTTTATTTTCAAAGGTCAATAATAATTTAATATTACTTATAACAAGTTATCAACAAGTTACTAACATATTATAAACAAGGAGAAGCTTGTGATAAGAGGATTTATCAAATATAATAAAAACATAACAAAAAATTCTATGCCCTATGAACAAATTTGGCAATCGGCTTTAGGTGAAATCGAGATCAGCTTATCAAGAGCTAACTTTATTACCTGGTTTAAAAATACTTTCGTTTCTTCTGTTGAAAACGGACAGGTAGTTGTTTGCGTGCCAAATGCTTTTATAAAGAAATGGTTAGAAGAAAAATATCACAAAAACATTCAAGGGGCTTTAGAAAATGTTTTAAAACAAAAAATAACTGTTATCTATAAAGTTGAACTTAAAAAGAACAATGGGCAAACGGTTGTAACCGAGCCATTAAAAAATAATTCCTCCATAGAAACTACCCCCACAAAAACCTTAGGACAATCTAATAGTTCCGAAAAGACAGCCACTTCAATTAAGAATGGTAATGATAATAAATTTGGACTTAACTCCAAATATGTTTTTGAAAATTTCATTGTTGGTAAGAACAATGAGTTAGCTTATGCGGCTTGTTGGGCGGTTGTGAATAACTTAGGTAAAGCTTATAACCCCTTATTTATTTATGGTGGAGTAGGACTAGGAAAAACCCACTTACTCCAAGCCATTGGCAATGAAGTTTCTAAAAAAAATGATCGTATTTTATATACTACTTCTGAAAAGTTTACCAATAATTACATTCAAGCGGTTCACTCTGGAAAAGCCAAAGAGTTTAAAAATTTGTATCGCAACGTTGATCTATTTTTAATTGATGATGTTCAGTTTATGGGTGGAAAAGATGGTACTCAACAAGAATTTTTTCATACCTTTAATGAATTACAACAAGGAGACAAACAAATAGTCTTAACATCTGATCGTCCGCCTAAATCTTTACCGGCTATTGAAGCTCGTTTAATTTCTCGTTTTGAATCAGGAATGGTTGCTGATGTGGGAAAGCCAGATATTGAGACTAAAATTGCTATTTTAGAAAAAAGAGCCTTAGAAAAAAACTTTCCTCTAAAACCAGAGATTTTAAATATTTTAGCCAAAAGCGTCCAAAATAATATTCGTGAACTTGAAGGACTACTTAATAAAATTATTGCCGTTCATCAAATTAAAAATATTGATGTTACCGAAAAAAGTGTTAAAGAAATTTTGTCAGATTTTGTTGCTAACACCCAAACTAAATCTTTATCAAACAAAGAAGTAATTGATGCTGTTTGTCGTTTTTATGATATTAGTTCCAAAGATTTAATTGGAACTAGCCGTAAAAAGGAGTTGGTTTGGCCAAGACAAATTGCTATTTATTTAATGCGTGAAGAGGTGAGAACTTCATATCCTAGTATTGGGCACGAAATGGGTGGCAGAGACCACACCACAGCTATGCACGCTTATAATAAAATAGAAAAAGAAATAAAAGAAAATGAGAACGAAAAAGTGAAACAAGAGATTGCTTCAATTAAGCAATTGTTTACCACTACATAGAATAACATGTGTATAACTAGTTTATAACCTCCACTTTTCTGTGACTTACTAGGTGGATTAAACTGGTGTAAGTTGTTAATAAAAAAATCATCCAAAATCTTATTAACTTTTATATCACTTTTACCACACAAGAAGTTAATAGTTAATCAACAGTTTAAAAGTCACTTTAATAGCTAGTGTCAGTCAAAAAATAATAATAACTCAATCTTATCCACCCCCTTATTGTTATTATTATTTATATATAAATATATATTAAATAATATAATATGAAATTAATCAGCGTCCAAGAAAACTTAAAAAAGGGACTTCTACTAGTTAGTCATGGAACCGGTAAAAATATTAATTTACCAATTTTAGGAAACATCCTAATTAAAGCTTATCAAAATACTATTGAGTTAGTGAGCACTAATTTAGAAATCGGAATTATCCACAAGCTCAGGGGAAAAGTTGAGGATGATGGTGAATTTACAGTGGATGCTAAAATTATTACTGAGTATGTTAATTTACTTCCTAGTGAAAATGTAGAAATTGAAGAAGTAGAAGGTGAACTTAAAATTGAGTGTGATAATTTTAAAACAAAAATTAAAGGAGAGTCAGCTAAGGATTTTCCTCTTATTCCAACAGTATCACAAGATAATTATTATTCTTGTACGGTTGCTGATCTTAAAAAAGCTTTTAATAGTGTAGCCTTTGCTGTTTCAAATAGTGAAAATAGAATTGAATTATCAGGTGTCTTATTTAATTTTGAAGATGATAAATTAATACTAGTAGCTACTGATAGTTATCGATTAGCTGAAAAAGCTATTACTGTTAAGGCTAGCGGTAGTTTTAATAATCAAAGGTTGATTGTTCCAGCTCGAACCGTTCAAGAAGTTTTACGTATTTTAAGTAATTATAATAGTGAAGATTTGAGTTTTGAACAAAATGGTGAAGTTAAGATTTCTATTTCTGATAATCAAATTTTATTTACCATTGATTCAGTAGAATTAGTATCTCGTCTTATAAATGGCCAATACCCAGATTATAAACAAATTATTCCTGATAAAAGTAAAACAGAAATTGTAACTAGTAAACAAAATTTATTAAGAGCGGTTAAGGCGGTGGCTATTTTTTCTAAAATTGGAATCAATGATATTAATTTAGAATTTAAAAATAATAAAATAGTTATTTCTGCTTCTTCTGGTCAAAGTGGTGAAAGTCGGGTAGATGTTGATGCTGAAATCACAGGAATTGATAATGAGGTGGCTATTAATTTTCGTTATTTAGTTGACGGTTTAAATAATGTTACTAGTGATAAAGTAAAATTAAGTGTTGTTAGTAATAATACACCATGTGTTTTAACTGCTGATAAAGATGATGATTATCTTTATGTGGTTATGCCAATTAGACAATAAAAAATAAAAAAAGACTTTAAATTTAATTAAAGTCTTTTTTATTATTATTCTTAATTTGTACTAGTACTTATTTCCGTGCTGGTAGAAATATTTATTTCTGTAGAAGTTGAAGTGGAACTCGCTAGGTCATCAATTATTATTGGCGTGGTCGTAGACATAAACTCATTATTTTTTTCAGCCCATTTAGCAATGGCTGATTCCCAGCCAGTAAATTGAGGATCGTTTTCAGGATTAATTGGTGCTGGGCCTAATGGGTCATTAATATCAACATAGTATAAAATTGAGTGATTATCATATAAATCTTTTCCGCCAACAAATTCTGTTGGAGTATTTTCACTAGCTGGTTTTCCAGTTCTGGTGTCAATAGCAATAAAGGCAATAACTGGAAGTTCACCATCAATTATGCCTTTACCAGTTTTTTTAATTTCAGGCTCTTTAAAAGTCTCTACCGGAGTTCCAGTTAAAACTTTGCTCATAAAGGCTTTCCAAATTGGAGCAGCAATAACACTGCCATCAGCCCCAGAGTTCATCTGTTTATTGTCAGTATTACCAACCCAAACACCAGTGACAATTGATGGTGTGTAACCAATTGTCCAAGCATCATGGTAATCATTTGTGGTTCCTGTCTTAGCAGCGACTGGTCTATCTCCTAAAATTAAAGAATTTTTTTCACCGAAGATAAAAGAACGAGCCGCGTTATCTGATAGAACACTATTTATAAATCTAGCGGTTTGTGAAGCAAGAATATTTTTAGTTTTAGTTTGGTATTCTTCTAAGGTTTTACCATTCTTATCTTCAACTTTTAAAATAGTAGTAATATCACTTACCTGGCCATCTCTAGCAAAAGCACTGTAAGCATTAGCATGTTCTAAAAGCTTTACCTCGCCACCACCTAAAACTAAAGATAAACCAACATCCTCACTATTAAGAGATGAATACCCCATAGCGTGAGCCAGTTCAATAACATTTTTTACTCCGGTTAAATATAAAGCCTTAACAGCAGGAATATTTAAAGAACCAGCTAGAGACTTTCTAATACTAACCGGTCCATATTCTTTTAAATTATAATTGTGAGGAATATATGGTTTAGCACCGCCAGTAGAAAAGTTAGTAACAACGTCGTAGAGAATGGTGTCGGGCGTGTAACCTTTTTCAAACAAAGAAGCATAGACAATTGGCTTAATTGATGAACCGGGTTGTCTTAAACTAGTAGCAACGTTTACTTGTCCAGAAATCTCATCATCAAAATAATCACGAGAACCAACCATCGCTAGCACTTGCCCATTTTTAGGATCGATAGCTACTAGAGAGGCATTGTTAGCATTGTATTTTTTTTGGTAGTTAGCGGTCTTTTCAGTAATTACCTCATCAGCAATTTTTTGTTTATCATAATCAATGGTGGTAATAATTTTAAGACCACCTTGTTCTAAAGTTTTTTCACCATATTTTTCTGATAGAATGCTTTTAACATACATTACAAAATGAGGGGCGGTGATACTTGCTTCTGGTCTTTGAAATTTTAATTCTTCAGCTTTAGCGGTCTCGCGTTCTGTTTCGGAAATATAGCCCTGCTCAGTCATTAAGTCTAAAATATAATCTTTACGACCAAGTAATATTTCTTTGTTTGGTCCATAAGGAGAATAGCGGCTAGGAGACTGTGGTAGAGCTGCTAGTAAAGCAGCTTCAGCTAAACTGATATCTTTTACGCTTTTGCCAAAATATTTTTGACTGGCCGCTTCAATTCCATAAGCATTGGAACCATATGGTATTTCGTTAAGATACATTTGTAAAATTTCGTCTTTAGAAAACTTGTTTTCAATTTGTTGGGCCAGAATTAATTCTTTAACTTTTCTAGTGATTGATTTTTCGTTAGTTAAAACGGCATTCTTGATAAACTGTTGAGTTAAAGTTGAACCACCAGCGGAACGGTGATATATAACATTAGTAATCATTGTTCGAGCCATTGCCCAAACACTAAAACCACCGTGCTTATAAAAATTTTTATCTTCAATAGCAATTGTTGCTTTTTGAACATAAAGCGGAATCTGATTAAGAGAAACTAAAGTTCTTTTCTGTTCACCATGAATTTCGTATAAAACATGTTCACCGGTGCGATCATAGATTTTAGTGCTTTGAGCCACTTCACGATTAATTAATTGATTCGGATTTGGTAGATCATGACTTAACCAGACAATTCCAATAAAGGCAGCTAAAGCAAAGAAGGCTATAAAAATAGTTAATAAGGCGGCCAATCTTTTACGATTAAACCAAATTTTTTGCCAAAGAGTTTTTTTAGTTGGCGATTTTTTCCAGGGCTTATTTACTTCTTGAGCAAAGTCAGGTTTGTTTTTTAATTGAGGTATAGGCATAATATTGTATTTATTTTTATATAGTATAACATAAAACCAGTATGTTATAATAACTTATATGGAAATAATTTCAAGTGAACAAAATATTAGAATCAAAAATATTGTTAAACTCCAAGAGAAAAGCCGGGAGCGCAAAAAAAAAGGCCTTTTTATAATTGATGGTTTAAGAGAGATTAAAGAAGCTCTAAATGGGGGCGTTATAATTACCGAAATCTTTATTTGTTCAGAAATCGTGGATGAAGATTTTTCTGATTTTTCTGACGTTAAAACTTCTTATGTCTCAGAAGCTGTTTACAAAAAAATTTCCTATAAAGAAAAAGCGGCTGGAGTGCTCGCTGTGGCCCGTCCACAAATTTTAGAACTAGAGACACTCAAAGTTAAAAAGAATCCGCTCATCGTCATTCTAGAAGCTGTGGAGAAGCCTGGTAACCTAGGAGCGATAGTGAGAAGTGCTTATGCGGCCGGAGTTGATGCTGTAATTATCAATGACGAACAAACAGATATTTATAATCCTAATGTAATTCGAGCGAGCGAAGGTTTGATTTTTAGATTACCAGTAATTGTTGCTAGCCGAGAAGATACTATTAATTTTATAAAAGAAAAGCAAATAAAAGTTTTTGCCGCTGCTTTAGTTGGGGCTAAAAACTATGTGGAAGTAAATTATAAAGAATCGGCGGTTATTTTACTGGGAACCGAAGCAACGGGATTAAGCAAAGAATGGCTTGCGGCCTCTGATGAGATAATTAAAATTCCGATGAAACCAGGAATAGATTCTTTAAATGTTTCGGTTTCGGCAGCAATTTTAATCTTTGAAGCTTGGAAACAGAGAGATTTTTCTTAGTTTTTAACTAATTGACTTATATAGCAATATCTTGTAGAATCTAGAAAGATTTTGATATTAAAAAAGCAGGCGCCCGTAGTTCAATGGATAGAACACCAGCCTTCTAAGCTGGTTATGAGGGTTCGATTCCC
>CAZEBE010000026.1:0-8785 GCA_964510275.1 uncultured Gammaproteobacteria bacterium
TTTTGGGAATATTTTTGCTCTCACCAGCACTTTCAAAGTTATTTCTCAAAATGAAAATTTATATTCCTAAAATAAATTGGCTTTTTTTAACTCTGCCAATAGGAATTTTTGTTCATTTATTAGTCGGTACGATGACTCCGATGACTAAACAATTTTTTAGCTGGCCAGGTAATTTATGGCTTAAAGCATTCATCTTGATTTTAGTATTTCTTGGTTTTAGAGGTGTAAAAAAAATAAAGAAATAAAATAAAATGCCTAATTGGCCGAAATATATTAGCCTAACTAAAAATAAAGCCCCGCGTCGCTTGCTAATTGAAGCGCTAGATTTTGTTTCTCATAAAGATTCCGCTTTAGATTTGGGTTCGGGAGCGCTTAATGACACCAAATACTTATTAACAATTTTTAATAACGTTGTCGCGGTCGATATTGAGGAGGCAGAAAAAATTAATAATTCCGCTTTTATTTTTAATAAAACAAAGATAGAAGATTATGATTTTCCAGAAAACACTTTTGATTTAATAAGTGCTCAATTTATTTTGCCTTTTATTAACAAAGATGAGCTTGCTCGAGTAATAGAAGATATTAAAAAATCTTTAAAATCTGATGGTGTTTTTACTGGACAATTTTTTGGTAGTAAAGATTCTTGGAGTGAATTAGAAGACGTTAGTGTTTTTAGAAGAGAAGATATTGAAAAAATGTTAAGTGGTTTTGGTGTAATTGTATTAAGAGAAGAAGAAAAAGACGATTTAGCGCTTGGTGGCGCCTTGAAACACTGGCACATTTTTCATTTTATTGTGAAGTTGACATAAATCTATTTTAATGATAGTATAAAAATCTAATCAGAACATTTATAACTTAAAATAAAATAATCATGGAAAAAGTAGTGGTTTTAACTTTTTTTATCTTAGATCTTTTGATATTTTCGGCTTTAATTAGTCGACGATTTTGGAGATCAAGAAAGTTGTTGTTTCTAATTTTTATTGGAATGACAACAATTTTGTCTTCTTTTTGGTTTTTTACCCTTTTGCCTGGAGCTAACTCGGAAAATTCGTTTTATTTCTGGGGTGGTTCGATATCTTTTGTAGGTATTTTTATTTTTACCTATCTTTGGTTTTCAAACCGAAAAAGTAAGATCAAAATTGATAAAATAATAAAAAAGGTTTCTAAATTAGCCACCATTATATCTTTTTTATTATTATTCTTCATGACAATGATGTTGATGTGTCTAGAGATTTAAAGAGGGTGGTTCAAAATGAATCACCTCTTTTTATTTGGTAATTTTATGTTAACAGGCAAAAATGTTATAATATCTTTACTTATTAAAAAATAAAAATAATTTTATGGCTCACGAAATTGAAGCTGACTACGTTGAAGATTATTACAACGAAGATAAGCAATGTCGGATGTGTACTAGCTTTTCTGGTGGTTACTGTAAGGAAGCCCAGACCGAAGTGCCGCCAACAGCTCATTGTGATTTTTTTCAATCAATTGAATAACTTGCAACTAATCTTAGGAATATAATCCTGAGAAGTTTATAAAATTCTAAAAAACACATCGTCTAAAAACTAAGGAAACTATGTTTTAGTTGCTTAGACTTAAAATAATATATGGCCATTCCAGATCCAAGATATTTGCCTAAAGCAAAAGGGAAGACTAAAACTAAAAAAGCTAGACCAATAATTACAACTTCCACTTTTCCCAAGAACATTCCTAAAGTTGAGACTCGTCCAATGAAAAAAAAGAAGTCGCCTAAAGGTGATCATTATGTTTGGGCTAAATAATATGAATTATCTTTATATAATCGGACCGCTTATCACCATTAACCTAATTGCTTTTGCAATTATGTGGGTTGATAAAATAAAATCAGCGATTTATGGCGCTCCTAGAATTTCTGAAGGTGTGTTATTTTTCTTGGCGACTATTTTTGCTAGTTTTGGCGTCTACGCCGGCATGTTTGTTTTTCGACATAAAACTAAGAAATGGTATTTTTTGTTAGGCATTCCTTTGCTTATGCTGGAAAATTTAGCAACCGTCTATTTAATCTATTCATTTCTTTTAAATAATGCGGCTTAAGTCGTTAATTAGTTTTGTTGTTTCTTCTATTTTTTTTAATTTGGTGGCGGGAATTAGTTCTTCGCCAAAAAGCTCTATTCTTTCTAAGCCTTCTTTAAATTTAGTTTGACCGCCGCGAGCCAGTACGACATAACTAACCCGAGCATCATTTTTGTCAGACTCTCTGACAATTAGACCTATTTTTTCCATAGGTAGCAGTAATCTGGTAATCCCAGAGGCGGTTAGCCCCAATTTATCAGCTAAATCAACTCGACGCATTTTGCCATCTGAATTTTGACTTAAGTGATACATGATAATAAATTCGTTTAAACTAATACCATTTAAACCGCTGTCTAAACGTCTTACTATTTTTGTTTGAAATTTTGTCATTTCTAAAAAGAAATTAACGGTTGAATTTGTTTTGGTCATATTTTTTTATAATTGATTAGTATTTGATTAGTCAAGTATATCGCAAACAGTAAATTAAGTCAAACGCTAGGGCAGGGGCTAGAAAACAATTAGTTTTCGTGTTAATATCTTTTAATAAAAATACAAATATATGATTGACTTATTACTAGATGCTTTAATTGATACCGCAAAAATGGTTCCTTTTTTGTTACTTATTTATATTGGAATCGAACTTGTTGAATATAAATTTGGTAGTTTAATTCGTAAAAAAATTCAACGGGCGGGAAATGCCGGACCGGTTTTGGGGGCTTTGGCTGGTGCTTTTCCTCAGTGCGGTTTTTCGGTAGTAACCGCCGCTTTGTATACTCAGAAATTAGTAACTATTGGTACTTTTTTAGCAGTTTTGTTATCAACCTCAGATGAGGCCATTCCGGTCATTTTATCTCAGCCAGATAAGATTCATTTAATTTGGCCTTTGCTTTTGACTAAATTCGTTATCGCTTTGATTGCTGGCTATGTAGTTGATATTCTATTTAGAAAATCCAACAAAAGAACTTTAAATCATATTGATAATTATTCTAAAGGAATTCTCGAAGAGGGGCATCATCATGAATGTGTGGTTGAGGAGTCAGCTTGCTGTGGTCATTGCACTAGTGCTGAAGCAAAGAAATTTAATTATCACGAGATTATTTGGCACCCCATAAAACATACGGCTAAAATTATTTTATTTATTTTTTTAGCCACTTTCGCTATTAACTGGTTATTATTTTATATTGGTGAAGATAAATTAGCGATTTTGTTGTTAAATAATACTTTTTGGCAGCCAATAATCGCCGCTTTAATTGGCTTAATTCCTAATTGTGCCGCTTCTGTGGCGATTACTGAGTTGTATTTGGAAGGGGCGATTTCTTATGGAGCTGTTATTGCTGGTTTATCAGCTTCGGGCGGTCTTGGTATTCTGGTTTTATTTAAAGAAGATGAGGATAAAAAAGATATTCTTAAAATAATTGGGTTATTGTTTGGAATTAGTGTGGTGGCCGGTTTAGTTATTGAATATTTATTTTAATATTTAGTATGTATTATCTTTATTTACTTAGGTGTGCCGATAATACGCTTTACACCGGAATTACGACTGATTTGGTGCGACGTTTTAAAGAGCATAATTTTTCTAATTTAGGTGCTAAGTATACAGCGGCACGACGTCCAGTCAAATTGGTTTATAGTGAACAGTTTGAAGATAGATCAGCTGCTTCTAAACGAGAACATGAGGTTAAAAATTTAAGTCGTTTAGAAAAATTACAGTTAATTAAAAAAACCTCCTCCAGTTAATGGAAGAGGTTTTATCTTATTTTGATTATTTTATAAGTTACTTTTCGGTCGCCTAAATCTATATCTATTTCATGGTCGATTCTTTTTCCAATTAAAGCCGAACCGAGTGGGGAATTGTGCGATATTATACCCGCTCCAGGATTGGTTTCTTCGGAGCCAAGAATTTGATATTCCTTTTCTTTACCGTCGCGACTTAGGGTGACAAAGTTTCCAATCTGAACAAGATCGTTGTTTTTATTGTATCGAATAATTTCAGCGTTTTTAAGCAAATTTTCAATATCTAAAATTCTTTGGTTAATGCCGCGAAGTCGTCCTTTGGCAATTTGATAACCGGCGTTTTCTGAAAAATCACCCATTAGGGCTAATCTTTTTACTTCTTCAGCTTCTCGGGGGCGATTTATTTTTATTAAGCGCTCAAGTTTTTTTGTGAGTTCGTCAAACTTCTCCTGGGTAATGAAGGGATCGGTTTTGAGATATGTATATTTATCTGATTTTCTAATAGGGACTCGCATAATGGATTAATTATAGTTTAATTTTTTAAAAAATGATAGAATAAATTTATATTTATGTTAAAGAATAAGATTATTTATTACCCGATAATTTTACTGGCTATTTTTGTCGTTTACCTATACACGGCTAATGCTTTTATTTATTATCGAATTGGTCAGGGCGGTTTAATAGAGCCAGTTCAAAAAGATTTACCTATGATAAATGATAAAACAGCGACAACTACTTACGTTTCTCTGGGTGACAGCTTAACCGCTGGCGCTGGAGCTTTTAATTATGAAGAAACTTATCCTTATCTTTTAGCGATTAAAATGACGACCGCGGACACAAATATCAGTTTAAAAAATTTTTCAGTCTCTGGTTACAAAACTCAAGACTTAATTGATGAATTGCTTGAGCCAGCAATTAAAAACAATCCAGATATAGTAACCTTGCTTATTGGCGTAAATGATATTCATAATCACATTGGTAAGGAAAAATTTAAACAAAATTATCAGTACATTTTAGATAGATTAACTAAAGAAACGACCGCTAAAATTTATTTAATCAATATTCCTTATATTGGTTCTAAGACTACAATTGTACCACCACTCGATTATTATTTTGAAACTGAAACTAATGAATACAATAAAATTATTAAAGAATTATCGCTTCAGTATAATTTAAAGTATATTGATTTAAATTCGCCTACTAAAGATTTATTTAAAACAGACGGCTCGCATTATGCCGCTGATTCATTTCATCCCTCAGCTTACGGTTATCAGTTGTGGGCCGATATAATTTATGATCGTCTTAATCAGTAATCCACTTGTTCAAACTTATTTATTTTCGGCTGTTTTAATCGTGGCGCTAATTCTGTCACTTCGAAAAAAAACGGAGACAGATTTTTTTGGCGTTTCAGTTTCTCAAGAGCTTAAAGGCTTGGCTATCTTAACTATTGTGTTGGCTCATGTCGCTTATGCTTTAGTTAGCGATTCGAGTTTTTTACATCCATTGTCAACAATGGCTGGCGTGGGGGTTAATTTATTTTTAATTTTGTCTGGTTACGGTTTGGTTTCTAGTGCGTTGCGCAAACCACTTTCGGTTGGGAGTTTTTATAAACGTCGTTTGCTTAATCTTTTTATTCCTTTTTGGCTTTGTCTGATTACTTTTTTTGTTATTGATTATAGCTTTTTACATTTAAATTATGGTTTAGTTTATGTAATTAAATCTTTCTTAGGCTTTTTTAGTCATGCTGATTTGTATCAGGATGTTAATGCTCCTTTTTGGTATTTCACTTGGATAGTTATGTATTACCTGATGTTTCCGTTGGTATTTATTAAAAAAGCCCCTTGGTTCTCAGCAATCTTAATTTATACGCTAACCTTTTTATTGATTAAGCTTCAGCCAGAATTCTTAAACAATGTTTTGCATCTTTATCGCGTGCATCTAATTGCTTTTCCTTTAGGAATTATTTTGGGCTGGTTCTTTAATGGTTCGAGTTTGTGGCCAAAGATTGACGGTGTTTTAGCTAAACTAAAAAATAAAAGTCTTTGGCGAAGCCTTTCGGTTGTTGTTTTGTTAGCAGTGATTTATTATTTCTTTTTGAATTCAGGTGTTGGAGACAAAGCGATAATTGAAGAAGGAACTAGCATTATTACTAGTTTATTACTAATTACTTTGTTTGTTATTAAGCGCGTCGAAATAAAAGTTTTTTACTGGCTAGGAATTTTTTCTTATGAAATCTATATGTTTCATTGGCCACTGATGTATCGTTATGATTTTCTGTTTAAGTATTTACCAGCCTGGTTAGCCTTGTCGCTGTATTTTTTTGTTTTTATTGGTCTTGGTTTTTTGTTAAAAACTGCAATTGAAAAAGGGTCTCGTTTTTTTGTTAAAAAATAAATAATTTATAATAAACTCATGGAAAATAATCTTTTCTTGCAAATTAGCATCATGCTTGCGGTTACTGTTTCATTGGCTTTTATTATCCGCTCTTTAAAACAGCCGCTACTTGTGGCCTACATGATATCAGGAATAATTTGTGGGCCAGCGCTTTTGAATTTGTTGCACGGTAACGCTAGTGTCTATCATGCATTTTCTAATTTGGGGGTTGTTTTGTTGTTATTTATCGTTGGTTTAGAATTAAACTTTTCATATCTAAAAAAAATTGGACGAAGTTCTTTGATAATCGGCTTATTCCAATTTATTTTAAACTTTGTTCTAATCTTTATTTTTATTAGTTCTTTGTTTAATTTAAGTCTTAGCAGTTCAATTTTTTTGTCCCTGGCTGCTTGTTTTTCGAGCACGATTGTTACTCTTAAGTTATTAAATGATAAACGTGATGAAGAATCGGTTTATGGTCGCTATACCATTGGCGTGATGCTAATTCAGGATTTGATTTCCGTTATTATTTTATTTGGTTTGAGTATTTTTTATCCCAGTGAGGCGGTTAGTTTTACTCTACTGAGTCTTTACAAAATAATTGGCATTGTTTTGTTGCTTGTGGTCGGGTATAACTTTTTACTGCCAAAAATATTAGACAAAATTGCTTCTTCGGGGGAATTTTTATTTATTTTTACGGTGACATGGTGCTTTGGTTTGGCCTCGCTAATGTTGTGGAGTGGTTTATCTTTGGAACTAGGGGCAGTGATTGCTGGTATTACCCTGGGGGCATCTAGATATCAACCAGAAATTGTCAGTCGAGTGAAACCGCTTAGAGATTTTTTTATCATTTTATTTTTTATAATTTTGGGCAGCATGGCGGATTTTAGCGACCCCAAAGCTATTTTATTGCCAGCACTTCTATTGTCTTTATTTATCATTCTAATCAAGCCTCTAGTTTTGTATATTATTTTTAGGGCGCTCCGTTTTACTAGAAGAAATTGTTTCTTATCAGCCCTGACAGCGGTTCCGCTTAGTGAGTTTGGTTTTATTATTTTATTGGCGGCGGTTTCTACTAAGGCAATTTCCGGTGCGGAATTGTCAATTTTCACAGTGGCAATTATTATTACTATTTTTGTTTCTTCTTATTTGATAAATTATAACGCGCAAATTTATAATTTTTTACTACCACTATTTTTAAAATTTGGGCATGATAAAAATATCCAGAAAGAAAATAGTAAAGAAAGTTTTGATGCCATGGTTTTTGGCTACCACCGCACTGGCTGGAAAGTTGGTAATGCTTTAAAAGATGTGGGCTTTAGCTTTGCGGCAATTGATTTTAATCCAGAGAATGTGGTTCGCTTAACCGATCATGATATAAGTTCTTTTTTTGGTGATATGTCAGATATGGAATTTTTAAAATCACTACCACTTGATAAGACTAAGATTATTATTTCAACTGTCCATTCTCCAGAAGATCAATTAGTTCTTCTTAATTATCTTAAGTCTAGAAAAAAGAAACCAACTATTATTTGCACTCTTTATAATAAAAAATATTTAGAAAAAATGTATGAGGCGGGTGCGGACTATGTAATGCTACCTCATTTGTTAAGTGGTACTTGGATTTCCAGCTTAATTATTAACGGAGTTTTGTCACGGAAAAAAACCTTTAAAGAATTGCGTAAAATTCAAGTTCATGAACTTAAAGGTAGTTTGGATCATCACGCTATTCATAAAATCGTTAATTTTTCTTAATTTTTCTAGACTTGCCCAGTTTTAAGATAATTGCTAAAATAACAGCGCATAAAAGAGGCAGGTAAAGCCTCTTTTTGCTGGAAAACTGTAACTACTTATGAAAATTCACTCACTGGAAACTTTTGGCACTCACGAAGGTCCAGGCATTCGCTTGGTTATTTTTTTACAGGGTTGTAATTTTAACTGTGCTTATTGTCACAATCCAGATACAATTAGTTTAAATGGTGGGCGTGAGACGGGTGTGTCCGAAATTATAGAGTTATTAAAAGATCAGCGGCCTTATTTTTCAAATGGCGGTGGTCTGACTGTTTCGGGTGGAGAACCAACTCTGCAAGCCAAAGAACTGATAGAACTTTTCAAAGAGGCTAAAAAAAATAATTTTAACACGGCCCTTGATACCAATGGTTCGATTTTAACAAATGACGTTAAAGATTTATTGTCTTTTACCGATTTAGCTCTAATTGATTTAAAACATTTTGACAATGATTGCCATCAGAATTTAACTGGACAGGGAAATGAAAAGACTTTGCAAATGATTAATTTTAGAGAACAAAGCAAGAAGCCTTTTTGGATTCGCTATGTTTTAGTTCCAGGCTGGACGGATCAGACGGAGTTTTTAGAAGCAATGTCTAAATATTTGAGTCAATTTAAATATTTAAAAAGACTAGAAATTTTACCTTATCACAATTTAGGTGTTCATAAATATAAAGAGTTGGGTTTAAAATATCGCCTATTGGATGTTTTGCCGGCAAACGCTAGTGATGTTAAAAAGGCAGCTAACAGTTTTGCTAAGTATTTGCCAGAAACAATAATTAGATATTAGTTCTTGTTAAATGATATAATAAAAATAATAATATATTAAAAAAGTTTT
>CAZEBE010000027.1:0-8547 GCA_964510275.1 uncultured Gammaproteobacteria bacterium
ATATTTTTGTGAGACTACTTTCTAAATTTAACAATAAAAAAAGCGGTCTTAACCATCTCTTGCGAGACAGTCCTCTGGCGCCCGGGAGTGATAATTTCACTCTTATTGCCTAAGGTATTTATTTGAGCCTTTATTTAATTAATCCTAATTATACAGGTTTTTAGGGATTTGGCAAGAGCAGAAGGATTACCTAATATTCAACATTAACAAACCAATCTCCTTATTTTTAGGGTACTTTTTAATCAACTCTAGGCCAATTTTTCTAGCCTTAACGCCGTCTCCAAAGTGATAATAACAATAAAAAGTCTGGTTTAAATAATATTCTTCTGAAAAATTTTCCTTAACCTTACTTAAGATTGTTTCAAGCTTATGTTCATCCTTTTGAGATATAGCGATATTTAATAAATTAACATAAGGCAAAGAAAAGCCTGGGCTAATCTTAATTGCTTTATAATATTCTACTTCAGCCTCCTTAATTTTATTAATCACCACCAAAGAGTTGCCCAGATTATAATGAACCTGCGGATAGATATCAGCCAAAGAAATAGCGGTTTGATATTCTTTGATGGCTTCTTGAGTCCGACCAGCGTCAGCATAAGCCATGCCTAGGTTATTGTGCTGGATATAACTACTTGGAGTATATTTTAAATTCTTTTCATAGAAAGTTATCGGGTCACGCCAGTCTAAATTACGAACGACAGTCAAAACCACAAAATAAACACTAAGCACACTTAGAATAATAAATAACTGATTTTTTATCTTGGTCTTTTGTAATAGTAAAATTATTGCCAACCAAAATCCGGCCATTGGTAAGTACAACCAATGCTCATACAAAGGACGGTTAATCGAAATAATATTAGTTCGCGGTAGTAGTAAAATAAAAAACCAAGCTAAGCCGAAAACCAATAATTTGTCTTCACGCCAATATTTTTTTATTAAATAAACGAAGCTACCAACTATTAAAATAAACCCAGCGACTGACCAAGAAAAGAATGAGGTCACGGGACTAATTTCATAAGCCATATGAAGATTAAACGGTGCAAACAAAAGCTGTATATATTTTAGAAAAACGTAAGTAAAAGTTAAAAGTCTAGTTGTTAAACTAGCATCATAATTACCAACATAATCAACGCCGGATAGTAAGTCGTTAAAATTTAAAAAGAAAATTCTGACCAAAAAAAAGGCAATTGAAATAAAAGCAAAAGGTAAAAATATTTTTAAACTTTCGCGCCACTTATTTTTATCAAAGAAAAAGAAAAATTCAATAATAAAAATTAAAGCGGGTAGCATTATACTTTGCTCTTTAACCAGTAAAGATAAAATAAAAGAAACAAAGCTAAAAACTAATACCCACCTTTTACTACTTTGACGATATAAAACATAGCTAAGTAGTGATAACAAAACTAAAGCAGTCGACATTGGATCGGCACGACCAGAAACATAAGTTACCGCTTCGGTTTGGAGAGGATGAACTAAAAATAAAAAAGCTGGCCAAAAAGATAACCAATGTTTTTTACTTAACTTATAAAATAATAAATAAATAAGCCAAGCTGATAAAACGTGCCAAAATAAATTAGTTAAATGATAGCCGACAGGATTTAAACCAAAAATGTGATAATCAGTCGCAAACGAAACTAAAAGTAATGGTCGCCAATAATTAGAAACCTGCCCAGCACCAGCAATTAAATTCTCAGAAAAATAATTTGGTAAATATGACCAGTCTTTAATATAAATATTATTGGTAATCATGTCATCATCATCCCAAAATAATTTATTCGGCAAAGAATTGGCGTAAACAAAAAAGCCGGCTATCACTAGTATCAGTAAGACGAACCATTTTATATTTTTGGCTGCTAACTTTATCATAGTTTAAACTGGCTTTTTATTAAGTGGCGATATTATACTTTTATAACTACCGGTAACACCATTGGGCGACGCTTAGTTTGGGTAAACAAGAATTGTCCAATATCATTTCTGATTTTATTTTTAATATAATCATCATCAGCGACAGTAGCCGAGTTCTTATCCTTAATAATCTTCTTAACTCTCATGCGAGTCTTCTCAATTAAGTCTCGGCTTTCTTTCATATGAACAAATCCTCGAGAAATCAAATCTGGATTACCAATAATATCACCGGTGTGAGCATCAATAGTAGCAATGACCACAATCATACCATCTTCGGACATCATTCTGCGGTCACGTAAAACGATTTCGGAAATATCACCAACACCCAGACCATCAACCATCACATAATCAGTTGGCACTTTTTCATCAGTTAGAGTTCCTTCAACTTTTCCGCCGATATTTTTAAAACTAACAACTTGTCCATTGTCGGCTACAAAAATTTTATTTTTTGGAATACCAACTTGTTCGGCAAGCTCCGCATGAGCGCGCAACATATAATGATTAGCTTCAATCGGCATGAAATATTCAGGCTTGAATAAACGCATGGTTAATTTTAAGTCTTCCGCTTTAGCATGACCACCAGCGTGAATATCTAACATCTTATAGTGAATAATTTTAGCCCCTTGACGAACAACTCTATCCATTAAATTTTGAATGGAGCGTTCGTTTCCTGGAATAACTGAAGATGAAAATAAAACTGTATCACCATGTTTAATGCTAACCGTACGATGTTCACCGTTAACCACACGACTTAAAAAGGCATTACTTTCACCTTGAGCACCAGTACCCACAATAATAACTTTATTGTCAGGTAGCTTATTTAAATCCTTATCATCAATTAAAAGTTTAGGGTTAAACTTTAAGTAACCAATTTCGTGAGCCACTTCCACGTTAGTCGACATTGAGCGTCCTTGAAGAGAAACACGGCGACCATATTTTTCAGCTAAATCAAAAATTTTCTGAACACGAGATAACTGCGAAGCAAAGGTACCGATAATAATACGACCTTCAATCTTTTCAAATAATTTTCCCATCTCTTCACCAATGTAAGACTCGGAAACCTGATAACCAGGATGAGTAGCATCAGTTGAATCAGACATCAAAAGTCTTACGCCAGCCGCACCAAGCTGAGCCATGCGATTTAAATCAGCTGGCTTATCGTTAACCGGAGTAAAATCAATTTTAAAGTCACCAGTATGAACTAAAACACCAAGCGGGGTTTTAATAATTGTCGCAAAACAATCTGGAATTGAGTGGTTAACTCTTAAAAACTCTACTGTAAAAGAATTACCTAATTTAATACTGGAAGTATCATCAACTTCTTTAATCTTTAAAACTGGAGCACTCTTATATTCAAGATTTCGTTTACGAACTAAACCAGCGGTAAGCTTACCCATAAACATTGGGGGATTACCAATTTCGCCCATAATGTGAGGAATACCACCAATATGATCATAGTGACCATGAGAAATAATTACGCCCTTAATCCAATCTTTTTTATCTTGTAAGTAAGTAACGTTAGGAATGATATAGTCGATACCAGGCATATCTTCTTCCGGAAACTGCAAACCCATATCAATAATAATAATTTCTTTATTACATTCAAAAATGGTCATGTTACGACCAACTTCTTCAAGTCCGCCCATTACCATCACGCGTAAATTATTTTTACCAACTTGTTGGTTGAAAACTTGGCGAGGGGCGACAGGTTGAGTTGAGTTGGTATTAACCCGTCCACGATAGTTATTGTTTGGACGATTGTTGTAAGAATTTTTTACTGGAGTAGCCGCTGGTTTAGTATTGGCCACCGGTTGAGGTTTTTTAAAGTTGTTTTGACCAACCACAGGTTTTCCTTCGCGTTGTAAAAAAGCCTTATCTTCTTTTAAAATTGCATCAATATTTAAGGGGTCACTTAAAACACCAGGATTAACTGGCTTACGTCCCTTAAAAAAACTGTTTGATTGACTTGGTCGAAAAACGACCGAATCATCACTCGATTTTTTGCCAGACGAAAATGAGCTAGACGAAGCTGCTGGCGATTTATATTTAGTTATCATGTAAGAATTGAAATTTATGTTTTAAAAACTTAGCAAAAAGCTAATTATAAAGACAAAAATTCCTTAATTATTTTATCGTTAGAGAGATAATTTTTAAATTTAGAATTGGTTACCAAGAAAATTTATTCCGAGATTTTAAGAACCAATTGTTAATACCGGCAAAACGATCAGAGGCGTTTACAATAGCAGTAGCACTAAACCCCTTAACCTTTTTGCTCTGTACATATATATAGTTTTTTTCGTAAAGAAAAATAGCTGGAAGTTCATCAGTGATAATGCGTTGAACTTCTTTATAATTATTAATTCGAGAATCTTTATCCGCACTAATTCGAGCGCTTTCTAAAAGTTCATCGACTTTATCATTTTTATAACCGGAAATATTTAACCCTTTGCCACTAGCTTGACTAGAGTGCCAAAAAGCAAAAATATCTGGGTCACCGCCAAGTACTTCACCAAACAAGAGAGCCTCAAAATCACGTGAAGAAATTAAATTAGCAATATCAGAAGCGGCAACAACGTTCAGTGTTGTATGAACCCCAATAGCATCCCAATAAACCTTAACGCGATTAGCGGTTATTAAAGAATCATTATTATCAATTGCACTTAATTTAACGGTTAGTAAAGCAACGTTGTTTTTTTTGTCTTTTTTAAAACGCCAAACACCCTCTGGTTTTTCTGAGGTCGAGCTGGCGTAAGCGATAATTGCTTTAACCTCTAAGGCGTCAGAATTTAAATTTTCAGCGCTTATAATAACTCTTTGCCAACCAGCCTCATCTAGTTTAGCATTGGCCAAAGCGGCATCATAATTATATTTAGTAATCTGATCATTATAAGCGAAAGAAGTTGTTGAAAGTGGTCCGTCAATCGTCTTATAAAAATTTTCAAACAATTCCTTAACTAAAGAATTCTTATCAATCGCCAAAGCTAAGGCTTGACGAACTTTCAAGTCAGCTAAGTTTTTATTATTATCAGTTTTAAAAAAGATTGATTCCTCCTGAGATGAACTAAGGGTGTGAAAATTTAGAGAGTTTTGAGCAATCAATAAATGTTTCTGTTCTAAGGGTAGATACCCGATACCAGCAACATCTCCATTATTTAATGCACCAATAAGTTCATTTATATCTGGGTAAAAGTTAAAAACAACCTCCTTGATATAAGGTTTAGCACCATAATAATCATTGTTGGCAACTAAACGATATTCTTTAAGTTCTCCTTGTTTGTTCTTTAGTAAAGACTTGAACTTATATGGTCCAGAACCAATTGGTTCTAAATTAAGCTCAGTTAATCCAATTGTCTCTGAAGAAATATTTTCCCAAACGCTCTGAGGCATAATACCAAAAGTAAGCAAACCGGGGAAAGCAGCGTAAGCAGAAGGTAAAACAAATTTAACCTGATTATTAGAAATTTTTTCGACACTAACTGAAGAGAAATTCTTACGCAAAGGAGAGCCGTAATTAGGATTAGTAATTAAACTAAAAGTAAAGACAACGTCATCAGCTGTTAAAACCTCACCACTATGCCATTTAACATTATTTTTCAAAGTAACAATAAAAGTTTTGTTGTCACTGGTTTCAACTCCTTCGGCTAAATCATTAACTAGTTGTCCATTTTCATTATAACGATACAAACTCGAATAAATAAGCTGTGACAAATCACGATCAACATCGCGATTGTTATATAAAGGATTGATGTTTTTAGGATAACCAAGAACCCCCTCGTGATAAACGCCGCCAGATAAGGGTAAAACCGTCACGTGATTGTTATAAAAACGAAAACCTAAATAAGCAAGATTTACTAAAACAATAGCTAAGGCAATTTTAATAATCAAACTCTCTTTTTTAGAAAGAGTTTTATTCAAATGTTTCATTTGCTGACTACTAGGAATCTTACTAGAAGCTAAAGTATAAACTAAATTTTTATCAGCGGTTGCCTGATTATTTTTTCTTAACAAAAAACTAGTTGTTTTTCCAAAAAATTTCGAAAAACGACTACGAGTTTTTCCCATAACAGCCAATAATTCTTTTTTGGTTTTAAGAGGTTTCACGTTGGCAAAAACTTAGAGAATAATGCCGAGAATAGATAAAGAAAAAAATATAACAGCTAAAATTATAGTAGCAATAAAAAGCTTCTTTTCAAGACCACGTTTGGTCAAATAAACACCACCAGATCCGCCAAAAGCTGAACCTAAACCAGCTCCGCGATTCTGTAATAAAATAGCAACCATGAGCAATACAGAAACAACAACTTGAGCAATCTTAATCCAATTCATATTATTTCTTTATTTTCTCGATTATTTTAGCAAGTACTGGCTTATTGTTAATAGCCATTTCTGCTAAAACTTTACGATCGATTTCAATATTATTAGCTTTTAATGCGCCCATGAAACGAGAGTATGATAAATCGAATTCACGTACAAAAGCGTTAATTCTAATTTGCCACAAAGCGCGCATATCGCGTTTTTTCTTGCGACGGTCAGTATAAGCATGAGCACCAGCTAAGGTACGTGCAGTTCGAGCTAATTTAATTAATTTTTTACGACCCCACATGTAGCCCTTAACATCGGCTAATAGGTTTTTTCTTCTTTTAACATGGGAAGTACCCCTCTTTACTCTAGGCATATTTTTCTAAATAGATAATTTGGTTAGTTAAATTGGGCCAAAGTCTTTACAGTCTTGGTCAAGGTTTTTGTAGTCGACAAATCCATTCTCTTGGAACGAGTTGTGCTACCGGATTCATGAGCATTGTTATGAGCTTGTCCGGATTTTCTTTGAGTAACTTTATTGTCTCCAGTTACTTTGAAACGTTTAACAGTAGCTTTGTGTGTTTTTATTTTTGGCATACTTTTCAAGAAAAAAACAGGTAGAAACCTGATTTCACGATATCCTTACTTTTTATTGATTACTATCATACTAAATCTTCCACCTTGTTTTGTCAAGGGTTGTTCTAGCTCAATACTAAAGTCTGGTACGGCTTTTAGTTTATTAATAAATTCGTTCATTATTTCCGCGGCTTTTTGCGGATATTGTTTTTCACGGCCCTTTAGGAGCAGTTCAACTTTAAGTTTATCACCTTTACTTAAAAACTTAATTGATTGATTAAGGCGAAGTTCTGTGTCATGATCACTAATTCTAAAAGATAAGCGAACCGCTTTAACTTCCACCTTTTTCTGTTGCATTTTCTGTTTATGAGCCTTTTTTTCACGCTCATATTTAAGCTGTCCTAAATCAACAATTTTAGCTACTGGTGGGTTGCCTTTAGGATTAACCTCAACTAAATCCAAATCTAAATCTTTTGCCATTTGAATCGCTTCTGATGTGTCCATTACGCCAATACTTTCACCAGTTTCGTCAATTAAAAAAACTTGCAGTGATTTAATCTGGTTATTGGACTTAAAGAAAATTTGTTCTTTAGCCTCTGTTCGGTGAAATTTGATTCTCATTGTTTATTTGGGGCTGAAACCGGGGAGTTCTAGCCAAAAACGACCCTGCTTAGGTCATTTGTAATTAAATATGTTTGTTACTATCTATTTATAGCGGAAAATATTGCTTTCGTCAATGGTTATAAGCTTAAAAAAAACCACCAAATCATTACTGACTCAGTGGTCTCCTTTTTCTTTTTTTACAGGCGCTTTTTCAGGTTATCAATGGCTTTTGCCAAAGATTTTTCAATAAGTGCTCTTTCTTTTTTGGTGCCACAGCCATCCTCGGTGCGAGGATATTGGTCTTCGAAATTCTTATAGAACTCCTCCAGACCAAAAACTAAACTCGTAATATGCTCCCGAGGAATCTCGGTAGCAATAATGTTTTCTGTGATGGTTTTTACTTCTGTCACAAAATGACAAATAAACAAACCAATCCTTTTTGTTTTAGAAAAAGTCACAACTGACCGATTTAATTGATCAATAACGGACTCATAAAAAGGTTTCACATTTCTCATGATAAACAATTTTTTGTTAATAAATACTGTTAAGAATAAAAAAAATATATAATAAATACTCGCCATTGTCAACACTAAGGCGTTGTTAAGCTATTGAACCATTGCGGAGTTGTTGACATTAAAATATATTAGTGATATATTGCCTAATAAATTCATTAACAATTAAATACAAAAAAGTGATGGGACAAAAAAACGAAAACGACACAGTTGTCAAAAAATCACTAATGATAGCTGGTTTCAACAAAGATTACAAAGAATGCCTTAGAGTATTCTTTGGAAGATATTTTGACGTTACAGTCATTGAAGAGAGTTTAACTGCCGAGTTGCCAGATATCTATGCTGAAAAAATGCCAGATAATCTTATTCTTTTAGGAGAGTTAAAAAATTATTTTGGAGAGTATGTTGGACAAATATTCTCTGACATAAAACTAATAAAAGTACCTGAACAAAAAGTTCTAGTTGCCGGGACGCTCGAAAGTATTGATATCAATTACAGAAGATTGCCTATGACAACTAAAAAGTTACTTGAGGAATTAGACAGATAAATTTGAGAGGCTTCAAAAGGAGCCTCTTTTTTTAATATAAAAAACAACTCCATTTCTGGAGTTGTTTTTCTTATGTGAGCGGGTAAGGGGAATCGAACCCCTCT
>CAZEBE010000028.1:0-8463 GCA_964510275.1 uncultured Gammaproteobacteria bacterium
TTCTTCATCACGAATTTCTCCCACCATGATAATGTTTGGATCTTGACGAAGTAAGGAACGAAGACCAGAAGCAAAAGTAAAACCAACTTTTGGTCTAATCTGCGCTTGATTAATTCCCTTCATTTCATATTCCACTGGATCTTCCAGAGTAGAGATATTTACATTTTCTTGATTTAAAACACTAAGAACTGCGTATAAAGTAGTTGTCTTACCAGAACCAGTTGGCCCAGTAACCAACAATATACCACTGGTTTTTTTCATCCCGCGACGAATACAAGCTGAGGTATTAGCGTTAAAACCAAGTGATTCTAAAGTCGGTGTACCTTTATTAGTATCTAAAATACGCATAACTACTTTTTCCATCGATGCTAGAGGTAAAGTGGAAACACGAAAATCGATTTCGCGACCGTTAATAATTAGACGGATACGACCATCTTGAGGAATACGAGTTTCATCTAATTTTAATTTAGCCAAAACTTTAATACGCGCAATAATAGCTGTATGAATACTCTTTGGCAGAGTGAGTGAAGTGTGCAAAATACCATCAATACGATAACGAACCCGACTTTCCTTAGCGAACGGTTCGATATGAATATCAGAAGCCCGAGCTTCAACGGCGTGACGAATAATAACGGATACGATTTTTGATACTGGAGCACTATTTATATCTTCATCAGTAATTCCCTCTTCGGAATCAGTTTTAACTTGTACCAATTCTTCACCTTCTTCTTTAGCCCTAACTTCAAGCGCGGTAGAAATTTCTTCTTCAATTTTTTGATATTGTTTAATACCACGCTGCCAACTGCTTTCAGAAATTAAATGGAAAACCGGACGCAGATGGTCACCGGAAGCCAAAAAGTTAACCGCTTCCATTGCCTTCAAATCCGCTTCTACTAAAGCAATGTTAATCACTTTCTCCTCGCGTCCAAAACAAATTATTTTATAAGTTCTAGCAATTTCTTCTGGTAAAAAATTTAAAATTCCTTCTGGTAACTCTTCGTTTTGAATATTATAATAAGGCAAACCAGCCAGTTCTGCTCGCACCTTAGTCAACGCTTCTTCATCAACAAAATTCAAATTAATCAAAATTGAGGCCAAGTTAGCCTTAAGATTGTCGCCAGTTTTTTTAAGGTCAGTAATATTGTCCGCCGTAAGCAAACCTTTATCAACTAAAGCTTGAAGTAATTTTTCATTTTTTTCCATAGGCTTTACTTAGCAACTTTTTTTATTAAAAAAGGGTTACTATTTCCCACTCTAACTCGAATAAGAGGAGTGCTTGTAGTGGTTGCTTTAGTGGTGCTGGTTGCGGTTTCATTAGGATTACTAATAACCACATCACCAGACTTATTAGAATTTTCTAAAATAATTTTCTGACTATTGTCTAAATTTTCATAGTCAAAAACACTAATATAATTTTTTAAGCTTTTAATTCGACTATCTCGAAGAATGTCTAACTTCAAATCATTACCAACAGCCGTTCGCGGAACATAAGTTAAATTGCCGGTATCATAATTTAAAAATAAATCAGCAACGTTGTTTTTAAAAATAAACAAACCAAGGCCAGCTAAAATAAGCAGGATGATAAAAAGGTATAAAATTATAGATTGCTGCTGTCTCATTTTTTATTTTTTATAATAATAAGTGCTTAACTTCAAGGAAACTGAATCACCCCCTGAAAGTGATAACTCTTTTATGTCTAATAATCTTAGATTGTTTTCCAAAACACCTAATAAATTTTTAAGTCCGGCATAATCAATTGAAGATATTTTTAGATCAATATCAATTGTACCAATTTTACTGGAGGTTTTATCTTTAACCACTTCTTCAGGTTTTACCGGCGTTGCTTTTTCATCAGTTGCCACTTCCCCCTCCTTACTTAAATCAATTCCCGTAAGAATAAAACCATTTTGTTTAATAATTTCTTCAAGCTCGCCATACAAAGCTTCTTTATTATACTCGTTAGGTAAAATTCCATTAACCCGAGCCAAATCAATTGGATCAATTTTATTATAAGAAATTAAAGCTGTCTGTAAATTACTTAATTTTTCTTTTTCGGCTTGAAGTAATTTTTCATGGGAACTGATGTTTTCCGAAATAGCATTAGTTGTTTCATCAACCTTAGGTTTAAGTAATAAAAAATAAGAAAGAAACAACAAAAAAGACACAAAAATAACGACAAATAAATTGAAGTAATTATTAAGTAAACTATTGATATAATTTTTTTTACCTAAACCATTGTCAATCATAATTATTTTTAATTATTCCGCCTGACGGAAAAATATTTGTGGTTTAACTTGTAAATTTATAGAAAAGGAAACAGTGGTGTCCTTAGAAACGACTGGTTCATCATCACCAGGGCGACTAGCAGAACCAGAATCAACCCGTGCTAAATCTGTGAAAGGATCTTTTTTAAAGGCTTTAACCTGCCAGCTGATATCACTAAAAGTTTTAGCAGTTGCGTCCAAAGAATACTCACCAGAAATATCACCAGAAAAACCACTATAAGCCACCGAGTTAAGAGTATTTTTTTCTAACCAATTAAAAAAGTCTGTCCAGTAAATATGTGAATCGGCTAACTGCTTGGTCAGGGTCAATTTATCCTTAAAAGAAGTAAAGTCTTTAGAATTATTATTGATATTTTTTATCTGACTACCAACTAATTGTAGTTCGTTATTAAGTACCACCGTTCTTTCTTCCTCCTGTTTTTGCCACCAATCAAGGCCATAATAAATTTCCGCGACAAATGAGCCGGCAACTAGTAACGCCAAGAATAAAGATAATAAATGTTTGTTCCAATCAAACTCTACACTAACTTCGTCTTTAACCAAGTTAACTTCCAAAACTTTAGGGTTAATAAAATTATTATTTTTATTAGCGCTCTTATTAAATTTTTCTTTAAAAAAATTCATTGTTAGAAATTAGTTTTCAATATCACGTAAAGCTAAACCAACAGCCACTGCCAAACTAGGGCCTACTTGGTGAATTATTGGTTTTAGTTCATCGGAATAAACCACCCGACTAAAAGGGTCACCAATAATTACTTGAATATTTAACTTTTCACTTAAATAAACTGTTAAGTTAGAAAGTAAAGAACTACCGCCTGATAAAATTATTTTTTCAACCGGACTAGTGTTAGACATATTATAAAAATCTAACATATACTTAATTTCACTGATAATCGGAGAAATTGTTTTAATAACAACGGCTGAGAGTTCATTATTTTTTTCAGCCAGCGATAAATCGATTTTAAATTGTTCCGCCTGATTAAAAGTAAGCGATAATTTTTCCATCAAAGTTTTAGTAATTGTAGTGCCGCAAATTTCTAAACTGCGGTTTAAAACGGGAATACTTTCTCGAACCACGGAGATATCTGTGCTATTGGCACCAATTTCGACAATCATTACAGTTGATTTATCATTTCCGACTAAAGATCTAACTAGTGAAAAGGTTTCTGTTTCTAAATAGGATAACTCTAAATTGGCCTGACGAAAGATATCAATATATTTACGAACGATTTTACGCGGTGAACAAGTTAAAAAAACACGAACGTTTGATTTGATAGCATTTTTTTGATCATCAACTTCAGGAATAACTTTAAAATCAATTTTCATTTCTTCAAGCGGTAGCGGGATAACTTTTTTAGCCTCTTCAAGCACCGCATCGGTCATATTTTTTTTATCAACTCCAGTTAAGGTAATGATTGAAGAAAAAACCGCAAAAGTCGGCAAAGAAGCGGTTACCCTCTTAGCACCAATTTTTGCCTCCGCCCGGACCTTGTTAATTGCCTTAGCTAAATAAGCGCTATCATCAATTTTGGTGAACTTAACATCGCTAACATTTTCCGAAAAGGCGTAATTAGTTAGATATATTTTTTTGCCTTTTTTTTGAAGTTCCACCATTTTCAAAGAAGAGTCGCCAATATCTACTCCCAAAAAAGAATTGTCTGATTTAGAAAACAAACCCATAAAATTTAAATTGAGCCCGTAAATAAACTGGCTATCACAAACTCATTAGTTTGATATGTATCAGTTTATATTATATAATAATTGTAAGATAAAGGCAAAGAGATAGGTGCTTATAAAAAATAAGTCAGATAAAAAATTAGTTTATGAATTTATTTTCCAAATACAAAAAAGTTTTTTTGGTAATCGGCTTCCTGATAATTACTTTTCTTTTAGGTTACCTGCTCTACATTACCTTCTTTAGTAACTCTTTAACCATAACCCCTGAAGGAGAAATAACCACCAGTACTAGTGGCGGTCTACCAATCGCTTCCCCTGGCGGAGCTCAAATAGTTACCAGCACTGCACCCGGCACCTTTCCTAATAATAATGATATTATAAATAATATCCCTGGGGTGACTGGCGAAAAACAACCAGACGAAAACACTGTCAGTGAAATTGCTTTAGGTGGTGTCACTAAAGTAGAAAAATTAACCACCTCTCCAGGAATTGGCGCTACCTTATCAAACTCTGGCGGCGTGCAGTATTACAATAAAGACGATGGTTATTTTTATAAAATTGATAAAAACGGAAACATCAGTAAGCTCAGCGACAAAGTTTTCTATGACGTATCAGAAATTACTTGGTCACCGGATAAGAATAAAGCAGTTTTAGAATATCCTGATAAAAGTAAAATTCTTTATAATTTCGAAACAAAAAAACAAACAACTTTCCCGAGTCACTGGGAAGACTTCTCTTTCTCACCACAAAGTAACCAAATTATTGCTAAAAGTATTGCCTTAGATCCAGATAATAGATTTTTAGTAAAGGCCTCCGAAGACGGTTCCAGAGTAACTAACATTGAAGAGATTGGTAATAACAACACGGTTCAAACTAATTGGTCACCCAATAATCAAATTATTGCTACTTATTCAAAAAGTTTAGATTTAAACCGTCAAGAAGTTTTCTTTGTTGGTTTAAACGGTGAAAATTTTAAATCGACGACAGTTGAAGGACGCGGCTTAACCTATGAATGGTCAAAGACCGGCGAACGCTTGCTTTACAGTGTTTATAACACCAATAGCAACATGAAGCCATTACTCTGGATTGTTGATGCTCAGGGTGACACAATAAATAATAACCGCCAAAGCTTAGGAATCAACACTTGGGCAGACAAATGCACTTTTGCTAGCAACACCGAAATTTATTGTGCTGTGCCGACTAATTTAGAAGATGGCTCCGGACTTATCCGTTCTTTAGCCGATGATAACAGTGATGAACTTTATAAAATTGATTTAGCTACTGGCGTTAAAAAACTAATCGCTTCCCCAGAAGGTAGTTACAATATTGATAAAATAATTGTTGATGACGCGCAAAGTCAACTTACCTTTTCAGACAAAGCGACCGGATTGCTTTATAAAATAAAACTTAAATAATAAAGAACCTGCTTAAAACACCCCTCCTAATTAAGCTGGGGTGTTTTTTATGTCTTTAAAAATATTTTTACTTAATTTATTTTTTCCTAAAAAATGTTACAGCTGCGGTGTTTATGATACCTGGCTATGCTCTAAGTGTTTGTCGTCTTTAAAATTATATCAGGGTGAAAAACCACGAGCGTTATATAATTTTACCGATTTAATTATTGCTGGTGAATATAAAGATAAACTACTAAATGATTTAATCGTCGCTTTTAAATTTGGGCTAAACAAGGAACTTACTGAACCACTTTTTACTTTTTTAAAAAAATCGCTCGACCAAAAAATGTTAATTGATAATTTTAGTGGCAAATTATGGGATAACATTTTAATTATCCCCATTCCCTTACATAAAAAACGTTTAAAGTGGCGCGGCTTTAATCAAAGCGAATTACTAGCGCGTGAAATAAGTAATTATTATGGGTGGCCACTTAGTTTAGATTTAATAAAAAATAAAAAAACCACCCCTCAGGCAGAATTATCTGAAGATAAAAGGGCCGCTAATTTATGTAATGCTTTTAATTGGATTGGATCAGACTTAACTGGACGCACTATTTTATTAGTTGATGATGTGATAACTAGTGGTGCTACTTTAAATGAAGCTGAGAAAACGCTACTTAGAGCTGGAGCTAGTCGAGTAATAAAAATGGCAGTAGCTAAAGGGTGACTCTTGAATTTACTAAATATTATGTTATACTTAAAAAGTCCTGATTGACTAGCCCACCAAGCTGGTTAGAGAAATCTATAGCGTAAGCTACTAAAGGAAAACAATCTGAAAAGAGTTTTCTTAAGTTATTTAGACCTAAGAAAAAAATCGGGTGGAACCGCGAGATTACTTAATCCCGTCCCGGTCACTGCATAAATTTAGCGTTTGTGCTGTTACCAGGGCGGTTTTTTAATGCCTTGAACAGCCAATGACTAATTTATGACGGTTAACTCTATACCACATGTCGCAAGAACATGAATACGAAATGTCGCCGGTTGAAGTAAAACGCCATTCTTTGGCCCATTTACTTGCTACCGCTATTTTAGAAAAATATCCGGAAGCCAAGCTCGCTATCGGACCATCGATTGAAAATGGTTTTTACTATGATATCGATTTTGGTGACAATAAAATTGCCGAAAGCGATTTAAGAGATTTTGAAAAACAAATGGCCAGACTTGCCAAACAAAATCTTAAATTTGAACGCAGTGAAAAAAATATTGACGAAGCTTTAGCTGAAATGCAAAAGAACAACGACCCTTACAAAACAGAGCTTATTTCTGATTTAAAAGCTAAGGGCGAAACTGTAGTTAGCTTTTATACTGTCGGTACTTTTAAAGATTTGTGCCGCGGTCCTCACGTGGAAAATACTGGTTCAATTAAACCGGGTAGTTTTAAATTAGATAAGCTAGCTGGTGCTTACTGGCGGGGTGATGAAAAAAATAAAATGTTAACCCGTATCTATGGTTTAGCTTTCGATACCAAAGAAGAGTTAGACGCTTACTTAAATTTAATGGCTGAAGCGGAGAAAAGAGATCATCGTAAACTGGGTAAAGAGCTTGATTTATTCCACATCGACGAAATGGTTGGTGCTGGACTACCTCTTTGGCATCCTAAAGGAGCGAGATTATGGAGAATTATTGAAGATTTTTGGTATAAGGCTCATCTAAACAACGGCTACGATTTAGTAAGATCGCCACATATTGGTAATAAGGCTCTGTGGGAAACTTCTGGTCATTGGGGTTTCTATAATGACAGCATGTACCCACCACTTGAAGCTGGGCAAAGCTTACAAGAAAGTCAAGACGGCGAAGCTGTTAAAGAATCAGAAGCTTATTTACTTAAGCCAATGAATTGTCCTTTTCATGTTCAGATTTATAAAAACGATTTACACTCTTATCGTGATCTACCTTTACGTTGGGCAGAATGTGGTACTGTTTATCGCTTTGAAAAGAAAGGAGAATTATCTGGGCTGACTCGTGTTCGTGGTTTCACTCAAGATGATGCTCACATTATTTGTCGTGCTGATCAAGTAGAGGCTGAATTAGAACGAGTAGTTGATTTTATTTTGTTCATTTATAAGTCTTTTGGATTTAAAATTGAAGATGTTAAGGTTTATCTTTCGGTTCGCGATCCTCAGGGGCAAAAAAGTATTGGCTCTGAAGAAGGTTGGAATTTTACTGAAGGTGTTTTAGAAAAAGTAGCTCAAAATAAAGGTTTAAATTACCGTAAAGATATTGGCGGTGCTGCTTTTTATGGACCTAAACTAGATTTTAAAGTTAAAGATGCCCTAGGTCGTGAATGGCAGTGCTCCACCTTGCAATTTGATTTTAATTTACCAGAACGCTTTGCCCTAACTTTCACCAATGGACAAGGAGAAAAAGAACAACCATACATGCTTCATCGTGCTTTATTTGGCTCCTTTGAACGTTTTATCGGTTTATTAATCGAACACTATGCTGGTGCCTTCCCTGTCTGGCTATCGCCGGTTCAGGTAAAACTCGTTTCTGTATCAGAAAATCACCTATCATACTGCGATTCTTTAGCCGAAGAGTTTAAAGCCGCTGGCATTAGAGTGGAAATTGATGATGCTAACGAAACAATTGGTAATAAAATTAGAAAGGCGGTTAATGAAAAAGTGCCTTACATGTTAGTAATCGGGGATAAAGAAGCGGGAGCACCAGTACTTTCAGTTCGTGACCGCGGTTCCAGAGATACTCGTGATATTAGTAAAGAAGATTTCTTTAAGGAAATTAAAGAAAAAATTGAAAATCTCTTATAATTGTAAAATACTAAAAATAAAAAGACCGAGTCGGTTATCTATTTCCGACCCGGTTTTTTTATGATATTATAGCTTATGTCACTAAATTTAAGCTTTCAAGCCTTTTATGAAAAAATCTGTTAAACTGTCCGCGCTAGTTATCGCCTTGTTATTTATCGTCGGTCTAATGATTGTTCTGATAAAAAAACAACCCTCGCAAATTTTATTCTATAGTGATTCCTGTCCTCACTGCAAAATCGTTGAACAATATATAAATGATAATAATGTAAAAAAATATTTAGT
>CAZEBE010000029.1:0-8300 GCA_964510275.1 uncultured Gammaproteobacteria bacterium
GATATTGTTGGTTATATCAAGTTAAAACCTTGGTTTGGCTATGGACCAGGAACAGCAGCGGTTTTTGTTGAAAAAAATATCCCTAGATTTTTAGCGGAAACAGAACCTCATAATGATTATTTAAGAGTTTTGTTAGAGTCTGGAATTTTTGCTCTACTTTCTTATTTATGGATTTTTACTGACTATTTAAAACGTCTGTGGCAGGGTTTTAAAGTTGAGACGAGGCCACGTTTTAAAATGTTAATTATGTTTTTAGCTTTGTTTGTTATTAGTATGGGCGGCGCCAGTTTGACGGATAATGTTATAAAAGACGCCGTGATGCAATGGGAGTTTTGGGTTTTATCGGGTGGACTTTTGGTAATTATAAAAAACTCACCAAAGAAAAAAGAGTCACGTTAATCGCGACTCTTTCTTTTTTTATTTTTCAACCCAAGCTTTTTTTGAAACTGGGTTAACATAGATCGTTCCATTTTGGAAACTTCTTATAAAAGTCCCCTTTTCATCTTGCTGATAAACTCCAAGTGGTAGCCCCAGATTCAACTTATAGTCTTTTTTGTAAGACGTGTTTTGCCCAAAAGAAAACCAAGTGTTGTCAAGAAGCATACTAGAACAGATGGTAAAGAACCAATTATCGGTCCTTTCACCACTATTAGTTCTGGCGTTAAATAGAGCCAGCCTCATTCCTGAGGCATTTCTCATATTTTCTGGCCAAGCTTCTGTCTGATTGTCGCTTTCATTAAGATAAACCTCTGGAAAATACTCGAACTGTTTACCCTGACACCAGTCCATGTAATAACCATGACCACCGTTTCCAATAATGAGAAAGTCAGGCCCCATCTTTTGACGTACGGCGTTTAGAAAATAGGCATTGCCAAGTCGCCAATTGCGATCCAGTTCGTCGCCATCATCAGTGATTTTGTCATCATTACCATCAACTCCTGTGTTTTTTCCGTAGGAGCCAATAAAGCTAATAGACTTAAGGAGTTCATCGTCTAAGATGCCGTCGAGCTTAATCCCAGCTCGCTCGTAAGCGTCAATAATATCCTTGATATAACGTTCGGTAAACCATTCGATATAATTATAACTTTTACCGCCAATGTTATATCGTGGACAATCAAGACGGCAATTCATCAGAACTGTCCCTGGCCAGAACTCTAATTTTTTTCCATCGGTTCCTCTTAAGAACCAATTTGGATATTTTTTTAGCTCATAAACCATTTTCAGACTCCACGGTTTATCAGAAAACATTGGGTCATGCCACTCAATTTTATTAACGTAAGCCAATATTTTTAAATCGGGGTTGTCTCGCCGCATTTTCCGTAATTGTTCTGAGGAGGTGTTTATTACCTCATGATCAGGAATAATTAGGTCGTAACCCTTGTATGATTCTGCTTGCTTCTCTGTTAGAATCGGCAAATAATGCATTACATAGGTCTTTTGTCCCCAGACACTTGCAACTGCCATTATCATAATGGCCAAAAACATTAGTTTTTTCATCTTTTTTATTTTTTGTTGTTAATGTTCGTATTTTATCTGTCTTTAGACTCTAGTATATAAATTTGTTTTTGTCAATATAAAGTATTGACATAATTTCATAAAAAGTGTATGATAGAGGGTAAACTAAAAAATACAAAAAAATATAAAATTTATGAAAAAGAAAATTGTTGGTTTATTACTAGTAGCGATTGCAGCAGTGCTTTGTTTTGTTTCTGCTGGACGCACTAATTACAAAGCTTATTATTCTGGTGACGCTGTTAACTATCAAGGCAATTTAATTATTGCTTCAACTGACAGTGGTAGTTTGGAATTATTTAAGCTAGAAGGTTCAACTCTTTTTAGAGTAACCAAGTTTAAAGCTATGAATTCCCCGTTAGACAAAACTGATGATTTTTCTTCAGTAAAGTTAAATGTGGAAAATGGACGTTTATACGCTTATGCTACCTCAGCTTATACTTTATATAAGTACGATGTTAGTAACTTATCTAGACCATTTGTTTATGCTAAACAAAAAAATACCTATTATGAATGGTATAAACGTGTAGATAAATTTGGTGGTAATATCGTAACAGTTAGTGATAAAAATGTTAGAATCTGGAAATCAGATGCCGCTAATTTAGATGTTATTGATTCTTATAAGATTGAAAATGATGTAGCTAGCTCGGTTAGATTTGATGCTTCTGGAAATTATATTATTACTATTAATAAAGACAATACTGTTAGAATTTTTAACACTAAGACCAGAAGTGTTGTTGCTTCTTTCCCAGTAAATTATCGCGGTTCTGATAATCAGAGAAAAACTTATTTCGATCCGATTGCTAAAGAATTATATGTTTTTGATGATTATTATTTAAAACGATTTGATATAAACGGTAAATTGTTAGTTAGTTACCCAAACAGTGCGGCTAAAGGTTATGCCGTTGAACCAACTGGAAGTTACGCTTATGTTTATGCCGTTAATGGTGACAGTATTTTAAAACTGTCTAAAGAAAACTTAAAGAGTGGTTTAAAAGTATCCGCTAATCAAGTTTCTTCTAACGGTTTTGCTATGGGTGTTAAATATGTTGATATTGATGGTGACGATCAAGTGGTAGTCTTTAATGGTGGTAGTATCGCCGTTCTAGATTCTTCCCTTAATAAAGTTGCTTCAATTAAAGCCATAGAAATTGCTGAACAACCAGAAGTTAAAGAAGCTCTAGTTTTAGCTTTCGATCACTACACTGCCACCCCAGGTGCTAAAGTAATTCTAAATGGTGCCGGTTACTTACCGGAAGAGGAATTAAGCATTAGTTTTGGTGGTACAATTACTAAAGCTAAAGCAGACAGTAACGGTCGCTTCAAAGAAACTTTAGTTGTACCGACAGCCAACAAAGAAATAGTTGACGTTAAGGTTGATGGTTTAACTTCTAAATTAACTTATAGCGTTACTTTCAAGATTGTTAAATAATAACTAAATAAAAGATAAACTAAAAAATCCTCGGCTATTGTCGAGGATTTTTGTTAGTGGAAGATTTTATCTCTATCAAGTGGTCCCGTCCAATCTTTAAAAATAAAATTATTTAGACGGCTGCCAGGTTGTTTTTGAAAATACAGTTCATAATTATTTCTATTTATTTTTTCTGGTAGTAAATAAGAAATTGAAACTGTCTTTTCTTTTCCCGGCTCAATACTCCAGAAAAAACCAAAAATAGTTTTATCTAGAGACTTGTCATTAGTTATTGAAAAGTCGTCTAACTTATCACTACTTATTAGTCGACTGCCAAAAGGAGCATAAATTCTGGTGTAGCTACGATAACGGGTAGTTCGCCAGTCAAAGCCCCCTTCGTGTTTATAGTTAAGACTAACAGTTGCTTTTAGTTGTCTACCAGCATCACTTAGTTGATAATTGATATTTTTTTTCATTACTGAATCGCTTTTAAAAGCTGCTAGATTAGCATCGACAACCATTAGATAATCATTGGCTGGTTTTTTTATTTCACCAGTTATTTCTAAAGTTTTAGCAATTTGTTCTTGGTTGTCGTTGTCAAAATAAATTTGAATATTTCTTTTGGCAACATTTTCTTGTAGGATATTAAAAAATTCTGGCAAGCGTTTGTTTGGTAGTGATAGTAAGCGTTTTTTAAGTTCGGTAACGACAGCATTGATAACCTCTTTGCGGTCCCAAGAACTAATATTCTTATCAACGTAGGCTATTTCAACATTATATTGAAGTAACGGTTGAAAATTGTGACTGTCATAAGTGGTGTTATCGACAGTAATTGGTCCTACTAAGCTTAATAAATCAGCAATTAAATCAGGGTTAAGCGCGATAATGGCGGCTGGCTTTATCGCTGGTTTGCCAGCACACTCGCTCTCGGCCATAAACATCGATTCAATTTGTTTAGCAGAGGTCGGAAAATCTGGTGAAAAATTGGCATCACGTAGCCACCAATATTCAACCCCCATATATTTTTTAATTGGGTCTGGTGGGGTGGCTGTTAGTTTGCCGATACAAGGCATGTCTAAATGATAAACATCTTCAGTAATAATATTTCCCGGTTTACCATTGTAAATAGTCATAAGTCCATAAGTACCAATAAAACCACCGGTTGGTCGAAGCTCATCATTGTTTTGTAGAATTACTAAGAATTCACTTTCTGTGGGGTAACCAGCTAGAGTAGGCAAAAGTTGAGTTAGTGGCACAGCCTGTTCTAGTAAATCAGTGGCAATTGTTAATTGACTTTTTATTTCAGTTATCTTGGCGTTTATGGGAAAGAGTAAACTGATTCTATGTATCTTGTTAAGATTTTCTAGAGATAGTTGCAGGTTAGCTTTTAAACCGTTAAGTTCTGGCGCTGCCTGATAAATGGTTAATAAAATTTGTTGTCTGTCGGTATCTGATAGGTCAGAAAAATTATTATTAAAACGACCGTTGGTAACAGTTTCTAACTTTAATAAAATATCAGAAGCTCTCGTCAGCGATCGGCTGATAATTTCTGTTGTTTTTGTTAAATATTCTAAATCGGCAATCGAAGCTGAAACTGGGCTAAAATATAAGGCGATTTTATTTTTTTTAATATCTGATAAAGCTTCTAGGGCAAAATTAAAATCAGCAGTGGCTAGTGTTGCTTGATTTTTAGCTTCAGTATATTTTTGAGATTTAACAAAATAACTAGCAGCCTCTAATTCTTTTTTTCCTAAGATTATGTGATCGTAGTAATTTTTAGAAGCCTTTATTTTGTTACTCAGTGATAAGAAAATTATTAAAACTAGGGCAATAATAAACAACAGTAAATATTTTAATAGTTTACTAGGATTTAAGTTTATTTTTTTCATGCTATTTTGCCTGATTTAAACTGTTGTTTATGACTATATTCTTCCCCTCCGTTATTTTATGTAAAAAGACGTCAAATATTTCTTGGCGATAAAAAAATTCTTTTTCGTCCATGATGGTATAATTTATTTCTCGAGCAATTGATTCTTCAAGTTCTCTTATGAGTTTAAGTAATTTTTCTCGATTTATCTTACCAACAATGAGTAAATCAGTTTTAGAATCAGTGTTGCCAACAAAAAAACCTGTTAAAATGAGTAGTTTAGGTGTGCAAACTTTTTGAACATTTTCGGCAAAATCTTTAGTAGAAATAAGCTGAGCTTTCACAAAAAGAGCTTTTATTTCGTTAAAAAGAAGAAAGTCGCGACAAACGACGTAGTATTTTTTTTCTTTGTTTTTGATTTCGCCAGTGGCTGGAATTATTAAACCCAATTGTTCTAGGTTAAGCAATTCTCGTCTTACTGAATTAACCTGTAACCCCAAATCTCTTGCCAGCTGACGTAAGTAATATTGACCATCGGGCTTAGTTAAAAATATGTTTAATATTTTAACTCTTGCCTCTGAACCAAAAAGTTGGTTAAGCATAGCTTTATCTATTTATGAGTTTATAGTATAATATAAAAAGCAAACAGTCAAATAAAAAAACTGAAAAATTAGGCAATATAACCTAGATTTTTTTCATTTTATGTATAATAAAATAGCGTCTATCATTTTAAATTCCGGTAAAAACAATAATTATGCTGGTGAAGTTTTTGTTTCACAGCCAGATTCCAATAAAGAAAGATTGGCCGGTAAAATTTTTGTCTTAGCGGAAATAGAGGGCAAAAAAAGCGAAACTCAAAAAATAATTAATTTTTTAATTAATATTTTTGATTACAATTATTATGGAGACGAAAAAATATTACTCCGTGATAAACTTGAAGGCCTTAGGATTGAAGATATTTTTGAAACCGTTTTAGCTCGTGTTAATCAAGGTTTGATTGATTTTTTGCAAGACGAACATCTAAAGATAAACCCAGAAACCACTAATTTAACCCTGGGGGTAATTCATGAAGATAAGCTTTATTTTTCTAATTATGGAAAGAATAAAGCTTTTTTAATATATCGTCGTAAGGGTGATTATGAAATAATCAACGTTGAAGCTAGTGCGGCTGAAGGTGGTACAATTATTTCTGAAGAATCAGAAGATAATAAATTTGCTAAAAGCAAAATTTTCTCCGCGGTTGTTAGTGGTGAAATTCCTGCTTATTCTTACTTTTTGTTTACCAATGAGGCTTTACCAGAATATCTTTCAAGCCGTGAAATGATAAATATTATTACTAAATTGCCACCAATGGTAGCAGCCGAACAAATTAAAAACTTTTTGCAAAAAATTAATTCCTTTGCCCCTTTTTTGGGAGTAATTGTAAAAAGCACAATCGGTAATGGTTTAAATGATCTCTCTGAAAGTCGTGATGATGGTGAGACGGTTAATCAAGTAGCTGGGGCTAGTAGTAAAAAAAATGCCTACAATCGTAACGCCCATAATTCAATTTCTCACTTAAATTATACCGAACAGAAAACTGAAAACATGCTGGCCCCGGCTGGCATAATCAGTGTTAAGAAGGTTTTTAAAGGAGTTCAGGCTTTATTTGATAGATTGAAAGTGGAAATCCCAGAAAAGAAAAGAGTGGTAAAGTTCTACGATGATGAAACTCTAATTACCACCGCCCCACCAAAAGAAGAGAAAAGAAAAAAAATCGACAACCGTCAGTCGTTTGCCATTAAAGAAAAAATAGTTTTCAAAAAGAAAAAATATATTTCCCTTAGCAAGATTGTTAATTTCTTTGTTGCCCTAGGTGTTCTTTTTACTCCTTATTTCTGGGTTGGTGTTTATCATGGAATTGTTCAATGGATTAAAGGCTTGGGTAAAAAAGATCGAATCTTAGTTGGTTCCCTGGCTGCCTGTTTTTTAATCTTAATTATTTCTTTAATTGTTACTGCTTCAGGAAATAAAGCTCGATTAGCTGCTAAACAATTTGATGGTGTTGTTACCGAAATTGATAATAAGCAAGCTCAGGTTAACTTGTATATGGCAGTTAATAATAATAGCGGTGCCGCAGAGGTTCTTAATAATCTTATTGATCTATTAAATAGTAGTCTGCCACAAAATAAAGAGCAGCAGGCTAAAAAAGAAACTCTATTAACCCAATTATCCCAGCAGAATGATAAATTGCAAAAAATTACCAGAATCGAAAATTTTCAAGAAGTAGTAAATTTTAGCATCCCTGGAACATCAGTAAACTCCGACAATCTAGTGTTTTTAGATAATAAATTATATGTTTCCGATGGTTTAAATAAAACTATTTATAACTTCAATTTAAAAGATTCTAGCCGTAACCAAATTCCTTTAAAAGAAGCGGTTGCTTTAAGTTCCCCGACAGTAAATGAAAAAGACCTTTATTATTTAGCTGGTTCAAAAGTGCTAAAGATAACTGGCCAAACGGCGACCGATTTATCGCTTAATAGCGAAATAACTGGTGAAAATCTTATTCAAAGTTATGGTGGAACTTTATACCTACTTAATAAAAATACTAATCAGATTTATAAATATAACAAAGGCTTGTCTAGTCGCAGTAATTGGTTAAAAGAAAGCGTAGATTTGTCGCAAGCAACTGATTTTAAAGTTGATGGACGTATTGTTGTTAGTCAAAGTAATGGCGATTTGATTAAATTATATCTTGGTAAGAAAGATGCCACTTATAAAACAGCAGCGATTAGCCCGGCGGTTAGGGGTGATAAAATTGTTATATCCGATAATAATTATTATCTATTGGATTTAAAAAATAACCGGTTAATAAATTTAACAAAAGAAGGTGCATTAGTTAAACAATATCGTTTAATTAAAGATAATATTAAAGATTTTGCAGTTGATGAGGCTAGTAAGGCTATTTATATTTTAGCCGGTACAACTGTTTATAAAATTGGTTTATAAGGTACAGATAATAAAAACGAGGGTAGCTAATTACTAGCTACCCTCTTTTTTTACAGTTTAATCTCTAAACATCACTGTTCTTCGACCACTTTTCCGCCTTGGAACACTATTTGATCTGTCTGATTATTCAAATTAGTATAATCAATGTAAACTTTGCCATCGTTTTGATGGTAAGACATTGATTCAACTAGATCTGATTGCCAGATAAGATTGTTATGGTAAATAAATTTAATTAATTTACCATTTTGATACGTAACCGTAACAATTACGGTTGTTAGATTTGGTTCTTCTAGAACCCCATCGTCGTTGCTGCACGCTATAAACGATAACAACGACATTAAGACCAAGGCGGTCTTCAATTTTACTTTTCTCATTTGATGAAATTGAATTTTACCGTCCCCGTCCTTTTAGAGACGGCTAAAATACTTTATTACGATTTGGCAATATTTGCAAGTATAAAAATAAAGCCCGATCAATTGACCGGACTTTATTTTTATATTTAAGCTTAGCTTAGAACTA
>CAZEBE010000030.1:0-7959 GCA_964510275.1 uncultured Gammaproteobacteria bacterium
TGTGCTAAAGAAATTACCGTTTTAGATATTGTCGATGCGATTAAAGAAACGGGAATTAATTTTGCTCCAGAACACGCACCAGCTAAACCAGGAGAACAACGTCGTAGTTGTTTGTCTTATGAATTAGCTAAAAAGATTCTAAACTGGGAACCACAAATTGATATCAAAGAAGGTGTGTCTCGCACTTTAGATTGGACTAAAACTTTAACTTTTTAAACTATGAAAAAATTATTTATTGCTAACTGGAAGATGCAACTTGATTACAAAGAAAGTGTTGCCCTAGTTAAATCGTATCAAAAAAACTTAAAAAAAATAAAAAATGAAGTGGTGCTTACTCCTGACTTTACAGTTTTAAGTGCCGCTTCGGATATTTTAAAAAAATCACCACTTAAATTGGGAGCTCAAGATTGCGCTTTCGGTTTAAAAGGGGCTTATACCGGGGAAGTCAGTGTTAAATCGCTTAAACAATTAGGCGCTAAATACGTTTTAATTGGTCACAGCGAACGCCGGGGTTATTTCAAAGAAGATTCTGGTTTACTTAAATTCAAAGTTGCAGCCGCTTTAGAAAATGGTTTAGTCCCAGTTTTGTGTATTGGCGAAAAGTTAACTGATTATAAAGCTAAAAGAACTCACGCGGTACTTCGTCGACAACTTGAAGAAGTATTATTTGGTTTAGAAATTAGCAGTGAAAGCGCAATTGTGATTGCTTATGAACCAGTCTGGGCGATTGGCTCTGGAAAAACCCCAGCTACTAAAGAAATCGAAGCTAACCATGTGTTTATTAAAGGGGTATTAGCTGAGCTAATTGGTCAAATTCCACGTGTTTTATATGGTGGTTCAGTTAGTTCAAAAAATGTTTTGGAACTTTTAGAATGGCCTAATATTGATGGATTATTGGTCGGTGGTGCTAGTTTGAAAGTTGACGAATTTTCTAAAATCGTTAATGTTTAGTTTATGATACCTACAATTTCTATCATCTTGGTCTTAATTGGCCTAATTATAATTGCCTTTATTATTTTAAAGAAGTTTCCGGCTTTGGCAATTTTAGATGTGGAAAATATTCCTGGACAAAAAGAGGCGAAATTCAAAGAAGAGATTATTAAAAAAAGACTAGAACGTGATCTTTCTAGATGGGGTGGGGTGTTTATTAAAATTTGGCAGTTTTTAAGTTCAATTACCTCCAACCCCTTACACAAAGCACACGCCAAACTCAAGGAGGTAAAAGATGTTTATCGTCGCAGTAAAAAAATGACTCTTTCGCAGCGACGCGAACATATTCGTAACTTATTTAGACTGGCTGAAGATAGTTTGAAAGTTGATGATTTGGATAAAGCCGAGGCTAGTTTAATTGAAATTGTTAGCCTAGAACAAAAGAATTTACCGGCCTTTTTCGAGTTGGCAGATGTTTATTCGACTGGAAAGAAATGGCCGGAAGCTCGTCAAACATTAGGGTATGCTTTGAAATTATGCAAAGCTTCAAAGGAACATTTTGAAGGTGATATTACTTTACAGAAAATTTATTTTTCTTTAGCGCTAGTTAATGAAAATTTAGGAGATTATAAAGAAGCACTTGATAATGTGGCCGAGGCTCTTGAAATTGAACCAAATAATCCTCGTTATTTAGACTTGGCAATTACGCTCGCTATTGAAATAAAAAATAAAAACTATGCTTTAAGTCTATTTGAAAGATTTCAGGAAGTTAATCCAGAAAATGCTAAATTAGCTGAATTAGCTGAAGAAATCTATAGTTTAGCTGAGGAAGCTCCTGAAGAAGAAAAGGCTATTTACTAATTTTTTTAAATCATTTATTATTAGGGGCGAAAGTGAGAATAAATAAATACGCCGTTTTAGCTCAGTTGGTAGAGCATTTCCATGGTAAGGAAAAGGTCCCGGGTCCGAATCCCGGAAACGGCTCAGAAGATAAGGAAAAACCGATTTAAAAGTCGGTTTTTTCTTTATGAAAAAATCATGAGGCCTATGTTATATTGGGAGTATAAAAAACTGAGTGATTGGGAGGGATTTCTAGAAGGCATTACTTAGATCTTTAATAAATGCTATATTAAATAAGTTATATGACTCAACACGAAGCCCTCAACATTTTAAAATCGGGTCACAATGTCTTTTTAACCGGCTCTGCTGGATCAGGCAAGACTTTTTTGTTGAACAAATTTATTGATTACTTAAAATCAGAAAATATTTTAGTGGGAGTAACTGCTAGTACTGGTATTGCGGCGACTCATTTGAATGGACGTACCATCCATTCTTGGTGTGGTATGGGCATTGAAGAAATAATGAATCAACAAGTACGTAATTCAATTACTAAAGGTGATTTAAAGCAAAGACTTAAGAAAACAGATGTTTTGATTATTGACGAAATTTCAATGTTAAGTGCTAATCGTTTAGATTTGGTTGATAGTATTTGTCGGGTGGTGCGTAAAAACGAACACCCCTTTGGCGGTTTACAAGTGGTTTTTAGTGGTGACTTTTTTCAGTTGCCGCCAGTAGCGCGCGGCGAGGAAGATAGTCGCTTCGCCTATGAGGCGGAGATTTGGTCACGGATGAACTTAAAAGTTTGTTATTTAGAAGAACAACATCGTCATGAGGATAAAAAGTTTTTGGCTCTACTCAATTCACTTCGCAGTCGTAAAGATTTAGGTGTAGCTAAAAAATTATTAGCTACTCGTCTTAACAAAGAAATTAAATCAAATATTAAACCTACTAAATTATATACGCATAATTTTGACGTGGATGCTTATAATAATTTAGAACTCGGGCGCCTTAAAAATGAACCAAAATGTTTTGAAATGCGAACACAGGGAATTCCTAGTTTGGTGGAAAAATTAAAAAACGGTTGTTTAGCGCCGGAGTTTTTAGAGCTTAAGATTGGCGCGGTAGTAATGTTTGTTAAAAATAATTTTAAAGAAGGTTATGTAAATGGCACTGTGGGGGTAGTGATTGGTTTTGATGAAGATAGCGGTTTGCCACTGATTGAAACTTTTAAGGGTGATATTATTGAAGCAAAGCGAGAAATTTGGCCGATTGAAGATAGTGCTGGCGTGCTGGCGTTAATTTCTCAGGTACCACTTCGTTTAGCCTGGGCAATTACAATTCATAAAAGTCAGGGGCTTAGTTTAGATTGTGCGGAGATTGATTTAAGTCGTACTTTTGAGTACGGTATGGGATATGTGGCTCTATCTCGTGTTCGCTCGCTCGCTGGTTTAAAACTTTTAGGCATTAATGATTTAGCGTTAGAAGTTAATGAGAGGATGATACTTTTTGATGAAGAATTAAGAGAACGGTCAATTCAGGATTTAGAAGAATTTTTAAATGGGACCAGTTATAAATTAAAATTGGTATAAAAAAGCCGTCTTACTTAAGTGCAAGGCGGTTTTTGTTTTGTGTTTTTTAGATCTTAAATTATTTTTAAGATCCTAGTTATTATCTGCAGGAAAGAAAACATTCCTTTACGGTGCAGACTACAATAATTATTGAGTCTTTCTAAATGCTCGCATTTAGCTAAATGCTTAGCGAGTTTTTGTTCGACTGGCTCTTCCGGCAGAATCTCTTTGTGCTTATTCATTTTTATGATTTATTAAATTTAATATAAAAATGGTTTGATTTTTTTTAACTATTTCCGGGGGAAGTTTTTTGTAACCAATTTGATTATTTTCTGTTACGTAAAAAATAGAATCTTTATTGATTACTCCAAGCTCTGTTTCATTTGGTAAATCAATGACTATAAAGCATCCTTCATTACAGGCGATGACTTTATGGTAGTTGTTTATGTCTGAAGTTTTTGTTCGAAAGAAATATTTAAACGGCGATTTTACTTTAGATTTTTTTGGAAAATCGGGTCGTAACTTGTCGAATAAAGATAACGCTTCTTTTGCCGTTTTTAAATCTAAAGTGTCTATTTTTTTAAACAAACAAATTTCATGTTCGAAAACAGATCGAATGAGGAAATATTTAAATTCTTTTGTAGACACCTTTACGGGTATTAGCCAAGCAGTGCTATTTTTTTTCAAAAAACTTTCGGAAAAATTAATACTCAAATTATTCGGTAAATCTGGATATATCATTTTTGCCTCTTCTTGAGAAATGAAGTGGCTTTTTAAAATTTCTTTAGCCTGGATTTCGGTTACCGAGGCACTCATTTTACTGAAAATAAATAAGAAAATAATAACAAATCTTTTTTTCATGTTTAGCCCCCTCCTTTAAATTATTTTTTAATGACCTAGCTAATATTTTAGTATTATTATTGATTTTAGTCAATATTCTAAAAGGGAAATTATTTTTAGCCAATTTTAAACGTTTTAAGAGAAAGTCTTTTTATTGACAAAATTGTATAAAAGTGCTAAATTTTATACAGGTTAAGGAAGAAAGCTTTAGCCAAAAAATTAGTAAATTAATAATAAAATAAAAAATAGGAGGACTTATTATGAAAAAAAAGAGTGTGTTTATTGTTCCTTGGTTGTCTTTTCTTGCTGTGCTGTTATTGGTCTTTTATGGACTAACATGTTTAACAAGAACTGTGGTTAATAATTCTTATTTCTATGAGAAAGGGGAAATTTTGAAAGAAATCGACCCTCTATTTAAAGAGGTAAGCAGAGTGGACTTAGCATCTAAATTTGATGTTTTGTTTGATGGTCATGAGCTAATAAAGCCAGACTCTATATTAGCATCAAAAGTTGAGGTGATTTTAAAGAGCCAATATCCAGTTTTTTATTTTTTAAGTTTTGATGATAAGATTTATCTTTATTTTTCACTTATATTGCCTTTTGCGATATTTCTTTATTTTCTTTGGAGAGATTCTTTAGAAATTGCCCCAGAGTGTGTTCTGGTTGCTGAATGGAAAGGCAAAAAAATGGAACCACTTAGAAATGGTTATCAATTTCCTTTTAGATTTTTTAATCTCTTTAGGGAAATTGAGGTTGTGCCAGTGAACGAACAAGTAATCTCGATTTTTAGTGGGAGAAGAGATGGACTTTCTGAGGCTGATGTTGAGGAATATCGTTATGGAATGGATTCTGATATGGAGCCTGGAAGTGGGGCTGCTTTAAGATTGAAATACGAGGTTCGGTATAAATGCGTAGACCCCATCAGCTATTGTTATAACACTGATGATGCTCTTAAATATTTAGCCAGCCAGATTGAGTCTCGGGTGAACAATTATGTTCTCGGTAGAACCAGTGAAGAAGTGAGCGATGGATTTAGAAAAATCGATTTAAATGATAATGTTTTCCTTGGCCTAAGAGATTATCTTTTATATAAAATTGGCATTGAAATTGTTCTTTTTATAGGTAAAGATGTTCTTTTTACCCCCGAAACCGAAGCCTCACGAGCTAAGCTTGAAGAAGAACAGCGAAAGGCAGAGTTAATAAAACATCAAACCGATAACGATGCTAAGATTGAAGAAGGAAGGGGTAAATTTTTAGACAAACAGCTTGAAAACTTAAAAAAAGAAAAAAACATTGCTGCTGAAAAAAATAGTATTCTGACAGAAAGAGTGGTTTCTATTACTAACGCTGGTGTCAGTGCTAACGAGGCTTTAAATTTTGTTAAGAAAGAGGCTGTTTTAAAAGCTGTCACAGAAGCGGCTAAAACCGGAGGTATTTTTTACATCGATGAAAATGGTAGTAAGGATGGTAGCGGTGGAAAATTAAGTGATGCTGCTGCGTTAAGCGTGGCAATAAACGCTATAAAAAAATAAAAAAATGAAAAGGATTGAAAGATTTGGGAGCACTGAAAGAAAAACGCAGCAACAAGTAGAGCCAGAAGAAAAGCAGTCAAAACAAAAATGGATTACAAGCGTTCTTAAAGCGGTAATTATTAGCTCTGTTGTTTTTGGTATTACTTACTTTTGCGTGGTTAGTTTCTTGGATGTTGGTATTTTTTTGCGATCAATAATCACCCTGATTCTGTCAGTGTTGGCTTTGATCTCCGTTGAAGTGGTTGACGTCGCTCATTTGAAGCGGCCAGTTGTCTGCTATATAACTATTTTATTTATTTGTAGTCTTTTATGGGATTATAAAGAAATTAACAGAGAAGCGGAAAAATCGTTGGTCGCTGATGAAAACTGGCTTCTGGAAGAAGTGTTTAGGTGTGATGATGAAGTATTTATTGTCACAGACGGGCCAGTTTTGATTAACGGAAAAGCCTTTGATGAGGGCAATTATCTGGTTCCGATTAAAAAATCGGGCAAGCTAATGTTTGAGAATGTAAGTGATACTACGATAAAAATTAGTGTCACTAAGAAAAAATAAAAAAGGGGCGGATCAAAAAATTGATTCGCCCTTTTTGCTTTTTAAGAGCTATTATTATATACTTAAAAAGTAAAGAAGATTATTATTTTTTAATTATCTATGAAAAAAATTATTTTATTTAGTATTTTTTTGTTAACTTTTTCTTTTAGCTTTAGCTCTTTAGCTTTAGCGGAGAATGGCCTTGCTGATCTAGGAGATTCTAAAGAAGTTAAGACTGTTGATGTAGGTAGTTCTGCTGGCAAAAGTAATAACACCGCTACCGCTCTACCAAACCCCCTAGGAACTACAGACATCAATGTTTTTGTAGCTCGTATAATTTCCTATGTCCTTGGTTTTGTTGGTACTATATCTTTATTGTTATTTGTTTATGGTGGTTTTACCTGGATGACTTCGGCTGGTTCTCCGGATAAGGTTAAGAAAGGGCGGGAAATAATTGTGTGGTCAGTTATTGGAATGGCGGTTATTTTCATGTCTTATGTTGCTGTTAAATTTGTTATTCAGGGACTACAAGGAACACTTTAAAAAAGTTAAGCTATTTTAAAACCCCTTTTTAACAATGGGGTTTTTGTTTGGTTGACAATGACTGATAATTTATTTATAGTAGAGTAAGTTAATTTGGGTCGATACCGAAGCGGTCAACCGGGACAGACTGTAAATCTGTTGGCCTTGCGCCTTCGTAGGTTCGAATCCTACTCGGCCCACATAACAAAAAACAATCAATTTCAATTGGTTGTTTTTTTGTTATGTTGATATGAAAGGATTCGAAGTTTATGCCCGAAGGGGTAAATCCTACTCGGCCCACATTATTAAAGCACCAGCTTTTTATCTGGTGCTTTTTGTTATTTATTGATAAAATGAGGTTATGAAAATAATTGATCCAGACAACATGGGCTATAGCTTTATTAAGATTTTTGCCGTCGAAATAGTTGTAATGGCTATTATCGTGTCGCTAATTTTATTTCTATAAGCTTATGCCAGAATTACCAGAAGTCGAGACTGTCCGTCGCGATTTAGTGGCGCACCTTCTTGGTAAAAAAATAAAAACCGTTACAGTTTTAAATCCTAGAACTGTTGGTGTCTCACCTGATGATTTTATTAAAACTCTATCGGGCTCTTTTTTTATAGATATTTTGCGTCGCGGTAAGTTGCTTATTTTTAAATTAAAAAAATCAGATACTTATTTATTGGTTCATTTAAAAATGACAGGGCAATTAATTTATTTATCCCCTAACTCTAAGATTTCCGGTGGTCACAGCTTATCATCTCATTCTTTTCACAAAGCAGTGGGTGGGGAATTACCCAATAAATACACGCGAGTAATTATTAACTTTACTGACAAGAGTAATCTATTTTTTAATGATCTTAGAAAATTTGGTTACATGAAAATTGTTAATCAAAAAGAACTCGATGATCTTATTTTAAAAAATTATGGACCAGAGCCTCTGGATAAAAATTTTATTCTTAGCGACTTTATTGCTAATTTAAAAAAACGTCGTCGTAATATCAAGGCAGTTTTGCTTGATCAAAAAGTTATTGCTGGACTCGGTAATATTTACGTGGACGAGGTTCTGTTTGCTGCTGGCGTCAGACCGATGAGACTGGCGAGTGCGGTTACTAAGATTGAGACAACTAGAATATATGAAGCTATAGTGCGCATCTTAACCCTGGCAATCAAAAATCGCGGCACTACTTTTAG
>CAZEBE010000031.1:0-7691 GCA_964510275.1 uncultured Gammaproteobacteria bacterium
CGCACATATGTTTTCTTTACTTCACAATTTTTTGCCCCAACCGATATTACTTAATTTGGGTATATTAAGTATTCATTGGTATGGGCTTTTTATTGTTTTGGGGATAATTTCTGCCCTATTTTTAACACTACAACTGGCTAAAAGATTTAAGATAGATGCTAATTATATTTGGGATCTTAGTTTTTATTTGGTTCTATTTGGAATTATTGGAGCCCGAATTTATGAAATCTTTTTAGAGCTTCCATACTATATTTCTAACCCCTCGCAAATTATAAAAATTTGGGAAGGTGGATTGGCCATTCACGGCGCTATTATTGCTGGGGCGCTAACTATTTTTTTGTTTATTAAAAAAAATAAATTAAGTTTTTGGAATCTAGCGGCGATTGTTGTTCCTGGACTAGCCCTAGGACAAGCCATTGGCAGGTGGGGAAATTGGTTTAATCAAGAATTATTTGGACTGCCAACAAATTTACCTTGGGGGGTTCCCATTGAAACTATAAACAGACCAATAAATCACATTGATGCTAATTTTTTTCACCCAACATTTTTATATGAAAGTCTTGGTTTAGTTGTAATTACTATTTTTTTAACCACAATTCTTTATAGAAATAATTTAACTAAAAAAATAGCGATGCGCGCGGTCTCTTACTATTTAGTCCTATATTCACTACTTCGATTTAGTTTAGAATTTATTAAAGTAGACGCCACTCCAATTTTTTTAGGTTTGCGCTGGCCACAATTTATAAGTTTAGCTATTATATTAGTAGCACTTATTATTTATAAAAAATCATCCCATGTTTAATCTATTCTTTTGGAAAAAGCCTAAAAAAAACTTAACCATTTTATATTTAATGGTTTTTTTCTTAACCCTAACATGTGCACTCCCTGCCTATATTCAGTCTAGCTATCTCGAAGGGGTTGTTGGTCTCTCGGCAGTTAACTTATTTTTCATCAGCTCCAACATAATTTCAATAATTGCTATTTTATTCTTTCCTTATTTAATAAAAAAGCTTGGAAATTATTTTTCCACCAGTTTTATTGGATTTTTATTTATTTTAGCTTTAGTTGGTCTTGGTTTTGGAACAAATCCCTGGTTGATTTTTTTGTTTTTTATCAGCATGCAGGTTTTATCTAATTTAATTTATATAAACATGGATATTTTTGTAGAAAATTTTTCTCAAAATTCTTCCACCGGACAAACACGCACTATTTATTTTACAATTATAAACTTAGCTTGGGTTATTTCCCCGAGCGTTTCTGCTTGGTTAATAAATTTAGACGGTTACTCTTCCGTTTTTTTAGTAGCCGCTCTTCTTCTTGTTCCTTTTTTACTAATCTTGCTAGCCGCTGGTCACAAAATAAAAGAAAAATATAATTATAAAAAAATAGCTCTCAAAAAAACCGTTCGAACCATGTTTCAAAACAAAGATCTTCGGGGTGTTTTTGGATTAGCCGCTCTGCTTAATGTTTTTTACAACGCCACCACTGTTTTTATGCCAATCTATCTTAACCAAACAATTGGTTTTTCCTGGACGGAAATAGGTTTAATTTTTTCTATCATGCTCCTTCCTTTTTTAATCGTAGAGATTCCGGCAGGAATTATTTCCGACAAATACACCGGAGAAAAAGAATTTTTTTTCATTGGTTATTTAATTTTAATCACCTGCTTAGTACTCTTTTTTAGCAGCACCTCTCAAAGTTTTTGGTTCTGGGCCGGCTTATTATTTATCAGTCGAATCGGGGCTGCTTTAGTAGAAGCAATGCGTGAATCTTATTTCTTTAAAAAAGTTGATGCCAAAGAAATTACTAAGATAAACATTTTTCGAACCGCCACCCCTCTTGGTTATTTAATTGGGTCAATTCTGTCTGTTGTTACTTTAATTTTTTTACCAATTTCTTATATCTTTATCGTAACCGCGGTTGTTCTTTGTTCTTCTTTTTATTTCTTGCTAGCCATAAAAGATACTAAATAACACCCCACCTGTTGACTAGTCGATAAAGTTCAGTTATTATATCTATAAATCAAGCGGGTATCGTATAATGGTTTTTTATATCAGCCTTCCAAGCTGAGGATGGGGGTTCGATTCCCCCTACCCGCTCATAGTAAAAAAGAAGTTCTAAAGCTTCTTTTTTATTTGCCAAATAAAATATTTGTTGACATAATTATAGAATAATCAAGCTTTTATGAAATACTTATTTTTTGTCCAATCCGAAGGACGTGGACACATGACCCAGGCTTTATCGCTAGCCGAAGAACTACGAACCAGAGGACATGAGATTATTGGTGTAATAATGAATCAGAATCCTGTTCGAGAAATACCGTCTTTTTTTATTGCCGGCATCAAAGCACCAATACATTATATAAAAAGCCCTTACTTTTTAATGGACAAAAACAATACTGGAATCAATTTTAGAAAAAGTGTTATCTTTAACATCTTAAGACTAAAGGCTTATGCAACCAGTCTTAAAACTATCAAACAATTATATAAACACAACCAACCAGATGCCATTGTAAATTTTTTTGAACCACTTTGTGGCGTTTATAACTTATTTTTTAAAAACAAAATTCCTTGCTTTTCAGTTGGTCATCAGTTTTTTGTTAAGCACCCTGCTTTTAAGAAACCTCAAGGTCATTTTATAGATAATAAATATTTTTCTTTTTATAACTGGTTAACCGCTTATGGCTCAAAAGCGTTGTTAGCTTTGTCCTTTACAAAAGAGGTTGATATCCAAGAGAAAAAGCTTTTTATTTGCCCCCCCTTAATTCGCTCAGAAATAAAAAAACTACCCCCCGCCCAAGAAAATTTTATTCTTTCTTACATGATAAATCCTGGGTATTGTAATGATTTAAAAAAATGGGCCGCTCTTCATTTAGACCAAAAAATTGAAGCTTTTTGGGACAAAAAAAACGAACCAGAAATTAAATCCTTTGGTCCTAATTTAAACTTTTACCAAATCAGTGGCCAAAGATTTTTGAACCTACTACAAAGTTGTTCTACTTATATTTCAACTGGTGGTTTTGATTCTATTTCTGAAGCGGCTTATCTGCAAAAAAATATTTTAATGGTTCCTGTTAAAAATCAGTACGAACAATTATGCAACGCCCATGACGCTTTGCGTGCTAATTTAGCCATCTTCGATTCTTTTTTTAACATCGAGGCTGCCTTAGCTAATCAAAAAATCCGCACCAGTAAACCGGGGCAGATTTTTAAAGATTGGGTTGACAATAACTCTGAAAAAATAATAAAAATTATTACCAAAATTAGTTAAACAAAGTTTTTCCGATATTCCAATATTCCGGATTACCATAAAGCTTTTGCCAATACCACCACTCAACACCCCAGACATAAGTTTGTTTAAAGCCAGCATCAATAGCATACTGAAGATTAGCTTTAAACTGATCAACACTCATTGATTTATTAATCTGTTTTTCAGTTAAATAAATCATTTTTCCTTTAGGAACCCAGGGTTCAGTTTGCAGTTCCATATTCAAAACATTGGCCGGATTTTCACCAGCCAAGTAAGCTTTCACACGATAAAAAGAAACTGGAAAAAAATATCTTACATAACCCGCCAAATTATTATAAACTACGCGGTACATAGTAACACCCAAAACATCGCCCATTTTTTTTTCATTTTGCCACAAACTCATTTCCCCAGAGCCGGTAATAATTATTGGTCGCGAATCTAAAGAACGAACCAAATCAACTTCTTGTTGCAACAATTCTTGATCAAATGGCGGACAAACACCGAAGGTTCCAAGGTAAGCTTCGTTTTCTACTTGCCAGTTAATTATTTGGGGATTGTTTTTATATCTTAAAACAACTTCTTTGATAAAATTTAATAAACTCTCATTGGTTTCCGCTTCACTTTTTTTATTAACCCAGGCCGGGCTGTGACATTCGGGCCAACGTGGTTGTCTTCTGCCTAAATTAATAATTAATTTAGCTTCTCTTAAGCCAGCCTGACTTACTAAATAATCAAAGTCTTCAAAACTATAAAGACCCTCTTCCTTTTCTATCTCATCCCAATAGGCGGGCAGTCTTAAATAACGAACTTTAAGGTCATCTAAAATAGATAAGTAAGTTTCTTGCCAATTAAGCCCCAACTCCTCACAATATTTTTTAGAAAAAGTGGCTCCAAATTCTCCTGATTGATACTTCAAGTTTACAACCAGCGGGTAATGACGAAAAACTTTTATTGCCAAAAAAACATAAACCAACAAAGCAATAATAATCGCCACGATCACCCAAATAATTTTCTTTCTTTTACTAATTTTTTTACTATTTATTTTAAACATAAAGTGAAACAAAATATAAACCAAAACTAATAAAAATTAAAGCTACAATTTTTTGAAGAAACAGATGCCAAGAAAATTTCTCTTGGTATTCTTTGAAGAACATTCCTAGAAAAAAAGAAAAGAACATCATAATCGCATATTGTACTCCCTGTAGTGCCGTAACAATTGCTACTGAACCTAAAAAGATAGCATAGTTTTGCAAAATAAAACTTAGGGCGCCCAAACCCTGATTAAACAGAAAAAGAAAAACGTTTTTGTTTCGATGTTTAGAACTATTATTACCTTGTAGGTTTTTAATAATTTCTCGGCGACTCTTGTAACTAAACAAGAAAAACAAAACAGCAATCAAAGAACCTAGTCTTACCCAAATAAAAGCGCTCCAAAAATCTTGCTGAGCATAAACATATTTACTGGCAGTAAAGAACAAGGCATAAAAAAAGGAAGCGAGTAAAATAAGCCTTCTCGATCTTTTTCGATAATCTTCCGAGCGAAAACTAAGCCAAAGTTTTTCCCAAAAAGAGTAGCGACCAGGTAAAAAAGCGACTAAAAAAATACCAACTAGTAAAAGAAAAACTCCAAGAATCTGCCCCCCGTTTAAAACTTCTTTTAAAAACACCCAACCAATTACTAACGAAAAAACCGGAATCAAACCGCCAATTAAAATAATGGTTCTTGCCGCTTCACCTCGACGTAAAGCTTCATACAAAAAAAAGATAGCGGCGGCAAAAATTGCACCTGTTATTAAATTTGCTATCAATAAAAAAAATCCGGGATAAGACAAAAACCAAGGGGCGGCCAAAAAAATTAAAGAACCAAGAAGACAAACAGAAAAAGCATAAGCTTTGCTACTGCGCAAAACATTATCAATCAAAAACTTATCCGTTAAATTAACAACGGCTAATAAAAAATAAGAGATAATGGCAATAAAAAACCAAGACATAAATTATTTATCAAAAATTTTAGCAATGTTATAAGCCCCCATTACCTCAGCGTTTAAGAATCCGTCCATCGCTGCTCTCGCTAATCGGCCCGACTCCAATAAGTCTGGCAACCACTCTTCAACGTGTTCTGGATCATATGAATTAATTCCAGCGCCAATGTTTATCAACCACTCCTGATTAAAATCTTCTTGAGAACCAACTGGTTGTGACATAATAATTGGTAAACCTAAAGCACAATAAAAAGATAATTCCGACGGCTTGGTCCATAAAATATCGGTATTTCTAAGGGCTTGATTAAACTTTTTAAAATAACCAATTTTATCAGCGTCAAAAATTATCTTAACGTTTACATTCGTATCTAAGTTTAACTCTTTAATCCCCTCTTCAAAATATTCTTTTATTTCCGGTCGGTTTCCTGCCACCAAGTTAATGGCTATATTTCCAGCCACAATTTTATCTTTTAAATTTCTTAGAATAACTAATCCAATTTCTTTTTGAGCGCCAGCACCGCCAACAGCATAAGTAATAGTTAGGGGGCGATTAACGTTTTTTATTGGCAAATAATTATTTACCAGTGTAGAATATTTTTCTAAATAAGTTTTTTTAGGATCAAGTAAATTCAATCTCACTGCTAAATCAGCTTTTAAAATTTCTTTATCCTCACCAATATTTTCTTTAGGTAACGGAAAACCAGTAACGATTAAGTTTTTTTCAGGAACGCCATACATCAAAAACCGTTCTTTTACTTTTTCACTGGGCAAGAGATAAATCACTCTGGTGTTATCAGAGTCTAAATTCGCCCAAGCACGTGAGGCGTCGGTATCACAAATAACACAATAAATATCGCCTTGATAATTTTGAGCTTCCGCAAAATAAGCGGCCACAAAAAAAGTTGTTAAAAATGGCAGCTTTGATGGGTTTAACTTTTCAATCAAATCTTTTCCCAACCCCTTATTTACTATGCGATAAAAAAATTTTTCCTGAGTAGTTGGCTTTGATAAATCGCGAATCGGATAAAAAGGATCAATTTTTTGAAAAGCATCCATTATTTCAAAAACCAAATAACCAATAAGTGGAATTTTTTTTAATCGAGATATTTTTTCGTAAGACTTTAAACTGTTTTTCCAATATTTTTCTTCCCAAGTTGAAATTCCTTCGTAATTATTTATAGAAATTATTTTATTTTCAAAGGCAATATCTAACAAGGGGTAGGCCGCTCGCTGATGTCCATAGCCCATATCTGCGGCAATTAAATTTATTTTTGCATTACTCATAAAAATATAATAATTTTCTTAATTACATTATACATTATACATTAAAAAGCTCCAACAAAAAAATTAGTATTCTGACTTTACTGTTTTTAGACTCTCTTTTTTTTGTAAATATTTATAAGCCGCCAAAGCAGCAATTGTTGCCTGTCCGATTGCTACCGTAATTTGTTTAAATTCACTCGCGTTAGAAACATCGCCGGCTGCAAACATTCCAGGTGTTTTGGTTTCCATTTTATTATTAACCATTAGTTGCATTTTTTCATCACGATCTACAAAATCGGCTACCAAGTCAGTATGAGCAATTCTACCAATTTCAATAAACACTCCGTCAACCGGAAGTTCTAACTCTTCTTCGCTAATATTAGTATAAATTATCTTCTCAACCTTATTTTGTCCAGAAATCTCTTTTATTTTTGAGTCGCTTAATATCTTTATATTTTCTCGTTGTGAAACCTCAGAAACCAAAGCGTCAAAAGCCTTAAACTCTTTATTTCGATGAATTAAATAAACTTGGCTAGCAATTTTTGACAAAACCTCGGCCGCATCAAAGGCTGCGTTGCCACCGCCAACAACAACAACTGTTTTACCACGATATAAAGGTCCATCACAGTTTGCACAATAAGAGACACCTTTTCCACTAAATTCCAGCTCTCCGGTCACCGCCAGGCGACGAGGTGACAAACCAATAGTTAAAATAACGGTCTTTGTTAAAAATTCTTCTTTATTTGTAAAAATCTTAAAGGTGTCGTCGTCTATTTTTTCAATTTTATTAACCTCCGCTTCTTTAAAGTCAGCCCCACAGCTAATAACCTGATCTTTAAAGCGTTCAATAAGCTCATAATTCTGAACACTTTTAAATCCCGGATAATTTTCAATTTCACCCGCCCAAATAACCTGCCCTCCTAAATCGCGCCCAATAACTAAAGTTTTCATTTCTCGACGAGTAGAAAAGATAGCGGCTGTCATTCCAGCCGGACCAGAACCAATAATAATTGTATCGTAAACCATAAATAAAAAATTAAATAATAACGATATAATTATAGAGTTTTTTGATCTTTTTAGCAAATTTTATTTACTTTTATCTATACTTATTTTATGTTCCTCAAGGAACAATTTGTTTTTAACCCCTGATATATGGTCTATGTTCCTCAAGGAACATCCTTGCTGACAAGAGATTTG
>CAZEBE010000032.1:0-7651 GCA_964510275.1 uncultured Gammaproteobacteria bacterium
AACGTTGTGACGCGGCTGGAGATATTTATAAAAAAAATTATCAAGTTAAATATTGTGTTGGTTGTGAACTTGAAAAACAGGAATCAGATTTAGAAAATGGTCGTTGTCCATTTCACCCTAATCAAGAACTTGAAATCATTGAAGAAGAAAATTATTTCTTTAAATTTTCTAATTACGGTGAGAAGTTAATGAAGTTTTATGAGTCTCATCCTGATTTTGTAATCCCCAATCATCGCTTTAATGAAATAAAAAACTTTGTCGCTGGTGGTTTACAGGATTTTAGTATTTCACGACTTAGATCAAAAATGCCTAATGGTGTCCCGGTTCCGGGCGATGATACACAAGTTATCTATGTTTGGTTTGATGCTTTAGTTAATTATGTTTCTACTTTAGGTTGGCCAGATGAGGGTAGTGATTTTAAAAAGTTTTGGCCGGGGATGCAGGTGTGCGGTAAAGACAATTTAAGACAGCAAACAGCGATGTGGCAGGCCATGCTGATGTCAGCGGGCTTACCAAATTCAACTCAAGTTTTAGTTTTTGGATTTTTAACGGCTAATGGTCAAAAGATTAGTAAGAGTGCGGGTAATGGCGTTGATCCATTTGAATTTAGTGATAAATACGGTGCTGATACTTTAAGATATTATCTGCTCTCTGATATTTTACCATTTGAAGATGGAGATTTTTCTGAAGAGAGGTTACGTTTAAAATATAATTCTGATTTAGCTAATGGGTTGGGTAATTTAGCGGCGCGCGTGTCTACGCTTTTGGAAAAGAATGAAATTGTGACCAATTTAAAGATAAACGTCGATGGTCTAGATTGGGCTCAAGAATTTACTAAAACAATTAACGTTTATAAATTCAATGAAGCCTTAGGAGTACTATGGAATCAGATTAGAGATTGTGATGAAAAATTATCTAGCGCCGCACCGTGGAAAATGACTGATAAAACTGAAATTGAGAGTTGTTTAAAGCCAATTGCTCAAGATATTTTAAATGTCGCTTATCTATTACAAATATTTATGCCTGAAACGGCAACTAAATTAATCAAGCAATTTAGTGAAGGGCAAATTAAAAAAGGTGAATCTTTATTTCCGCGATTAACTTAAATATAAAAATTATGTCTTATTTTGACATCGGGCTTTTGGTTATTCTATCGTGTTTTATTATCAATGGTTTAACCAAGGGATTAATTAGGTTGTTGGGGCAGGTGGTTGGACTGATTGTTGCCGCTTACATCTCCAGTCATTTTTATTTAACTTTTTATCAGTGGGGTAAAGACATCGTTAATTTCAGCGAGGGGACAGAGAAGTTCTTATCTTTCTTGGTTTTATTTATCTTAGTAAGCAGTTTAATTGGAGTGGTTTTTGCGGTAATTGAAAAGATTTTTAATTTAATTTCTATTATTCCTTTTACTAAAACGATAAACAGATTACTCGGCGGTGCCTTGGGGTTATTCGAGGGGTCTCTCGCCCTGGGTTTAATTCTTTTTGTTGCAGCGCGATACGCTTGGATTGGTGGCTTATTTGGCGGTCAGTTGATAAATTCTCAAGTTTCTCCTTGGCTAATTAAAGTGGCTAATATTGTTTTGCCATTTTTACCGGAAGCTTTAAAAGCTTTAAAATCAATTATTGGTTAATTTAAAATTTAAACTATATGGACGATTGTATATTTTGTAAAATTGTTAGAGGGGAAATTCCTTGTTATAAAATCTATGAAGATGAAAAATTCTTAGCCTTTTTAGATATTGCCCAATTTACTAAAGGACACACAATAATAATACCTAAAAAACATTTTCGTTTTATTTGGGATATCGAAAATGTTGGTGAATTTTATGAATTTGCCGTTAAAGTAGCAAATCACTATCGACAGTTGGGCTATGAGTTTATCGATTCAGCTTCTTTTGGAAGATTAGTACCTCACGCTCACTATCATTTGGTTCCTAATAAGGGAAATGATGATTGGAACCGAGCACTTGAAGGCTTATCAGTTTTACAAGCAGACGAAAGCCGTCGCTTATCAAAAGAGCAAGCCGGAGAAATTTTAGCCGAGTTTAAATTATAATTTAAGCATTGGTTTTCTATCTATTTTTAAGATATTTTCACCCTCAAGCCAGTATTTTTTATTGGTAATATTGTAATAAGCAGCGATGCCAATCATACCCGCATTATCACTACGGAATCTTTGTTCGGGGATAAAATATTTTTTTCCTTGCTTTCTGACCAGTGCTCCAATTTCGCGGACAATATATTTATTATTACTGACGCCGCCACCAATAATTACCGATTTTATTTCGGGGTATAATTTAAGAGCTTTTTTTAATTTGGCGGACATTGATTTAGAAACGGCATTGATAAATTCCCGAGAAAATTCGTAGGTCCAATCAGAATCTTTTTGATATTTTTCTCGAAGCTCTTTGATTCTATATAAACAAGCAGTTTTTAATCCGGAAAAACTAAAATTTAATTCTTTAGACCGAATCATTGGCACTGGTAGGCCAAAACGTCCAGCGACTTCAATCAGTGGCTTGCGTTCGTTTCTTTCTTCTAGGCCAGCTTTAGCATCAGACCAGTAGTCACCGGCTCTGTCAGCTAAAAGGGTGAGAACTGGTCCACCAGGATAACCAATGTTCATCATTCGAGCCACCTTATCAAAAGCTTCACCAGCGGCGTCATCTAAAGTTTCGCCAATAACTTTGTAATTATTTAATTCCTGAGCATAAATTATTTCGGTGTGATTTCCTGACATAAGCAGTGCTAGAGCAGGAAAAACTTCTGATTCCTTGCTATCTAAAATTGTCCCGCGACTGTTGCGATTTAAAATAAAAGAAGCCAACATGTGACCTTCCATGTGGTTTATTGGAACAAATTTTTTCTTCTTGGAATAAGCTAAATCTTTAGCAAAAGCGACCCCGACCTCTAAGGCGATTGCTAATCCTGGTCCATAGGTAACCGCTACAAATTCAATTTCTGTTTCGGTGACTTTGGCTCTTTTTAAAGCCTCTTGATAAACCTTTCCGATGTTTTCTTGGTGAGCCCGTCTGGCAATATCAGGCACCACGCCACCCCATTTTTTATGTAATTCAATTTGGGAGGAGATGATGCTAGCTAAAACTCGGCGGCCTCTTAAAATTGCCACTGAAGTATCGTCACAACTAGTATCAATTGCTAAAATTATTGGCTCTTTTTTATTATTCATAAGTTTCTATTTTTCTGGTGTTTTCATCAATATAGTCAAAAACAACGTTAATTATTTTTCCACCCGCTTTTTCGATTTTATTTTTTAAATCAGTAAAAAATTTGTCCGCCCATTCAATTGAAAAAATGTTTCCGGCAACTAAATATTCATCAAGTCCAATAGTTTCTAAATCTTTTACACTATCAATTCGCCAAGTATCAATGTGAATGAATTTACCTTGTCTATGACCAAACTTATATTCATATTCATTTAATATGGTAAAAGTTGGTGATTTGATAATATCTTTAATGTTCAGTTTGTCGGCAACCCCCTTGGAGAATTGAGTCTTTCCCGTTCCAAGTTCGCCGCTTAAAAAGAAAACCAAAGGTTTTGTTAGCGGTTCATCAATATACTTTAGCATATTCATCTTACCAAAATTAACAGTTTGCTCCGCTTCTGTTGTTTGAGCGGACATAATTGATTTCTGTCCGGATAATTTTTCTGACAAATTGATTTGACCTTCACGCATCACGTTCAAATTATTCATGGTGGTGTCGACAACAGTGGAAGCTTCACGATGAGGCAATTCGCCAGCATCGATGATGAGGTCAATTAGTTTTAAACTTTTCTTGGGAGTGTCTTTAAGGAGGGCTTTAATATTAAAAGGTTTTGGCAGATAAGAAGCATTAGCAGAAGTGGCGGTAATTGGTTTCTTAAACTCTTTTACAATATCTAGGATAAGTTGATAGTCTGGAATGCGAATTCCTAAAGTGCCATATTCAGACTCTACTCCGAGCGCTACCTTTTTTAATCCTTTAGAGATTACAGTTATCGGTCCTGGCAAATAATTACGGTAAAGATTGTCGGCAATTTCATTAGTTTCGACGTATTCTTTAGCCATCTTAGCGTCGCAAACAGCGATTGATAAGGGCTTACCTTCACGCCGGCTTTTATATTGTAGTAGTTTATTAACGGCCTCTTGATTGGTAGCGTCAACACCAAGTCCATAACAGGTCTCAGTGGGAAAAACAATAATGCCGCCATTTTTTAAAACTGTTAAAGCTTTGGCGATGATTATTTTAGAGTTTGTTTTATTGTGTTTTACTTGCTCCATATAAATAAAAAGTATAGCAGATTATCTTGTTTTTTCAAGTTTTAGGCGAGGTTTGCTTAAAAGTGATTTTTTGCGTAAAATAGTATCAATGGAAATAAAATTAACGACTTAATTTAAACTATATGGCTGATATTAAATCAACCGAAGAAAACGAAGCTTTATCTTACGCCATCATTAAGAAAAAGAAGTCAGGTGGCCACAAATTTTTAGGATTACTTTTATTCTTGCTTATCGCCGCTTCTTTTGGTGGTGGTTTTTATTTAGGAAAGGGAAAAGATAAAAACCGAACGGTGGCCTTAAATAATACGGCCACAACCACTGTTGATAAAGATGCTTTTGATTTCAATGTCTATTTAGAAGCTTGGGATGTACTGCGTTCAGACTTTGTTTATAAGAACAAGATTAAAGACAAAGAAATGTTTTATGGCTCCATTAAAGGTTTAGCTGCCTCAACTAAAGATCCTTATACTGTTTTTATGACTCCAGATGAATCAAAAGAATTTGATAACGATTTAGCGGGAACGTTTGAAGGAATTGGAGCAGAAGTGGGAATGCGCAATGAAATAATTACAATTATTGCTCCTCTGTCTGGAATGCCAGCAGAAAAGGCTGGTCTTAAAGCGGGCGATAAAATTTATGCTATTGATGGTAAAAGCGCTTTAGGATTAACGGTTGATGAGGCAGTTAAGAAAATTAGAGGGCCAAAAGATACGACCGTTACTTTAACTATTATTCGTGATAAAGAAACCAGTACACGAGAAATTAAAATTCAACGGGGAATCATTGTTGTTAAAAGTGTAACTGTTACTAATCGCCCTGATGGCATCTTTGTGATTAAGGTTAGCAACTTTAATAATGATACAAGAGATTTATTTAGAGCCGCGGTTAAAGAAATAATCGCTAAAAAACCAAAGGGAATTATTTTAGATTTAAGAAACAATCCCGGTGGCTATTTGGATACAGCGGTTTATATGGCTAGTGAATGGATTGAAGAAGGACCGGTAGTTCTTGAACAGTTTGGTAATGGTGATAGAAATGAATATCCAGCTTTAGGTAATCCTCAGCTTGGTTCTTATAAAACAATGGTGCTTGTAAATGGTGGTAGCGCTTCAGCTTCGGAAATTGTTGCTGGTGCTTTACGTGATTATAAAAAAGCCACTTTAATCGGCGAACAAACATTTGGTAAGGGATCGGTTCAGACAATTCGTGATTTAAGTGATGGTTCGGCAATTAAAGTAACAATCGCTACTTGGATGACACCCGACGGAGATTTTATAAACGAAAAGGGATTAGCTCCTCAAGTGGAGGTTAAGATGACAGCTGCTGATGTGGAAAAAAACCGAGACCCACAACTCCAGAAAGCTATTGATTTGATTTTAAAGCCAACAGCCGCACCAGCTAAAAAATAAAAAAATAAAGCAGCCGTTTTGGCTGCTTTTTTTAAAAATATTAATATTCAACAACAACTATGAATATTCCATGCCCATAAATTCCAGTTGTTCCGATGCAACCTTTTTATTCAAGATGTGCCGTATTTCGGCTTCTTGTTCAGAGTCGATTGCATTCTGGTTAAACTCTAAAAAACCATTTTGATAGGCGTTGATTATATCAACATTGTTACCCATCATGATGGCAAATTTTTTTAAATTTACCTCCTTTACTTCGGCCTCATCTGGTTCATTTCCCGGGCCGATAACCACAAACCAATGTTTTGATTTGGTTATTAAAAACTTTTCATCCATTTTTCCCTCCTTTTTTAAAAAACATATAATTTATATATATTACTAATATTAAATTTTGTCAATAATATGCCAAAAACGAAAAAACCAACTAGCAATAAAAAAAGCCAAAAAAACGCAAAACTGCCAACCAAGTATATTTTTGTCGTTGGTGGTGTGATGTCTGGAGTGGGTAAGGGTATAACAGCTGCTTCAATTGGACAGATTTTGCAAAGCCGTGGTTATCACGTTAGTGCGGTTAAAATGGACCCATATATTAATATTGATGCGGGCACCATGAATCCGATTGAGCACGGGGAAGTTTTTGTAACTGAAGATGGGGATGAAACCGATCAAGATTTAGGTAACTATGAAAGATTTTTAAATACTAATATTTATAAGATAAACTACATGACCACTGGTCGGGTGTATCAAAATATTATACAGAAAGAACGAAATCTAGAATATAAAGGGAAGTGCGTTCAGGTAGTACCTCATATTCCTATGGAAATTTGCGAGCGCATTGATAAGGCAGTAGCTAAGACCGAGGCGGAAATTATGATTATTGAAATTGGTGGTACAGTGGGAGAGTATGAGAATTTATTATTTTTGGAAGCGGCTAGAATGATGAAGTTCTATCACCCTAAAGATGTCTTGACCGTTATTGTGTCTTATTTGCCAGTACCAAATATGATTGGCGAGATGAAGACTAAACCAACTCAGCACGCGGTTCGTAATTTACAGGGCGCTGGTATTCAACCTGATATGATTGTGGCTCGTAGTGACCGACCACTTGATGCTCATCGTAAAGAAAAATTAGCGCTTAATTGTAATGTGGCTATGGAAGATGTAATTAGCGCCCCTGATGCGGCTTCAATTTATGATATCCCTCTTAACTTTGAAAAAGATAATATTAGTGAACGGCTTTTAACTAAATTATCATTACCACTTCGTAATAAAGAAATTCAAAATGCTGAATGGATAAAAATGGTTAATACTATTAAACACCCAAAACATCACGTGGAGATTGGTATCGTGGGTAAATATTTTTCTAGCGGTGATTTTTCTTTAACCGATTCTTATATTTCTGTGATTGAAGCGGTAAAACACGCCGGGGCGGAGAATCAAACTAAAGTTAATTTACATTGGTTAAATGCCGAAGATGTGGAACGTGATGGCGTCAAGATTCTAAAAGGCTTAGACGGAATTATTGTGCCTCAAGGTTGGGGTGGACGCGGTTCCGAAGGTAAAATTGCGACGATTAAATATTGCCGCGAAAATGGCGTGCCATATTTTGGTTTATGTTATGGTATGCAAATGGCGGTAATTGAATTCGCCCGTAACGTAGCTCATCTTAAAGATGCTAACTCCGCTGAAGTAAATTCTAAAACTGCTAATCCAGTGATTCATATTATGCCCGGTCAAGAAAAGATTATTGCTGAAAAGGGTTACGGCGGCACGATTCGTTTGGGAGGTTGGCCTTGTCAGATTCAAGCCGGCACTCATTTAGCGGCGGCTTATGGCAAATATACTAAGAATAAAGTAATTAGCGAACGTCATCGTCATCGCTACGAATTTAATAATGCTTACCGTGAGCAGTTCCAAAAATTAGGTTTAGTAATTGCCGGTACTTCACCAGATGGTG
>CAZEBE010000033.1:0-7333 GCA_964510275.1 uncultured Gammaproteobacteria bacterium
GTGGCAATGTTTTAACCGTTAAAGGTGCAAAAGGAGAATTAAAACAAGATTTTAATTCTGATATTGTCGTTAAAATCGAAGAAAATCAAATCATCGTTTCAAAAAACGAGAACGGCTCCAAGAAAGCAAGTGCAATGTGGGGTTTATATCGCACTTTATTTGCTAATATGGTTGAAGGTCTTTCTGCTGGGTTTGTTCGTAAGTTAGAAATTAACGGTGTTGGTTATCGTGCGAATGTTAGCGGCAATAAGTTAAATATGGCCTTAGGTTTTTCACATCCAATTGAATTTGAATTACCTCAGGGTGTCACCGCTTCAGTTGAAGGTAATGTCATTTCTTTAAATGGATATGATAAAAAATTAATTGGTGAAACCGCGGCTCGTATTCGTAAAATCAGAAAACCAGAACCTTATAAAGGCAAAGGTGTTAAATATCAAGAAGAAGTCTTACGCAGAAAGGCTGGTAAATCTGCTGCTAAGGGTAAATAAAATTCTAAAATTTACAAATAATATTCTATAGTATGGACAAGAATAAAATAAAAAATGAACGCCAAGATAGAAGACACGGCCGTGTTCGTGCTAAAATAAGTGGCACTGCAGCTCGTCCAAGATTATCGGTTTTCCGCTCTAATCGTGGTATGTTCTTGCAACTTATTGATGACACCACTAGCCAAACTTTAGTTAGTGCTAAGACTCAAGAAATTAAAACTGTTTTAGCTAAGACTGAAAAATCTTTTGAACTAGGCAAATTGCTAGCTGAAAAAGCGAAGGCAAAGAACATTAGTTCAGTAGTTTTCGATCGTGGTTGTTACAAATATCATGGCCGAGTGAAAGCGGTGGCCGATGGAGCTCGCGAAGGCGGTCTTCAGTTTTAATTTAGTTTAATGCTTTAATACAAATATGTCTGACGAAAAAAAGACTAACAATAATCAATCAGCGAAACCAGCTTCAGCTTCTGCTACAGTAGCCAAAGATATCTATGGTGGTGCCAATAAAGGTTCTAACCAGGGTAATAGAGGTGGTAATCGTGGTCCTCGTCGTGGAGGCGATCGTAATCGTGAAGAAAAACGCGATGAGTTTGAACAACGCATTCTAGATATTGCTCGCGTAACTCGTGTTATGGCTGGTGGCAAAAGAATGAATTTCCGCGCTTGTATCGCTATTGGCGACAGAAAAGGTAAAGTTGGCGTTGGACTAGGAAAGGGAGCCGATGTTACCATGGCTGTTAATAAGGCAGTAAATCATGCTAAAAAAGACATGGTTACTGTTAATACTGTAAACGATACTATTACTCATGAAGTTCATCACAAAGAAGGAGCTGCTAGATTATTATTTAAGCCAGCCAGTTCCGGTAAAGGTATTATTGCTGGTGGTGTTGCTCGTGCAATTTTAGAACTAGCTGGTATTAAAAATGTAACCAGCAAACAAATGGGTACTAACAATAAAATCAATAATGCTCGTTGTACGATTGAAGCTTTACGTTCTTTGAGAGTAACCGAAAAAACAGTTAAGACTCCTAAGACTGAAGAAGTAGTAGCGGTTAAAAAGGAAACTGTAAAAACCAAAAAATAAAAAATACAGCGAAGGTTTGAATTAAAAGTTTTTTAATTTAAGCTAGCATAATTTATAATTCTATGTTATCACTTAATGAAATAAAAAAAGCTACCGGCTCAAGCAAGACCAAAAAACGTGTTGGTCGTGGTAATGCTTCTGGTCATGGTACTTACAGTACTCGTGGTCTTAAAGGACAAAAGTCTCGTTCTGGTGTTTCCGGTTTAAAACGTTTAGGTATGAGAATGCAATTACTTCAAACTCCAAAATCTCGTGGTTTTAAATCTGCCAAACAAAAAAATCAAGTTATCTCTATTAAAGCTATCAACAATAATTATAAAGATGGGGAAGTGGTGAATAAAGACACTTTGCTTGAAAAAGGATTGATTCTTAAAAAGGGTGTTCCAGTTAAAGTTTTAGGCAAAGAGAAGTTAACTGTTAAAGTTAAAATTGAAGGTTTGAAAATGAGCGAATCAGTCGCCAACCAATTTAAATAATTTTAAAGGCGGCTACTGCCGTCTTTATCGTTTTTAGCTTCTATATAAATTATATGTTTGAGAAATTTATTCAAATCTGGAAGGTTAAAGAATTACGTAATAGTGTATTATTTGTGTTGGCAATGTTAGTTATTTTTAGATTTGCCGCTCATATTCCAATTCCTGGAGTAGACACTACTGCTCTTAAAATATTTTTTGAAAATAATCCTGTTCTTAGTTTTGTTAATGTTTTTGCTGGCGGTGGTATGGAGAATTTTTCTATCGTGATGATGGGCATTGCTCCTTATATTACCTCTTCGATTATTTTCCAGTTATTAGGCATGATTGTTCCTAAAATTGAAGAAATGCAAAAAGAAGAATCGGGCCGCGCTAAAATTAACATGTGGACTCGTTATGCTACAGTACCACTTGCAGCGATGCAAGCTTTTGGAATGATTAGTTTACTTCGCCAATCAAAAGCGATTAGCATTGCCGCTTCTTCCGGTTTTGATTTAATCGCAATGATTATTACAATTACCGCTGGTACTATTTTCTTGATGTGGATTGGTGAACTTATTTCGGAAAAGAAAATTGGCAATGGTATTTCGCTTTTAATTTTTGCCGGTATCGTCGCTGGTTTACCTCAAAATATCAGTCAAGCTTTTTTAACCTTCGATCAAGTACAAATTACCACTTTGATTGCTTTTTCTGTAGTTGCTTTAGTGACTGTTATTGGTGTGGTTATTATCAATGAAGGACAACGCAATATTCCGGTTCAATATGCTCGTCAAGTTAGAGGTAATCGGGCTTATGGTGGAACTAATTCTCACTTACCATTACGCGTTAACATGGCTGGCGTTATCCCAATCATCTTTGCGATTTCTGTAGTAATGTTTCCGCCGATGATTGCTCAATATTTCCAACATGCTAAAACTGCTTGGATTGCTCATTTTTCACAGCAAGTTATTGTACTTTTCAATAATCAGTTGTTTTATGCTATCTCTTATTTTATATTGGTTTTTGCTTTCACTTATTTTTATACCGAAGTTATTTTCCATCCGGAGAGAATTTCCGAGAACTTACAAAAACAAGGTGGCTTTATTCCTGGTATTCGTCCCGGAAAACACACAACGGATTATCTAGAAAACACTACTTATAAGATTATTTTAGTTGGTGCTTTATTCTTATCGATTGTAGCGATTTTACCTTTGGTGGTTAAGGCTTTCACTGGTATTCAATCTCTTGCTATTGGTGGTACTAGTATCTTGATTGTGGTGTCGGTGGTAATTGAAATGGTAAAACAGATTCAAGCCCAACTTACCATGAGAGAATACGACAATATCTAATAATTTATTCTGTTGCTTTTTAAAATTCCGCCTCTTTAAAAGGCGGAATTTTTGTTTGACGGTTTAAGTGCTTTTGCGGTAAACTTCTAGAGTGATTAAATAATTTTTTTTATATGACTTTACAAGATTTTTTGGCTAAAGCTCATGACCGAGACGTTGAAACGGAAAAGCTGAAGAAAATTTTTAAAGAAATGATGTATCGTAATTTTACTTATGAGCATTTGGATGAATCAGAAAAAGCCTTTGTTTTAGATATAATTTTGCGTCATCGAGCTAAATTATTTAATGGTGAAGCTTCGTCAGGTTCGGATTTAGAAAAAGAATATTATCGAATTTGGGAACGTCGCCAGGAATTAAAGTTAGAAGAAGATGATTTGGAGGATATCAAAGAAATTCTTCAATCTTTTAAGGCATAGTTTTAATATTTTATGGTTTATAAAAAAAACAATGAAGAGATTAGAATAATCCGTTTAGGTGGTTGTATTTTGGCGCAAATCCTAAAAGAAATGGTAGCTGAAGTGAGACCAGGGGTGTCTACTTTGGCACTGGAAAATATTTTAGTTAAACGTATTAAAGAGGCGGGCGGTCGTCCGGCTTTTAAAGATTATGATATGGGTGATGGCATTTATTTTCCCTCGGCTCTATGTGCTTCAATTAATGACGAAGTTGTTCACGGGGCGGCGGTGCCTGGTCGCTTGCTTAAGTCTGGTGATATTATTGATTTGGATATTGGAATGGAATGGCCGGTTGATCCTAAAATAAGAGCGGAAATCAAGGCTCCTGTTAATAAATTTTCGAGTGACGGCGGTTTTTATACTGACATGTGTACAACGGTGGCCGTGGGTAAAATATCTCAGGAAGCTAAAAAATTATTAAAAATAACTCGTGAATGTTTAGACGCCGGAATAAAACAAGCTAAGCCAGGAAACACTTTAAATGATATTGGAAAAACCATTCAGGCAATCGCCGAAATGCACGGTTATGGCGTGGTGCGCGATTTGGTGGGTCACGGTGTGGGTTATATGGCCCACGAAGATCCTAACGTTTTTAATTATGCTATTCCGGTTCGGTCGCGAGAGAATTTGGTGTTAGAGCCAGGAATGGTGATTGCGATTGAGCCAATGATAAACTTGGGTACCTGGAAGGTTGATGTGGCGGCTAATGATTTTACGGTTGTTAGTGCCGACGGTTCTTTAAGTGCACATTTTGAACACACGGTAGCGATTACGGAAAATGGTCCAGAAATTTTAACCAAATAATTATGGAAAAATATTTAGGCATTGATTGGGGCGAGAAGAGAATTGGACTAGCTACTGCCGAGGAAGAATTGAATATGGCCTTGCCTCTTGGCACCGCTGCTGATGTGGCTGGTGTTTTGCAGACTATTGAAGAAGAAGAAATAACTAAAATAGTTTTAGGACGACCTTATCAAATGGCTAGCTTGGAACATAAAATTAATCCAGACTTTTTAAAGTTTGTAAAACTTTTAGAATCACAAACTGATTTGCCAATTATTCAGGTTGACGAAAGGCTTAGTAGTTTAGCCGCTGATGCCATGGGTGGTCCTAAAAAAATGCGGGCCGGTCGGGATGAAATTGCCGCGGCTTTAATTTTGCAAGGTTATTTAGATAGCCAGAAGTAAAAGTATGGCGGAAAGTCAAAATAGTGAAGCCCTAATTTTAAGACGTAATGATTGGCGGGAAAGCGACAGTCGTGTTGTTTTATATACTAAAAAATTTGGTAAATTATCACTAGTGGCTCGTGGGGCAAAAAAATTTAAATCAAAAATTGCTGGACATATTGAACCGATTAGTTTGGTTGATCTGATGATTTTAAAAGGGAGGGTTTTTGATTATCTGGGGTCGGCTATTACAAAAAATTCTTATCTAAATATTAAATCAGATTTGAATGCGTTGTATTTTGTTGGTGCGGCGCTGGCTCTATTTGATGCCCAGGTAAAAGAAGAATCTCCAGATGAAGAGTTGTATGATTTTTTAATTACTTGGCTTAAGACAGTAGACGAACGTTTTACGCCCAATCTTGATAAGAATGAGGGGGAATTGTTGTATAATTATTTTACGGTTAGATTGCTTACTATTTCAGGTTACAAACCAGAACTTTATCACTGTTTAGATTGCCATAAAGAGATAAAACCAGGATCAAATTGCTTTAATTTACGTCTTGGCGGATTAATTTGCCCCTCTTGTTTAGAGGTTAATAAATTGAAATATTTACCTAATGAATTAGTCTTAATTTCCGATGATTGTATCAAATTATTACGTATTTTTAGTGAAAATAAAGAATATCAAAATATTAAGGCGAGTCCAGCCATAATTAAAGAACTTAGTCGTTTGGTTAAAGCTTTGGTAGATTTTATTTGATATATTGACAGTATTTAGTTTATATGATATAAATTAGATAAGTTTTTAATAAGTTTTTTTAACAATTTTTAATGGGAGGGATAAAAATGGAAAAGACAAGTTATTTTATTTGTGGCAAGGGGTTAAAAATGTGGTTCAATGGTTCTTTTTATGAGAAACCTGACGCCGCAGCGACCGAAGAGGGTATCAGGTTATCAAAGATTTTCCCAAACGTTAAGGTTATGAAAGTAGTCTTGACTGGTAAGAAAATCAGTTCCGAGATTATCTTCAAGGCCAAGACTCTTGAGGAGATAAAAAAAGAAAGAATTGCAGCCAACTGCAGAAGAATTTCTTTTTGCCATTAAACGGCGACAGAATACAAAAGGGCTTTGCTTTAAAACCCTTTTTGTTTAAAAATAGTAACAAAAAAGGAGGGAAAAAATGGAAAATGAAAAAAAAGTGAAGGAAATGTTTGCAATACTTGGCCCTGGAAGATTAAGAATTGTCTTTCCAAAGGGGATTTATGATCAGAAAGTTGCTGAAAAAGAGGCGATACATAGGACGAAAAACCTTGGCGATTGCCGCTTATATTTCCGTAATGAACACGGAAAAATCTTTCAGCTTTATCCTATTTTTAAAGAAATAGACAAACAGGAAAGAAAAAAACCCGTGACAGAGAATTTTTATCCGGAAATGCTTGGGAATGACTCTTTCGTTCCGGGCATACAGATAGTACATAAATGACAAAGAGGAGCTTCGTAAAGAGGCTCTTTTTTTCTTGCTAAAAATCTAAATAAGGGGTAAAATTGACTAGTAAAATGCCAATAAAAACCTTTTTTAGGTTATTTTTTAAAGATTTAATTAGTTTATCTAATATTTAAATATCTATGTTAAGAACTCATACTTGCGGTCAGTTAAATAAGTCTAATACTGGTCAAAAAGTTACTTTAACTGGTTGGGCGGCCAGTATTCGTAACCATGGTGGTCTTATTTTTATAAATCTTCGTGATCGTTATGGTTTAACCCAGGTTACTTTTGATCCTCAAAAAGCCCCCCAAGAACTAATGGATATTATTTCTGAAGTGAAATCAGAATGGGTTTTAAAAATTAGCGGGGAAGTTGTTACTCGTGTTGGCAATAATATTAATGACAAAATGACAACGGGTGAAATTGAGGTTATTGCTGAAGAGGTAGAAATTTTAAGTAAGGCAAAACTAATGCCTTTTGAGCTTGATGAAACAAAAACTGGTTTAGCTAATGAAGCTTTACGTTTAAAATATCGCTACTTAGATTTACGCCGTCCAAAATTACAGGAAATGCTTCGCACTAAGGATAAGTTTATTACCTACGTTCGTGATTATTTTCATAAGCGTGATTTTACTGAAGTGCAAACTCCAATTTTAGCTTTTTCTTCACCAGAAGGAGCTCGAGATTTTTTAATTCCTTCTAGATTATACCCTGGAAAATTTTATGCACTGCCACAATCACCTCAACAATTTAAACAATTGCTTATGGTTGGTGGTTTAGATAAATATTTTCAAGTTGCTCCATGTTTTCGTGATGAAGACCCTCGTATGGATCGTCATTATGGTGAATTTTAT
>CAZEBE010000034.1:0-7120 GCA_964510275.1 uncultured Gammaproteobacteria bacterium
TTTAGCTAATTTTTTAATTTTGCCAATAAACAAAATTAGAGCCTTTAAAACTCTTTATAGAATATATCAAACAAAAAAGAAAAAGGCAATAGTTAAAAGGCCTTAATTTAAAAGAAAAGACCCGAACGATTTCGGGTCTTCTTTCTTATTTTTTAAAAAAATATCTTTTTATTACCGCTGGCGATAATATTATCAGTGAGCCGATAATTACAAAGCCGAAAGGAAGCCCAATAATTATTAACTCCAGAAAAAATACTATGGCAATTGCGGTTGCTGGTTTAGTAATGGTTTTGTCTTCTGGCGAATCTGTTCTTTGCTTTTCTGAAAATAACATCATTGTGCAGAAAACAATACAGGATAATAGTGCTCCAACAGGCAAAGATAATGTAATTGCCCAATCTTCAAAACAACCTTGATAACTGGAAACAAAAATCAGCGTTACCAGAGATATTAAAAAAGCGTTTATAAGACGATATTTAATACCTTCTTTTATTGTAGAAAAGATGGCTAATAGAAAAAATAAAATAAAAAGAATCAACGGGCTGATAATTGTTTTTGTTTCAATAACCGGGCCCACAGTTTTTTCAAAAAACTCTTTACTTTCAGCGTTGTAAGATAGTATAAGATAGTTCTTTGTTATCTTTGCCTTGGTGCTGTAGTTATCTAAATAATCCAGTTTCATTGTTCCGGTAATAACAACATCTTTTCCTAGGTAAGCTTCTTTTAGACAATCCAAATAGAAGCCTTGACTCCCTTCAGATAATCGAAGAAAAGATTCTTCGTAGAAACCTAAATTTCCAGTATCAAGATCATCGATAATTTTTTTATTACAATATAGAGTATCGATAACCTCATAAGCTAGATTTTCTCTTAAATCTCTTTTAAATCTGTCATTTAAAGAAATTATGTTAATAACTCCGTTTGATTTTTTAAACCAATTTCCAAATTTAACACTTTTATAAAAAGTGTTTTCTTCTCTTCCGGTAATTTTTAGGAAAATGTTGTTTGAATTCTCGTAACTTTTTGCCGTTAACGGCTGAGGTTTCAATACCAGGCAATCAGAATTAATATATTCTATAATTATCTCATCACCTTTTGCTTGTGCTAACGAAGCAAAAAAAATACTTAAAACTAAAACCAGAACCATCTTTAACTTTTTCATGATTTCTATTTTTTTTGAGGTTAATATTCAGTTGTAAAAGAATTAAAAAAGCATACTGTGTAAGTATGCTTTTGTCAAGAGTGGATTGGATTACAACTTGGCAATAAACAACGACAGTTCCGCTTTAATATCCTGTGAGCTCGTTTTATTAGCAAAGTCTAAAGATATTAGATGATTTAGTTTTTCTTTTAAAGCTTCTAAAGTAAAACCAGAAATTTGGGAGAGGGTTTTTTTAACCACATATGAATGTAGTTTAAGTTCGCTGGAAATTTGTAGTGGACTCAGTCCGGCAGCTACCGCACTTTTAATTTGAAGCATGATTTTAAACTGACGAAGTAACATACTTAAAATATAATCTTCACTCAGCCCGGCCAGATATTGTTCTTCTAAAATTGTCAGTGCTAATTTTTTATTGCGAGTCGAAATAGCATCGGTTAAAGAAAAAATATTTTCATCGTAAGTGCCAACAACCTGTTTTTTAACCTCGTCATCGGTAATTTTAGCATCTTTAGGAATCGCCATGGCGAGTTTGTGAAGTTCAGAACTGATGCGCCACAAATCAGAGTTGGTGCGAGTAATTAAAGATGAAACGGCTGCTGGCTCGATTTGTCTTTCTAGTTTTTGTGTCTCTTCTTTAATAAAATTATTTAGTTGGAGGCCAGTTAAGGTCTTAAACTCCTGAACATATTTTTGGGAAAGTAAGTAGGTAAAAAGTTTTTGAGCATCTTTCTTTAATTTTTTATCTTTACTATTTAAAATACCATTTCTAAAAATAATAATGTTGTCCTCATCGGTTTTAGATGACTCATCGCGCTTTTTTAAGTATAAAGTTAAATCAGCTAATAATTTTTCACTTTTGTTGTCAAAGATATCTTCAATTACAATCATTCTTTTTTTAACAAACAGAGAGCCGGTGCTTATTTTTTCGCCAATTTCTTTAAGTGTTGTAGAGGCGCCGCTAAGCACGACTAAACTTTGGGAACTGGCATCAATTTCCGTAACAAATTTATCTTTTAGTTCGTTTAGTTTTTGACGGCTTCGATAAGTATCCTCGCCGTAAATAAATATAATCATAGTTCAATTTGTCTAACTGTTTTTATTTTCTGATTCAAAAATTTTTCCGCTAAACTTTTAAACATCATTGGATTATCAGTGGTATAAAAAGTGGCGCTGGTTTTAGATTTGGTAATTTTAAGTTCTCGGTGTCTTTTTAAATAGTCTTTTAAACTAGAAGCGACAATTTTTCCAGTATCAGGAACGGCAACTTTTTTGCCTAAGATTTTTTTTATTTGATTTTCTAAATAAGGATAGTGAGTGCAAGCCAAAATCAGGGCTTCAATTTTTTTACTTTGTAGCGGCGCTAAATATGATTTTAAAATTAGTTTAGTTTCTGGTTTATTAAGTCTCCCTTCTTCAATTAAGGGAACCAGTAAAGGTGCTGCCTGGCTGTAAATTTTTATCTTAGAATTCAAATCTTTTATTTCTCGAGAATAAGCACCGGAATTAATAGTGGCCTTGGTTCCAATAACGCCAATCTTTTTAAAATTTTCTTTGGCCGCCGCTTCGGCCAGTGGTTTAATCACTCCTAACACTCGACGATTAGGATAGTGAGCGGGTAACCATTCTTGTTGCACTCGACGCAACGCCTGAGCCGAGGCTGTGTTACAAGCGACAATCACTAAGTGACAATTTTGACGAAATAAAAAATCTACCGCTTGAATTGTGTAATTATAAATTGTCTCTGGAGATTTATTACCATACGGCACGCGAGCATTGTCACCTAGATAAATGTAAGAATAACCAGGTAAGTCGCTTAAAAATTTTTTAAGCACAGATAGCCCTCCAAGTCCTGAATCAAAAACGCCAATTAAATTATTCGAGTTCTTTAACATATTTTTGGAATAAGTCGCCGCGCTCTTTATAATTTTTAAATAAACCAAAGCTAGCACAAGCGGTCGATAATAAAACTGTAGTAGCCTCAAATTCTTCCGCTCTTTTTTGCGCTTTTTTAACAGCCTCAGACATACTACCAGCAATACTAATTCGATTAGGATGTAATCCGGCGCGAATTATTTCCATCTTCAGTCGTGGTGAGGCTTCGCCCTTAAATAAAATTACAAAATTAACACTGTTCATTATTTCTTTAGCCAATTCTTTAAAATCAGCTCCTTTGTCAGCGCCACCCATTAGCATTATTGCTCCGGGAAAAGATTTAATATCTGCGATAGTGCTCTCCGGTGTGGTTGAAAAACTATTGTCGTAATAAGTTACGCCTTTTATTTCGGCAATTTTTTCTAAACGATGAGGTAGTCCATTAAAATTAGCTACCGCTTTTTTTATCACCTCAGTGTCTATGCTCAAAATTTCTGTTAACATCACTGCGGCCGCAATATTTTCTTTATTAAATTCACCCGCTAATCTGCTTGGATAATCGCAAACACTAAAATATTTAGCCTTATCACTAGAAGCAAGACCTCTTAATCTGGTATGAGTTAAAAAAACTTCATTCTCTGGAAACTTCGCAATGTTTAATTTAGCTTTTTTATAATCCTCAAATGTTTTGTGATAGTTAGGATTATTAGGATCAGCTGGTTCTAAATGCTCCTTAAATAAATTAGTTAAAATACTATATCGGGGACTAATTTTAAAATCTTCTAATTGAAAACTAGATAGTTCAAGTACGACATATGAATCTTCTTTAACTTCATCAATGAAAGTAAATGGAGCGACACCAATATTGCCACCCAAGTAAACTGATTTTTTAGCTTCTTTTAAGATGCTGTAAATTAAACTAGAAGTAGTGCCTTTGCCTTTACTGCCAGTGACGCCAATTATATTTTTTGTAGGGCACGCTTCCATAAATAAATTCATGGCGCTGCTAATTTTTTCTTTGACCACTTGAAGTTCAGGTAAAAATAAAGGACAGCCGGGGGAGCGGAAGATAATATCAAAGTCATTTAAAGATGCTAAATAATTTTCTCCTAAACGCCACTGAACTTTTAAATTTTTATCTTCTATTTCGGTTCGACTATCACAAAAAGTATAGGTCGCTTCAATTTTATGTTTTTGTAGCCAGGCTAAAAGAGCTTGGTTTTCAATACCAAAACCAATAAAGCCGATTTTTTTATTTTGCAATTTATCTAAAATATTCATGTTATTTAAGTTCACCCCAATTATCGCCGATAGCTGATTCAACTACAATTGGCACTTTAATGGTAATAGCTTTTTCCATTAAATTTTTTAATTTTGGTAACCAGGTGTCAATCTTATCTTCTTTAATTTCAAAAATCAATTCATCGTGAATTTGTAGGAGCATTTTAATATCCGTTTCGTGCCCTTTAATTTCTCGAGCAATGTTTATCATCGCAATCTTAATTAAATCAGCGGCCGTGCCTTGAATTGGGGTATTGGTTGCCATCCGTTCAGCGCCACGGCGAATCATAATATTACTTGAATCAAGTTCTGGTAAATAACGCTTACGGCCAAACATTGTGACGGCGTAACCATTTTTTCTAGCTTCTTCAATCGACTCATCAATCATTTGACGGATGCCAGTGTAAGCTTCAAAATATTTAGCAATAAATTCTTGGGCGCTCTTATAAGGAATTTTAGCATTTTGGGCGAGTCCATGAGGGCCTTGTCCATATAAAATTCCAAAGTTAATCGCTTTAGCTTCATAACGCATTTGTTTAGTTACCTCATCTAAACTAACGCCGTTTATTTCAGCGGCCGTGGCTTTGTGAATATCTTCTTTATCATTAAAAGCCTTAATCATTTTTTTGTCACCTGATAAATGAGCGGCTAAACGCAATTCAATTTGAGAGTAATCTAAACCAATTAATTTGCATCCTGGAGCCGCAATAAAAGCACTACGAATTTTTTGTCCATCTTCACCGCGAGTGGGAATATTTTGTAAGTTTGGTTCGGTTGATGACAATCTGCCGGTAGCGGCAATCGTTTGATTATAACTAGTATGAATGCGGCCAGTTTTAGAATTAATTAAAAGCGGTAGTGCTAAAACGTAAGTACTTTGTAATTTATTAAGCTCACGATAACTTTGAATCAAAGAAATTATTTCATGTTCTTCGAGTAGTTTTTCTAGTTCATCGTCCGCAGTAGAGATTCCCGTTTTAGTTTTTTTAATATTTTTAGTTGGAATGGCCAACTTTTCAAATAAAATATTTTGTAACTGTTTAGGTGAGTTAATATTAAATTCTTCACCGGCTAATTCATAAATATTTTTGGCTAGTTCTTTTAAACGAATTGCTAAATCACGCTCAATTTTTTTAAGAATTTTTGGTTCCAGGATAATGCCGTTTTCTTCCATGTCAGCGAGCACGGAAACTAAAGGCAATTCAATCTCGTCTAAAAGTTTAAGCAGCTCTTCTTTTTTTAATTTTTTACTAAGTGCTTCGCCAAGTAGCCAGGTGCAATTAGCATCTTCGCCGGCGTATTGAGCGATTTTTTCGGGATCAACTTGGGAGAAAGAAATCTGTTCTTTACCTTTACCAATCATCTCGGTAGTGGAAATTTTTTCCCAACCAAGTTCGCGAAACGAAGTGGCATCTAAACCGTGCTGACGATTATCAGGACTTAGTAGATAAGAAGCCAGCATTGAATCAAAAAATAAACCGCTAACATTTACTCCTTGGTTTTTTAAAACGCGAATATCAAATTTAGCATTATGAGCGCACTTTTTTATTTCGGGATTACTTAAAATTGGTTTAAGTTCTTCGAGCCAGGGATTAGAATTATTATCTGATTTTTGATAACTAAATAAGTCGGCGGTTTTTTGGGCTTTACCACCTGATAAATCTAAATAATAAGCGGTGTCTTTTTCCCAAGAAAAAGAAATGCCTAATAGCTCGGCCGTAATTGGATCAAGCCCGCTAGTTTCGGTATCGAAAGCAAAATATTTTACGGTTTTTAATTTTTTCAAAAATTCCGCAAAGCTTTTATCATCACTGATTAAAAAATATTTTTTTTGTTGTCTATTTCTCTCAAATTTATCAACTGGTGCCGCTTCAATTTTTTCTGGTACACCTTTGATTAGATTTAATTTGTTAATTAAAGATCTAAATTCTAAGCGAATAAATAACTCGGTTACTTTTTCAATATCAAAAGTATCTAGTTTTAAAGAGTCCCAATTTAAATCAAATTCAACATCACGCTTAATAGTAGCTAGACTTTGGCTCATGTAAGCATCATCGCGATAAGTTTTAAGTAACTCAATGATTCGCGGTTTTATTTTCTCATCATTTTTTTCAGCCGCTTTATATACGCCGTCTAAAGTTTTAAAATTTTGTAGTAGTTCGGTGGCGGTTTTTTCACCAATTCCTTTTACTCCCGGAATATTATCGCTTACATCACCACGAAGCGCTTTATAATCAACTATTTGATTTGGTTTAAGTCCATATCTAGTCTCAACCTGAGCTTCGTCATAAGTGGTGCTGTCGTTTAATCCGCGGCTCATCGAATAAACTTTGGTTCGTGGGCTAACTAGTTGCAAACTATCCATATCACCAGTGACAATATAGCTTTCAAATTCTGTTTCATTTTCCGCGCGCAAAGTAATGGTGCCAATTAAATCATCAGCCTCAAACCCATCAAGTTCAAAAATGGGAATATCAAGCGCAGTTGCCACTTCTTTAACAATGGGTACTTGAGCATAAAGCTCATCAGGGGCAGCAGTTCTAGTTCCTTTATACTGAGCAAATTCTTCATGTCTAAAAGTTGGCGCTTTACGATCTAAAGTTAAAGCTACATATTCGGGCTTAAATTCTAAAAAAGCTTTAAGCAAAAAAGAGGTAAAACCATAGACAGCATTAACAATCGTACCGTCTTTAGTGGTTAGAGTAGTTGGCAGGGCGTGAAAACTGCGGTGAATCAGAGCGTGCCCATCAATTATCATTAATTTTGGTCGTTTTTTTGTAGTCATGAGTCTATTTTAGCATATTT
>CAZEBE010000035.1:0-6806 GCA_964510275.1 uncultured Gammaproteobacteria bacterium
GGCTGATGATTTTGTTGTTATGTTTAAAAATTTTTAGAAATATAAAAATAGCGACTCCGTAAAGTCGCTATTTTCTTTTATCTTTTCTTATACCTCGTCGTTCTGCCTTGCCCAATTCTCTCGATTTTTTTCAATCTCAGCAATACATCTATGGCCTGAGAAACAGTTGGACGTATTACACCAGTTGATTGGCTGATTTCTCCTGGCGTTGCCTCTAATGAGACTTCTAGATATCGCCATACCAGTAATTGTTTTGGAGATAGTATTTTTTCTATATTTTCTTTAGATAATAATTCAGTCGCTTGACTCGCTTGAGCGTAGCTGACATTTAAGAAGTAGTTGAGCCAATAACTTATATCTTCATTTTTAGTATTAAGTGTTTTTTGACTTTTACGTAAGGATAAATAGTAATCAGCTTTAGAATCTTCTATTAATTTTTCATGAGAAACGTATGGTGTATATGAATATCCAGCTTGCAGTAACAATAAATTTGTTAAAATTCTAGAAAGACGTCCGTTGCCATCAGAAAAAGGATGAATAGCTAAAAATTCTGCTAAGAAGTTCCCAATAATTATTAGCGGATGGTATTCCTTGGAGTTTAACGTTAGACGAGTCTCTTCAACTAATTCTTGCATACGTTTGGGTGTAAGATATGCAGGAACAGTTTCAAAAATTACCCCAATAGACTTACCAGTTTCGTCATACATTTCAACTCTATTTTCACCTTTCTTGTATTCTCCGCGGTGCCCCTCATCTTTAGCGGCATATTTTAATAACTCTTTATGAAAATGTTTAATCGAGTTTTCGGTAAAGGGAATGTGTTTCCAAGAATTAAAAATATTTTCTAAAAGTTCATAGTATCCTTTAACTTCTTGTTTATCTCTATCGGCAAATTTTTGAATTGAAAGTCCGCGTACAAATTTATCTACATCTTCGTCTGATAATCTCGATCCTTCAATACGAGTTGAGGCTCCAGCAGAAGTAATTAAAACAGACTTTTTTAATCTGCCAAGAATTTGAGGATTTAATTTAGCTCCTCCAAGCCATTCGCCATTTAAGGTGTCAATTTTATTAATAGCCGTCCAAATAGCTGGGGGTAAATTTTTGATTCTTTTTTCTAAATTCATATATTTTAATCTCATATATTAACTATATTAGATTATATTAGATTAATGGAATCAAGTCAATAAACAAAATTGATGATTGGCTAATGTAAGATAAAAAAGTATCGGAGTGACTCACTTAGTTCGTATCCTAAAATTTTCGCAGATTAAAAATAACTCTAATGTTAGAGTTATTTTTGTTAAAACACTGACAAAAATCAGGAAAAGTTATAAAACATACTAATAGTTATTTAAAATATTAACCCTCAAAAATATATAAATCATGAAAATCAATAAATCAGATTTGCGGAAACTACAAACGGCAATGGAAAACAAAAACTTGTCCGTTTCTCAGGTGATTGAACTTATTGAAAAAAGTGATGTTCAAAGCAAAAAAGTAATCAATCCAACAGACGAAATAAAGTTGACAATTGATTACACTAAGACCGTTGAACAAGTTATCGCTGACGGCAACTAAGATTGGAAAAATAGCGACATCACCACTCAACATTTTTCTATTTCTCCGGAGATGGTTGGAAAAAAAGTTGAGGTGTCTGCTAAATTATTTCATTTCAATCGCGACATCAGTTCAGGCGATGCGATATCTGAAATGGATAAAACCGGTTACCGACCGGCTACATTAATGGAATTGTTGGTTCTAGGATTTTTGTTCCCTGAAATGCAAAGACAATTTCCAATTGTCGCCCTCGGTTCTCTCTGGCGCATTGCTGGTAGCTTTCGTGTCGTGCCTTCTCTGGGCGTGGGTGGCTCTAGGCGTGAGCTTGACCTCCATTGGTTTGATAATGACTGGGATGCTCATTCTCGCTTTCTTGGTGTCCGCAAGTAAACCTCTATAATATTAAAAACCCGTTTCGAAGTGAATCGGGTTTTTTACAAATCAGAATTGATGCGGAGGCAAAAAGAAAGGTTAAAAAAATTCTTGATAATTTAGGTATGGATATGAGTTCGGCGGTAAAATTATTTTTCCGCCAAGTAATAAATACCAAAAGTTTACCATTCACTTTAAAAAAGATTTAAAGTTTTATAAACATGATAAAAAAATCTCTCAGAGTTAGAGGCTGTTTTAAAAGAAAAAGAACTGCCGGACAAAAATCACCATCACTCACTCATTGGTGAATCTAAAGGCTGTTTTTGACTGTTATATTGACTCAGACATTTTGCTTATTTATAAAATCGCTAAATATGCTAAACTAACTTTAGTTAATAAGAGTAAAACAATGAGCAATAATAATTACTATAATTTAAGTCTTGATGAAGTCTTGTTAAAATTAAACTCAAGCCTATCTGGTCTTTCGTCGACGGAAGCGGCGGCCCGCCTGGTTTCTTGCGGGGCTAATGTTTTGCCGGAAAAACCGGTACCGACTCGATTGCAAACTTTCTTCGCGCAGTTTTTAAGTCCGCTAATCGCGGTTTTAATTGTTGCCGCACTGGTTATTTTTTTAACGGGCGATTTAACAGATGCTTTGATTATTTTTTTTGTTATCATTTTTAACGCGGTAGTTGGCACGATTCAAGAAGGAAAAGCACAAAATACTCTTCAAGCTTTAAAAAATTTTGTTTCAACTTCAGCCACAGTTTTGCGTGCCGGCCAAGAGTTAGTGATCCCTGATTATGAAGTGGTTCCGGGCGATATTATTTATTTAAGTGAGGGTGATAAAATTCCCGCCGATGCTCGTTTAGTGTCGGCTAATTTTTTAAAAGTTGATGAGTCTAGTTTTACTGGCGAATCTTTGCCGGCAAAAAAGACAGCCGCTGTTTTAAAGGGTGAAAATTTATTACCGCAAAATCTTTCTAACATGATTTTTAAAGGGACTAATGTTGCGGCGGGGAATGCTTGTGCAATTGTTGTGGTAACCGGTTTAGAAACAGAAATTGGAAAAATCTCTCAAAAAATTTCCAGCTTAGACACCGACATTCCTTTGAAGAGTCGCATTGAAGCCTTGTCTAAACTTATTATTTTACTTGTTTTTGGTGTCGGTTTAGTAATTGTATTTGCCGGGGTTCTTTTTGGCCGGCCGCTTAATGAAATGTTTGTAATTGCGGTGTCGCTAGCAGTCGCTGTTATTCCGGAAGGTTTGCCAGTGGTTATGACTTTAATTTTAGCTTCTGGTGTTTGGCGTATGACTAAGCGTCAGGTTTTGGTTAAAAAATTGCAAGCGGTTGAAGCCTTGGGGCAAGCGAGTATTATTGCTGTTGATAAGACTGGCACCTTAACCAGAAACGAAATGGTTGTTAGAAATTTTTATATTGATGGTCGCTATTTTGCTGTTTCTGGAGATGGGTATAATCCCGTCGGTGATATTTATTTAGCTAATCAGCTAATAAGCCCGTTAGATGATGCCGCAGTTAATTTATTAGCCCGCATCGCTGGTTTTGGGGCGAGTGCGCAGGCCGCCTATAATCAAGAGAAGAAAATTTGGAAAACAACCGGCGACCCAACAGAAGTGGCACTGTCTGTTTTTGCTAAAAAAGTTGGTTTTAAAAACATTGAAGCTGAAGCACCGCTGACCTTTGAAATTCCTTTTGATTATTCAGTAAAATATCACCTCACTATTCGTTCTTTTGGCGGTAATAATTTTATGTCTTTGTCTGGTGCCCCAGAAGCAATCCTGGAAAAGTGCACCAAAATTTTTAAAGATGGGTTAATGGTTGAATTTACCGACTCACTGCGAGCGGAAATTGATAAGCAGTTTATTGCTATGTCAACTTCTGGATTACGAGTGATTGCTTGCGCTTATCAACCACAGGCCAGTGCTACCACTTCTTTAGAAGCTTTGCCGGAATTGTGTTTCGCTGGTTTTTTGGGAATGAAAGACGCTTTACGCGCTGAGGTTAAAGATACAGTGGCCAAGGTAATTGCCGCCGGGATGAGAGTAGTTGTTATTACTGGTGATCATCCAATAACGGCGCTAGCAATTGCTAAAGAGGCGGGAATTATTCTTAAAGACAATCACGTGATTACTGGAGCTGAGCTTGATGAATTATCTGACTTGGAAATTTTAGAACGTTTTGCGGTGACCAATGTTTTTGCTCGCGTTACTCCGGCTCACAAATTGCGTATCATTGAATTATTTAGACGGCGAGGGGAAACTGTGGCTATGACTGGCGATGGTATAAATGACGCTCCTTCGTTGGCCGCAGCTGATTTGGGAGTGGCAATGGGCGGTGTTGGTACAGAAGTTGCTAAAGAGGCGGCGGACATTATTTTGCTTGATGATAATTTTTCCAATTTAGTTTCTGCTGCTGAAGAGGGGAGAAGTATTTATAAAACCATTGAAAAAGTGGTTCTTTATTTGTTTTCAACTAGTTTTGGTGAACTGCTGATTATTTCTTCGGCGGTCTTTTTTAATTGGCCGTTACCACTTATTGCGGCACAAATTATTTGGCTTAATTTTGTTACTGATGGCTTTTTAGATGTTTCCTTGGCGATGGAGCGCAAAGAAGCGGGGCTGCTAAATCAAAAAATCGAAAAACCGGCCAAGTATATTTTAGGAAAATTATCGTGGCGTCGTTTGTTGGTAATGAGTTTAATTATGGCTACTAGTTCTTTGGCTTTGTTTGCTTATTATTTAGAAGTTGCCCCAGAAAAAGCCTTAACTATTTCTTTGTCAGTTTTAGCTGTTTCTCAATGGTTCAACGCTTGGAACTGCAAGAGTAATCATCATTCAATTTTTTCTAAAGATTTTATAAGTAATAAGTGGTTAATTTTTGCCACTTTGCTTGTTATTGGATTACAACTCTTAGCTGTTTATCTGCCATTTTTACAGGGCCTTTTACGAACCACAGCACTTAATACCCTTGATTGGTTTTCAGTAATAGCGGTGGCCTCATTAGTTATTTGGCCGGAAGAACTTAGAAAATTATTATATCGTCGTCAACTTAAATTAAAATAATTATATGATTTTAAATATTATTTATCTACTTTGTTTGTTTATTCTTTTAGGTTTAGCGGCTGATTTTTTAGTTCAAAATATCTCTTATATTGCCACCGCTTTAAAGATAAAATTATTCGCTGTCGGCATAATTTTAGGGATTGCGACTTCCTTACCGGAAACTTCAGTGGCGATTAACGCTAGTTTAGAGGGGATTGCTGGAGTTTCGGTTGGTAATTTGTTGGGGGGAATTGTTGTGGTTCTTGGTTTGGTTTTAGGTGCTAGCTTGATGCTTAACAGAAAAATAAACACTGATGGCCGCTTGTCTTTGATTGCCCCACAAATTATTATTATGTTTATCCCGCTCATTCTAGGCAGTGATGGCAACTTTGGTTTTTGGGATGGACTAATAATGATTCTTTCTTATTTTTCTCTGTTATTTTACCTTTATAAAGTCAATCATTCTTTTGACATCGGGCAGCTTGTTATTTTAGAAAAAAATAAGATTATTCGGTCTATTATATTTTCAATAGTCGGTATTGTGGCGATTTTGTTTTTTTCTCACTTTATCATCGTTTTAACTGAAAAAACTTTAGCTACTTGGCAGGTAAGTAAATTAACTCTAGGTCTTTTAATTTTTGCTGTTGGCACTAATCTGCCAGAGATTTCAATTGCCATCACTTCTTGGCGCAAAAAAACCTCCGAACTATCACTTAGTCATTTGCTTAGCTCTTCTTTTACTAATGTGTTGATTTTGGGGGTAATGAGTATTTTAAGTCCCATCAGTTTTCAAGTTGGCAATTCTTATTATATTTTATCTGCCTTTTTAACAATTGTCCTAGTTCTTTTTGTTCTTTTTTATCGCAGTGATAAAAAGCTGGACCACCTAGAAGGGGCAATTCTTTTCAGCTGTTATTTGTTATTTTTAGCGGCCAATATTTGGTTGCTTAGTTTTTAATTTTTTTAAAAAACCCTATAAAACAAGGGTTTTTTGTGTTATTAGGCCCCAAATGGTATAATATACTCGATATTTATGACCAAAGACTTAGCTAAAAATTTAATAAGCCATAATAATAAAGCGATTTTCAATTTAGAAAACACCGCCATGTTTTTGGGTGTTTCAACAGCCACTGTTAGAAATTGGGTTAAATGTGGTCATCTGAAGTCTTTAGAAAAATAATTTATTGTATGACCAAAAAAGTCGACATCGAACCAGAGTGGGCCGCGGTTTTAACCGATTTTTTTGTAACCGAAAAATTCGCCAAGCTCACTGATTTTATAAGGCAAGAATATCAAACTAAAACTATTTATCCGCGTCCGGAAAATTTATTTAGTGCTTTTTGGCTGACTCCCTTTTCTAAAATTAAGGTAGTTATTTTAGGGCAGGACCCTTATCACGATACTGGTCAGGCTCATGGCCTTTGTTTTTCGGTGCCTGAAAATATTGCCACGCCGCCATCTCTTAAAAATATTTACAAAGAAATTGAAAACGATTTGGGAATTAAAAAAGATTTTAAATCCGGTAATTTGGAGTCTTGGGCTAAGCAAGGAGTCTTTTTGTTAAATGCTATTCTAACAGTAGTCGCTCATAATCCCGCCTCTCATCGCGATAAAGGTTGGGAAGAATTTACTGATTTTGTGATTAAAACAATATCCGATAAAAGCGAGCAAGTGGTTTTTATTCTTTGGGGAAATTATGCTCGTGGTAAAAAATCCTTAATTGACTCCGAAAAACATTTAATTCTAGAAGCGCCTCACCCATCACCGTTTTCTGCCTTTTCTGGTTTCTTTGGTTCTAAGCCGTTTTCTA
>CAZEBE010000036.1:0-6735 GCA_964510275.1 uncultured Gammaproteobacteria bacterium
CAAATCATTGTTTTTATGAAAAAAACAAAGGTTAGTTTTAAGTTCTTTTCTTTATCTTTATTTTTCTCTTTAGGACTAACCATCTTTAATCTGTATATGGTGTCTTTATTATTTCCGTTAGTCCAAGGCATAATTAGTGGCAACTTTAATCACGTCAAAGATTTAGTTCTTATTGGTTCGCTTATTTCTGCTCGGCCAGACATTTTTAACAGCTCAGTAAGTCTTTTTATTTTGCTAACCGTTTGGATTTACGTAAATATATTTTTAAAAAATATTTTACGATATTTAGCCTCGGTTACTTCTGGTTATCAGGCTCGCGGGGCGATGACTAATCTGCGAAACTTGTTGTTTGATAAATGTTTGGCGTTTGGAAAAAGTTTTTATGATAAAAATAAAATCTCGGACATTCATCGCGTTATTGTTAAGTCCACTGAAATTATTGATGAGCAATTTAAGAATTTACAAAATTTTATTATCGATAGCCTTTTGATTTTTATGTATTTTGGGGCAATGATTTATATTTCTTGGAAGCTAACCCTCATCGCTTGTATTTCTTTTCCGGTGGTAAGCTTTCTGACAAAAAAAATAATCAGAGCCATTAAAGACTCAATTGAAAAAAAAGAGGAGGCGGGAATTTACTTAAGCAACCGAGTTCATAATGTGCTTAGCTGCTTGCCGCTGGTTAAAGGTTTTGCTAAAGAAGATTACGAACGGCGTAAGTATCAAATCGCTAGTCAAAGAGAAACCGATGGGGCGTATAAAATTAATAAAATATCAAGCTGGCTAGTTCCAATTGAAGATATAAGTGCTACCACCGGCATGCTAGTCTTGGCTTTTGGTATGGCTTTTGTTATTTATTTTGATAAAACGTTAACCGCCACCAGCGCTTTTGTCTTTTTTTATTTGGCGCAAAACTTAGTTACTAAAAGAAATAATTTTAATACTTTCAAATTTAATATCGCTAAATTAAGCAGAACCGCCAGCGACACCCTTGATTTACTCGATAAAAATAATAAGTATATAATTTCCGGCGGCGATGTTTTGCTGGAAAATTTTAAAACAAAGATTGAAATAAAAAATTTAACTTTTTCTTACGAAGAAGCTACCAAAAATATTTTTAATAATTTAAGTCTGGTTATTCCCAAGGGGAAAATGACCGCCATTGTTGGTCCAACTGGGTCAGGGAAAAGCACACTATCTAATATTTTGTTACGGTTTTATGATTGCCCGCCAAACTCAGTCTTTATCGATGGTGTTGATATTAGAAACTTCAGCTTAAACAGTCTGCATAATAAAATTTCTTTCATAAACCAAGAAAGTTTGTTATTTAACGACACGGTGCTAAAAAACATTACCTATGGTTTATCTGAAGAAAACATCAATCAACAATCGGTTTTTGATATTTGCCAAACAACAACCGTTGATAGTTTTATTAAAAAACTACCTTTAAAATATGAAACCGTTGTTGAAGAACGCGGGGCTAATTTTTCTGGCGGAGAAAAACAACGAATTGCTATTACCCGGGCGCTGGTTAGAGATTATGAGATTTTAATTATGGATGAGGCGACAAATGCTCTTGATGCTAGCACTGAAGAAAAAATTATGAAAACAATTCGGGAGCTCTCTAATGAAAAAACGTTAATAGTAATTGCCCACCGACTTTCAACCATTAAAGAGGCTGATAATATAATCTTCTTAGATCAAGGAGAGATAAAAGAAACCGGAACCCTCGGCCAATTACTGGCACAGAAAGGCGACTTTTATAATAATTGGTTAAAACAAAAGATTTAAGTGTATGTTTTTTTTAAAAAAAATAAAACTAAAAAGTAATGATAAAAAGTTAGTTTACTTTATCGCTTGTCATAAAAATGCAAATCAGGTTCTTAGATTGATTAAGGCAATTTATCGTCGAGACAATTTATATTTTATAAATATTGATAAAAAATCCGCAGTTGATTTTTATCAAGCACTGACTTTAAGCGATTTTGGCAGTTATAAAAATATTTATTTTTCCAGACAGCAAGTTGATTGGGGGCGGTGGAATCAAGTGCAAGTGGTTCTCGATACTATAAAAAAAGCGCTGGCAATTGATAGCACTTGGACACATTTTATCAATCTCTCTGGTCAAGATTTTCCCTTAAAGAAGCAGGAAGAAATTCAAGCTTATCTTCTTACGATGAAAGATAAAAGTTTTTTAGAGGCAATTCATTATTCTCCTGATACTGAAACGGCTATTACTCGATTTTCTTTTCAAACAAGGATAGATAAATTTTTTAAAGTTTATCGACGGCTTGATTGGTCAAATCCGAAGATAAAATTTTATAAAGGTTCCCAGTGGATGATTTTGTCGCGGGATTTTTGCAGGGAAGCTATTATTGGTAAACTATCTAAAAAATTAAAATCTTCATTTAAAAAAGTTCATGTTCCCGATGAATCATTTTTTCCTACCTTGGCTGCCAATGGTAAATTATCTTCAAACATTATTTGGGATAATAAGCGCTTTATCAAATGGACCTTTGGTGCGGCCCATCCGGAAATATTAGATTTAAAATATTGGGAAGCACTTAGTTCAAGCTCAGCTTTTTTTGCCAGAAAATTTGATGAAAACATTGATACTAAAATAATCAGTGCCCTTGAAGATTTATTAGAAAAATAGTTAGTTATTTTATTCTTTTTATTTTTGTAAAATCAATTGCCTCGTTTTTTACATAAGTTCGGCCGCTGTTTCTTAGGCATTCTAACAACTCTTTATTTTTTTTATTGGATTCTTCCATAGTGATTTCCATATTTTTTTCTCTAAGTTGATTATTGTGAGGTAGATAAGAAAGAAAAAATGGATGAATAAAGGCTTTCTTTAGACCTAGAGCATTAGCTCTTATTTTAAAGTCATCATCTTCATATCCCCAACCGATAAAATTTTCATCATAGCCACCTAATTTCAAGAAATTTTTTTTTGTTAAAAAAATTCTACCACCGCTACTTTTGTAGAAACTTGGATCATTGATTTGACTTTTTTGATAAGCGCCGATAATTTCGGTTGTTGATTGCATGCTTGAATTTATAAAAAAGGCAAAGTCTTTTCCGGTGTAATTATCGGCATCAAGGTTACAGACAATATCACCAGTGGCTAGTTGGTGGGCGATATTTTTAGCTTTTGCCATATGGAAATACTGCGGTTCGGTTGTTCGATAATAGGTGATAATATTGTTGGCCAATTCGGTTTTAAAATTTTCTAAAACCCATTCCTGCAGACCATCTCTTGAATTATAATCAAGCAAAACAAATTCGACATTTGGATAATCAGCGTTATTTTTGAGATTTTTTTTGAGAGTTTTTTTTAAATGCGGCAGCCGGTCCATGCAAGTAATACAGAAAGATATTTTAAAATATTCTTTGGCTGGTTTTTTAAAATTTTTTGATAAATTGTATGTTAAAAAAAATAGATAATTTTTTATTAGTCCATAAATATCTGCTAGTTTATTGGGGAACCAATAACTAATAATCCAGCCAATATCTTTAATTAAAACCAATGAAAAAAATAAGGGGTTTCTTGAGTGCCTTTTTCCTTCAATAAATTTTAGACTTTTTTTTATTTGGCTATAAAGATTCATGTTTGTTAGTAACATTAATGATTTCTGTTTTTATTTTTTTAACAAATTCGCTAACATCAAATTGTTTTACGTTTTCTAGACAAGCATCTTTGAATTTGTCCGGATGTTGAGCTAATTCTTTAGAAGCCTCTCTTATAGTTTGTACCAATTTTTCTTCGTCGATGTTATCAATTAAAATCCCTGTCCGCCCATTTATTATCGTCTCTTTGTAGCCACCTTCGTTAGGAGCAATAACCATTTTTCCGGAGGACATTGCTTCAACGGCAGTCATGCCGTAATCTTCTTTAAGACAAGTGGTTATAAAACCTCTGCAATTAGCATAGTATGAGGTTAGTTCCTCGAAACTATCAGCGCGATTTATTAAAGTGACATTTTCCGGCTTAATAGTTTTAATCAGTTTGGCAAAAGCTTCGCTGTTTTTAGATTTTTCATAAGGCCCGATTACTAACAGCTTTTCTTCGGGAAGTTTTGCAAAAGCTCGCATTTGCATGTCTACTCTTTTGTACTCAATTAGACGGTTGACGCTTAGCCAGTAATCACCAGTTTTGGCAAAATGAAATTTCTTAGTTTGAGTTGGCGGGTAAACTATTTTTGATTCTTTTTTTAAATATTTTTTTACTCGTTCTTTGGTAAACGAAGAGTTGGCTATTATTGTATTTACCTGATTAACATGTTTTCGATTTAAGTAGCGATTATATAATGACCACAAATCAAATAGAGGACGCTTTAAAGGACTCATTAAATTTTGTCTAACATATTTATGAAGATCCCAGATCTCTCTTATCGTAGCATTAACATACCAAAGATTTGGTTTGTTGTTTGCAGCCGCTGAAACCGCCCAGTCACCATTAATAATAAAGAAGTCATATTTATTTTTCAATTTAAGCCTTCTAAATCGCCATAAAACAAGTTGTTGTCTGTAAGGCGCGTTGACCGGCACCCGACCGATTGAATGGATAATAACATCAGAGAATCCCATGTTAGCGATTTTTTCACGGTCAATATTGGTCGTATAAATTTCTGCTCCTAATTCGCGAGCCAGAGTTAAGCCGACGACTTCAGCGCCGCCAATATTATCAAGAAAATTTTGGAAGATGGCGATTTTCATATTATTTTTCTTTAATACCTAAGATGCTAAAAATAAAGGCGGAGAAAAAAGTCTGGCTGCCGATAATTAAAACAGTAAAGGCTAGAACAAAATTTTTAACATCGTTTACTGAGCCGAATCCAGAGTTTATCCAATTTTTTAAAATTATAAAAAATAAAAATAAGCTGATAGCGATTCCGGCTAAACCTAATAAGCTTATTTTAACAATCGTGATGTGTTTAAAAAGTTTTTCAATAAACACACTTTTATCTCCTAAATGGGTTATGGCATAGATTTTAGAAAATAACCCGAATATTATAATTTGGTAACCCAAGACAATAATCGCCAAAAAAATAAACAGCGGGTAAGAATAGAAATGAATTCCTAAAATTGTCAGCTGATTAAAATAAAGAGCGATTGAAAGTAGTAGTCCGGAAATTAAAAGAAGACTTCCGGGAATCAAAAAAAGAGAGAGCGGAGAATAAATCAAAATAAAACGAAGGTGACGCCAGCCATCGGCCCAAGAGCGCAGCTTAGATTCCCCGAGTCTATTTTTATAATCAATTGATACTTCAGTAATTTTTAAATTAGCTCGTGCGGCCTTGATAATCATTTCTGAGGCAAACTCCATGCCACCGGTGCAGAGATTAATTTTATTAAGAGCTTTTAAACTAATTGCCCTAGCCCCACAGTGGACATCTTTAATTTTTACCCTAAATAACAGTCGAACAAGAAAAGATAAAAAAGGATTACCGATGTGCCTATGAAGCCAGGGCATGGCACCGGCTGCCATCATGCCAGAAAATCTATTACCAATAACTAAGTCATAACCTTCTTGAAGTTTTTTTATAAAAAGAGGAATATCAGTAAAACGATAGGTTCCATCAGCATCGGCTAAGAAAAAATAATCACCCTTGGCAATGTTTAAACCATTTAAATAAGCAAAGCCATATCCTTGCTGATTTTCTTTTATCAGGATAAGTTCGGGAAACTTTTTTTGAAAATCAGATATTAAAGATCCGCTCTTATCAAGGGAATTATTATCAACAACAATTACCTCCGCTTTTAGCTGATGGTCAGTGATAACTTGCTGAATTTCTATTAAGCAATTTATTATCGCCGCTTCTTCATTGAAACAGGGGAGAATGATGCTAATTTTTTTCTTATTATCCATATCAAAACTACTTAAAAGAATACAGAAACAGGCCTTCGCTGCTTGAGCCAATCAATTTAAAATCAGGACAATCAAAAGGAGTCGTGTAAACGTATTTTATGTCATTTCTGTCAGCGCCAGCATTTTTTTTCGCACAGTCCCATGATATAAAATCATTATAGCTGATAAATTTATTGGAAATAATAGAGTCTTTAGAATCTAGGGGATAGTGGTTTAGAGCTGCTCCAATAACCAAGCCTTTCCAGGAAGGAGCTAAAAATCGTTGATTTTCCGGAATCATTCTGAACAATTTTAAATCATCATCGGTGAGGTAAGAGCCGGCCGGAGCATTTGGTTTAAAGGTTAGAGCTCCTTGTTGATTTTTGATTGTTAGGGTTAATTTTGACCAAGATTTTTGACTAGTATAAGAATTGGCGGCAATTAAAAATAAGCCCAAAATTATGCACTTTATTACAAGTTGAACATTCTCTTCGGTAAAAATTGGTTCGTATTCTTTTAAAATTTCAAATAAATAATTAAGTCCAAAGCCAGCGGCAATGACCATAAGCCAAGAGCTTATCATTGCAATTCTGGTGTAGTCAATTATAAAAAAATAAACCGACTGGCTATAAAAAATCCAAAAACATAGACCTGTTACAATAGGGAACAGCAGGGTGTATATTCTTTTCTTTATAATAGGCATTAAACCAATTAAAGAGAAAGGTAATATCCAAAAAGGGATTATTTTCCAGATAGGTAAAGAAACAATGCCAAAATTCTGACTGATGCGCCAGAGGTAGGAAATAATTAATTTCCAAAAAGATTCTACATCTGTTTGGAGAAGAATGGTGGTTAGGGCGGCGAGAGAAAAAGCCGTTAAACTA
>CAZEBE010000037.1:0-6578 GCA_964510275.1 uncultured Gammaproteobacteria bacterium
TGGAATTCCTAGCAGATATTTTCTTGCCTACCCGTTTAAGCTGGTCTTTTTTTATATTGTTAAAATTTATTTCCAGTGTTATCCTTTATTTATAAATAAAAAAGTATGTTAAAAGATAAACAAGAAATTTTTCAATCCCTGCTCAATCTACATAAAGTATTATTAGAACAGCAGAAAACTGAATATGAAAAAGTGTATGGTGTCATTTCAAACACTAACCAATATTTTCAGTTAGTTGTTAGCCATGAAAATTTCACTTGGTTAAGGCAACTGTCAGCCCTACTTGCTTCTTTTGATGAAATTTTGGAGAGTGATAATCAAGATATTGAAGCTGTTGCTAAAGAAATTATTTTATTATTATCTGGCGAGGGAAGTGAAGATTTTTATCAGCACTTAAAAATAATAATTGATAATAATCCAATGATTGCTAAGTTAATTGGTGTTGTGATTGAATCATTAAAAAACCCTGCTTAATCGGCAGGTTTTTTTAATTAGTTTTTGTTGAGGTGGCAATTGGGGTGGAGGTGCTGCTGGTTGCCGGTGTTGAGGTGGCAATTGATTTTCCAATTAAACAAACTTCTTGCCAAGGGACATAGTGCGATTTGAATCTAGTAGATTTGTTTTCACCGTTAGTATAAGTAATATTGTAATCAAAATAAGCATCAGCTCCGTTATGAGGTCTTTCGGTGCATTTTTTTTCGCCAGGTTTTAGATCTGTGGTTTCTACAAATTTTGTTGGTGCTGGTTTAGTGATGTTATAAATAACCGGTTTACTGGATGAAGCCAGGCGACCATCTTTTTTTCCCCAGAAATCAAAGTATATATCGTTCTTTACTATTCGTGATTGGATTAAAATATAATTTTCGGTGTCATTTAAAAATCGCATATCTGGCCATGGATCATATACCGCCGCATCAGTACCCGCTGGTTCGTAATAACTGACACGGTAAGAATGATTTTGTCTGGCGGTAATTTGCAGTCCTGATTCTAAAGCGGATCTAAAAAGAGTGGTTGCTACTTGGCATAAACCACCTCCATATTCTGGAATGGTTTTATTGTTCTTGATAACAAGTTCTGGTAAATAACCAGCTGCTGCGTCAATTTCGCCCAAGGTCTTAACGAGAGAAAATTCTTCGCCAGGAGCAACTAGCATTCCGTTTACCGCCTCAGCCCCAATTTTAATATTATGAATTCGGTTAGCGGTCGAGCCAACAAAATTTGAGTGTCCGGTGCCAATTATTTCTTTGATATTTAAATCGTCAGTGTTTTCCGCCACTTCACTTTTAACAGTTTCTAAAACCAGTTCAGCTTGATTAGTTTTGTTGTCTAAATATTGTTCTTTAATTTTTAAAGCACTAACTTCAAGGTTTAGCTTAATACCGTCACTGCCAGTTTGCCAGCTCGACATCTTGCCGTTTTTTATTTCATAGCGCGGCAATTTGGCTTCTTGGTCAATCTCGGGGGCAATTTTATCTTTTAAATACTCATTAATTTTTTTTAGGTCAAGAGAAATTTTAAGACCGTCACCAGCACCAACACTTGTTATCCAGGAGGCTAGAACGTCTTTTTTAATGGTCCAGGTGCTACTACTAGCTAGTAATTTTAGATTACCGCGAGCAATTAGTTCTTCAGCTTCGGGTTTTAATAATTCTAAATCAGTAACTCGAACCGTTGGTCTAGCGGTAATTGTTTTAAGGTTAATTCTTTTATTATCAAATAAATTTAATTGTTCTTCTAAGTCATTAAAAGCTAATTCAAAATTAATCTGGCGGCCAATTTTTTCTGGTTCAATTTCAAAAACAATATCGGTGTCGCTATCCTTTTTAACAGCAAAAGAAGCATTTTCCGGATTTACTTCCACATCTTTTAAGTTCTCTGTTATAAAAGTTTGAGCCCGTTCTTTATCAAAAGAAAAAGGCATATTTATTTGTCGTTTTACAAAAGAATTGCGAATTGAATTTATAAAGTAGGAAAAAAAAGAATTTTTAGGATTAGCTTCTTCTATCTTTTTAAGAGCCTCTTCTCGGTTATAAACAAAAACAGGGAAAGAAAGATCAGCGTTAGCAGAGATAATAGCTGGTAGGATAATTTGATTGTTTTTATAAGCAACAATAATTCCCGCAGCCTCTAAACGATTAGCCTCCGCGTCAATTTTTTCTTCTGCTTCAGCTAATGTCAGATTGCTTAAATCGAGGTTTCCAATAAAAGTTTGGGGGTTGATGCGTTCTCGGTGATTGTTATTCCAATGGCTATAAGAAAAACCCAAAAAAATAATAATGAATAATAAAAAAACCATTAAAAATATTATGGTCTTTGGTTTGTGTCCTAATCTGTTCATATTTTTTTGTTCAGGCGTCAATTTTTTTATTACTAAGAAGCTCGTTTAAGATTTTTTTGGCAAGGAAATTTTGTTGGCTTTGATTTTCAAAATTAATTTGTAAATTTAACGTTTGTCCAACCTGAACGTCTTTTGGTAATTTTTCGACAGGAAGATAGATTAGATTATTATCTTGATCTTGCAAAGTTGCCTGGCAACTAAATATTTCTTTGATAATCAAGGGGTAGTTCATAGTTATTTTTTAGTCCTAACTTCTATTTTGCTGGGATTTATTTTATGCAAGACAATATTTAAGACTCCATTTTCTAAAGTAGCGTCAACTTGATGATTATCAACCTCGGCGGGTAAAATAATAGAACGCGAAAAAGTGCCAAAACGGCATTCTTTGTAAAAATAGTCTTCTTCGGAAACGGTAATGTTATTAGTTTTTTTACATTTAATGTTCAACAGGTCGTTGTGTAAAGATATTTTTAAATCTTCTGATTTAACGCCAGCGACGTCAGCTTTTATTATTATCTCTTTTGGAGTTTGATAAACATCAATGGCTAATTGATTTTCTAAGTCTTTTTCACCGGTCCATTCAGTAATAGAGGGATAGTTATTCTCATCTATTAAAGCTTGGTTGTTTTTAGTAAATAAATTGTTAAGCATAGAAATAAGTATTTGATGTGGGCCCGTGCAGACTCGAACTGCAGACCTCTACGATGTCGACGTAGCGCTCTAACCAACTGAGCTACGAGCCCTAAATTTGGCTCTTCCCTAAGTATCAATATTTATTATGTTATCAGCTTTAATGTTAAAAGTAAATAATAAAAAACAATCGTTTAAAGATTGTTTTTGTGCTCCCAGATGGAATCGAACCATCGACCCCCGCTTTATAAGAGCGGTGCTCTAACCGCTGAGCCATGGGAGCTAGTTTTGTCTTATTTATATATAGCACTAGCGACTCTAGAACGCAAGATTGTAAAAATTATTTTAAGAAGTTTTTTAATTTATTTTCTAACTCTTTTAAGTATTTTTCTTTTATCTCTTCAATGTTTCCTTCAAGTTCTGCTTGGGCAGTTTTAGTGTTTCCTTGTGACTTATATTCTTTAAGCATGTCTAAGGCGTTAGCATTTTTTACAGAATAAAGTAGTATTTTATTTTTATTATTTTCAGGATTTTCAAAGAGAATAGTTATTATTTTAGCTTCAGGAATATTAACAATAAGTTCGTCAATAATTTCTAGTAAACTGTCTTCTAAAGCTTCGGCTGTTTTAAAATCATCTCTCTTTATCATTGACCAAACTATTTGGCCGTTTAATAAAGTATTTAAATTATTCAAAACCCGACCCCAAAGTTTTAAAGTTTTAAAGTTACGTGACTGATAGAGTTTTTCAATAATTTCTTCTCGGCGACCGCCTAGAGAAACCAGCTTTGAAGCAGTTAATAGAGTGCGTGGAGTTAAACTAGCAAGTCGGAAGTTTTTAGTACCAGCAATTATTCCCGCCAGTAAACAAGTGGCAATATCTTCGGTTATTAAACCAGCTGACTTTTCTTGCATTAAATAAAAAAGAGTCTCGGCGTTAGCTGCAGAATTTATATCGATTAAGTTTATTTGGCCGAATTCTTCGTTGCTAGATTGGCAATCGATGTTTATAACATTGGTTTTATAGAAGAAATCAACATTGGTGTTGTAAATTTGTCCCAAAGATTCTAAGTCGGCTGCCCCAATAGTAATAATTAAATCATATTTAAAGCCGCTATCTAAAAAACTAACATCTTCCGGTTTGAATAAACCATCATCAGAAGAAATAATAAAATTTATTTTTTTATCAAGAGCCGCATATTTAATGCGCGTTCCTATTGTTTTACTGGTGTCGAGCGAGATGATAAATTTTCTTAGGCCATTTAAAGAATTTTTTATTTCCGATCGTCCTGGCAGAAATGACCAAATATTACTTTTTGCAGACGCCTCAGCAACAATTTCTACTTTTTTGTTTAATTTTTTTAGAAATAAAAACAAAGCCAAAGCGGAGGCAACGGCGTCGCCATTCCAATCAGCCGAAAAGACAATAAGCGGTTGCTCACATTTTTCGATTTGTTTAAAAAATTGTTCTTGAGTGTTTAGCATTATAAGTAGTTTAACTTTAAAGTTTGATTTATAAATATATCGCTATCTTAGCCTTAAGTCAAGATGCCCTGAGCGGTGACTTTTAGTTGACTATTAGGCTTTTTTTTGGTAATTTAGAGAGTATGAAACAAGAATTAGACAAAGCTTATATTCCTCAAGATAATGAGGATAAAATTTACAAAATTTGGGAAGATTCTGGTCTTTTTAATCCCGATAATTTAGGGTTACCAGAAAGTGCTCCGTCGTACACTATCATGCTTCCGCCGCCAAATATAACGGCTAAACTTCATATTGGACATAGTTGTATGTTGGCTATTGAAGATTTACTTATTCGTTATCGTCGGATGAATGGCTATCGTGCTTTATGGGTTCCTGGAACCGATCATGCAGCCATCGCTACTCAAATGGCGGTAGAGAAGAAAATCTTTAAAGAATCAGGGCTTACTCGTCATGATTTAGGTCGTGAAAAATTACTTGAAGAAATTTGGAAATTTTTACGAGAAACTCAAGCCACTATTTTGCATCAAACTAAGAAGATGGGCTCATCACTTGATTGGTCGCGCGTTGCTTTTACTTTTGACGATGAAAGACAAAAAGCGGTTAATCATATGTTTGTTGAAATGTACCGTGAAGGCGTTATTTATCGCGGTGAGAGAATTGTTAATTGGTGCCCCCATTGTCACTCCACTTTAGCTGATGATGAAGTTGAATATAAAGAACAACAAGCTAAGATTTACACTTTTAAATATAGTGCTGATTTTCCAATTGCTATTTCTACTACTCGTCCAGAAACTAAGTTAGGTGACACGGCGGTCGCAGTTAATCCGAAAGATGATCGTTATAAAAAATATATTGGCCAGGAATATGATGTCGATTTTTGCGGTCAAAATTTACATATTAAAATTATTGCCGACTGGAATGTTGAAATGGAATTTGGTACTGGTGCTTTAGGCGTTACGCCAGCTCACTCCATGGTTGACTGGCAAATGGCAACGGTTAATGATTTACCAGTTGTTAAAGTTATTGATGAAGATGGTAAAATTCATGCTGATTTTGGAAAATACTCTGGATTAAGCGCGGACGAAGCTCGAAAGTTAGTTGTTAATGAATTAAATTCTCGAGGACTGATGGAAAAAGAAGAAGAGCTTACTAATAATTTATCTATTTGTTATCGTTGTGATACCCCCGTTGAACCATTACCATCTAAGCAATGGTTTGTGGGTGTTGATGTGAAATTAGATCGTTTAGGAGGTAAGTCTTTGAAAGAAAAAGCTTTAGAGGCGGCTCAAAATAATTCTATCGAATTTATTCCCGAGAGATTTGGTAAGCGTTATCAGAATTGGATGACTAATTTACATGATTGGTGTATCTCTCGTCAGATTTGGTTTGGTCACTCGATTCCAGTTTGGTATAAGGGTGAAGAAATTTATTGTGGCGAAACTATTCCTGAAGGAGATGGTTGGGTTAAAGATGAAAATACACTCGACACTTGGTTTTCTTCAGGCATGTGGACATTCTCAACTCTTGGTTGGCCAGATAATTATAAGGATAGCGTAAAAATTGGTGATTTAGCAAAGTTTCATCCAACGCAAATTCTTGAAACTGGTTATGAAATTTTAACTCTTTGGGTTTCACGCATGGTGATGATGTCATTTTTTGCACTGGGAGAAATTCCGTTTGAAAAAGTTTATTTACACGGCACTATCTTGGATACTAAGGGGAAGAAGATGAGTAAGAGCAAGGGCAATGGCGTTGATCCGCTTGATGCTATTTCTGAATATGGCGCCGATGCCCTTCGCCTGTCATTACTGATGGGTTCCACTCCTGGTAATGATAGCCGTTATAGTGCGGAAAAGATTGAAGCTAAAAGAAATTTTATTAATAAATTGTGGAATATTTCCCGCTATATTTTAGGCGGCATAAGTCCCGATACTAATTTAAAAAGCGATGCCGTTCCAACAGCTATTACGTTGTCTGATCGCTGGATTTTAAGTGAATTAATTAGCACTCGAGTTAGTGTTAAAAATCGTTTAGAAAATTTTGAATTTTCACTAGCCGCTGAAGAGTTAACCGATTTTACTTGGAATAAATTAGCTGATTGGTATTTAGAAATTGCTAAAATTGAAA
>CAZEBE010000038.1:0-6530 GCA_964510275.1 uncultured Gammaproteobacteria bacterium
TAGTTAAATCATTAGCTGTTGAGGTTAGGTAAATTTTAATATCAATTTGCTTTGTGGTTTTTGAAGTATCATTAACTCTAAACTTCTGAACCCGGCGACTCCAACCATTTGATTCATCAATGAAACTAGGCACAACTAGTGTTCCCGACTCATTCGTAATTAGCAATTTAGCCTTAGCACTTGACCCTTTAGTATTTACTAAATAATTGATGTAATAATCTTGATTAGTGTAGATAGAAATTGTGGAATTATTAGATAATGGAGAAATTTGATAATAGTTTAGAACTTTTAAGAATCCCTTGCCCTGAGCGGGATAATCAGTTGGAGCACCAGCGGGACCCAAGACTAAACTATCATTAATATTCTTATCAAAAACACAAGGAGAATTTTTAACCGCACTGAGATTAGTCGAACTAGCAACATCAATATCACGACGGCAAGACAGGTTGACTGAATTGCTTTCAAAATTAAAATGGGCATCGGTATTTTGACCGACCTCTTTCATACTACCAATATACCAATTATTTAATAAGGAATAACCAGTCGCATTTTTATTTTGACTATTTTTAATATCACGATTTTTTTCATCCAGTGCTAAAAAGTTACCACATTCATTCTTTTCATTTAATAAATCACATTCACCCATCTTATAACAAGTTTTCTCATGAGTAATTGGATCTTCAGAATAAGTTTGACAAGATAACCATCTAGAACAGATTCTATCTGGCGAAACTTTGATTACTGAATTAGCGTTATTTGAACAACTAGTATTAGAACAAGAAGCTGGTGGAAATTTTTCCTGAGTTAAAGTAGCATTATATATATTTTTATTTAAACCACTAGCCCCGATTTGGGTTCTAGCGTTAAACAAAACACAACCAGCATCCGTATTAACCACACCATTACAAGTTTTTAAATCAATATTAGCTTCTAATTGGTAATTAATAATTGCTTCTTTAAGAGAAATAACCGCCCCAACATTCTTACGGCTAATTGTTACATAATTATTAGCTCCGGAATTAAAAATCACTGAACCAGAAGTGCTGACAGTAGAAACTAAATCACTTAACTTATTGTCCGCACCCAAAATTCTAACTTTGCCTTCATTGCCATTCTCAGTGGTGGAGAATCTAGTGGCAACAGCCACGTCATCACCATCAACCCGAAGAATATAAAGTTTGTTGGGAACAATGCTAACCTGCTGAAATTTACCACCCCAACCATCTAAATCAACGCCATTTATTGTCTGAGCGCTTGGATTTTTAATTAAATTATTTACATATTTGCTAACTGGGTCGATATATTCACCACAACTGGAAGACTCGGCATTACATAAACCGACAGCACCATCAGGAACGGCCACTCGACCGCCAGCACCACCTAAACCAATAGTCTTAAGATAGGTGGTGGCACAAGGATAATCATTGGTGTCGGTAATACATTTTTTAGTGCCACAGTCTGAATCAGTTAAACAGATGGTGCCCACTTTTTCTGTGTCGGTAATTTTACTATCATTGTTTGCATCGCAACGCTTAACCGGTGATTTATACCAATAACCATCTTTAAATAAACAAGTGTTAAGACCAGGGGTTTTAAAATAACTAGCGGAATTATTATCATTAACCCAAGTATCACAACCAACTTCACTTGACTGACAAAGTGGTGAAGTGGCTTCATTATCGTAAGTGTCTGGTAAATTTATTTTATAAGCATCAACCCAAGAAGTAACATTACCCATGGTTTTTAAATTTCCAAAACGAGTACAACCAGCATCAGTTTTATTACATTGTTTACCAGAATCAAAAACGGCATAAATTGCCTGAGCGCCAGCAATCTGAAGACAACCAGGGGTTCCCGGTAAACAACTTTTATTCTTATCGGCATCGTTTAAGTTTACGTTATAACTATAATACTTTGAAGAATCATTAGTTTGAATCATTTGCTCGCAACCAACTGCCGAATCCTGACAAAGCTCACTAAACTGTCGTAAATTATGAACTATATTAAATCTATCGGTATAAGCTGCACAACCTAAATTATAATTTGGTCCTTGATAAACATCGGACATATCATAGAAACAAATATCAGGTATTTGGCTACTGCCTTTAATTAAATAATAACGATCACTTATTTCACGAATAACCAAATTATCAATTAAGACTTGGCCACTAGCTTTAATCTTTAAAATTTCTGCCACGGTCTTATGGTCGACGTTACGAAGATTAACTTCGTAGATATTCCATTGATTATTACCTTTAATAACCAAGTCTCCTTGCGAGTTGTTATTATCACTATTAAAAATTGAAGCTTCCTTATTAGAATTTTCAAAAGATAAATTTAACGTAACATCGCTAGCTGACTTGGCCATAAACTTAGCAACGTAAGACAATTCCTTCTTAACAAAACCAGAAGCATCAACTGCCGCACTGCCACCAAGACTTAAGGAGTGACCATCTTTAGCTGTTGATTCTAAGCTCTGAGAAACAGCGCCGCCACTTAAGGCATAGAAGCCACTAACATTATTTTCAAAATCATAACTAGCCGCTAATTTTAAATTACTACCACCATTACCATTATATTCCCGACAACCAACCTCCTGAGCAGAACAAGAAGTGCCCTCGCTAGGAATAACCTGATAAATACAGGCTTTTTGAGAAGCGTCCCAAGTTCCGCCATTTTGACAAACATAACAAGCGCTTTGAGAGGCATCCCAATATTTATTAGGGTTTCCGGGATTACTGTTAACACAAGAACTAGCATTTAAAGTCTTGTCGATATTTTTTTCATTTAGACGATAAGCGCGGCAATCACTTGAACAAGAAACGGTATTAGAAATTAAATGATAAGTAATTGAACCATTTTTATTATAAAATTCTCGACAATCAGGATTATAATTAGGATGACTTACTGGTAAATTATAGGTTTCTTTAGTACAAGAAGCGTCCGCCACTGTATCAACAACAAAAGGATCGGTTCCGTTTTTCTTAAGTGACATTACTTTTAATTGAGCGTTGTCCCAAGAATAGAAATCGCTACAAGAGTTTGTGTCAGGCTTTATACACTGCTTAATTTTTGTATAATATTCAACACCCTCCCCACCCTGACTAACGGCATCCAAATTGGTAAAGCTTGAACAGCCGACATTTTCAGCGCCACAAGTCGCTGTTTTTTCAGGAATTAAGTTATCGGCTGAGGTGGTGTAAAAATAAGAAGCTTTGGCAATATAAGTATCATACCCTACACAACTGGCATCACAATAATCATTAACATTAGCTTTAGCAGCAACATTAAAAATATCTTTAACGGAAGTAAATAATTCACAGCCAACTTCATTTCGATTACACTTACGAGCAAAATTAGAACACACAGCTGGAGCATTATTCTTTAAAGTATAATCTGAAGAACCAGAGGTAACATCATTATAACAAGTCTGCTCTAAATATTTTGGTAATAATTTTTCATAAACTGGCACTGAAGCATAGTTTGAAAAACCAGAATAATAATTATTAGGGGATAACTTTAAGTTTCTAAGTGAAAAACTAGCTACATTTTTAGAGCCATAACCGGTAATGGTAAAATCTAAATTGTTTAAGTTAGTAGTAGTTAAGAAAATAGGGGCCCAAGAAGTAGAAGTAGCAGTTGTGCTACTGCCGCCTAAAGTCATAACCACGCTATCTCCTTGATTGATTTTAATTTCAGCTGATAGAGTATAAGACCAGCCAGAAATCGGTGCTAAATTTTTTGGCAAAAGATTGGTATTGTTGTCTGATTTTAAAGTAACGCCATTACTTCCGTTTACAAGTAAAACCTTACCTTCGTCATTAGATATAGAACCAGAACCGTTTACAACTGGCCAGTGCCAGTTAGCTGTCATTGAAGTATCGCCAACATTATTTAAACTAAAACTAGGGTCCATAACATAGTTAACCTCGCTCCAGCCCGGTTTACCACGCAATAATTTAGTACAAGCTTCAGCTGAAGAATCACAATTAACCGCCTTGCTATTGAAGAAAATGGAATAATTTTTATTCCAATCAACTTTGCCAGTAGCAACTACATAAGAACCATTAAAAGAATACTGTTTACAACCAGAATTATTAGCATCACAAGTGCCATAATCTAAAGTATTTTCCAAAAAGGAAGCAGTTTGTTTATCACTGGCACTGGTAAAGGTCTGGCAAGTGTTATAAACTGGTTCGCAAGAATCGGAACCAAATTTCCAAGTTCTTTTTTCTTCATTACAATAGCCATAAAGCTCGCATGAACCATCAGTTTTTTCTTTAACACAAGTTTGGTCATCAGCACAATAATCATCAGCCCGGGAGATAGCCAAAACAGAAGCTCCGGTATCATCTTTACTAATAAAACTAGAAGTGATTTGATTACCATAACCTTGTTTAGCACAAGAATTAAGAGGAGCTTTTAAAACCCAATTAGGATCAACTAAACCACGACACCACATCTGATTATTCTTATCAAAATCATTAGAAAAAGCGGAGATATCATCTGTTTCATCAAAACAAGAAACTAAATCTTGTAAGGTGACTTTATACCCCTTATTAACCGCCTCTGTAATTGCTTGCTCAAAGCCAAGCGAAACAATTCGATATTTACGTAAAATACTGGCACTACGCAGAGTATAAACGCTCTCCGCTTTGCTATCATCTGAAACCAACCAATCGCTATGTAAATAGCCACTATTTAAAGCTTCAATAATAGTTAATTTTTCAGAAATGGCCTGAGAGAACTTATCATCAATTACACAATTATTTGGTCCTGGTTTATCACTGCAAGAAGCTAGCTCTGATAAAATACTAAAATCACTTCGAACATCAAAACGGGGTTTAATAATACTGGCAATTTTTTCACTAACAACCGATTCTCCATATTGAATAAGAGATTCAAAGCCACTTAATTTTAATTTACTAGTGTCCAAAGGCTGACTGGTGCTTTTATTCTTATTCATCTCTCTTAAAACTCTTTGAAAACCTTCGTAAGCTAATTGATTAAGAAAAGTGTTAGAAGCATCGACTAAAGCGTCGCCGGTCGTTGTTAAAAGACTTTGCGCTTGGGTATTCTTAGCAATTGCTAAATCGTGTTCCGCTTGATTAGGAGTGCCAATCATTTTTCCAGCGATATTACGAGTGTTTAACCAACCACCAGTAATTGTGTTTTTGGTTTTTTCCTCTTCCGAGGCTTTAACACCAGCTTCCATTGTTCTGCCAAAAAGAGTAAAGGCGCCACCAAGTTCACCAACAGTTGGATCAAAACTTGTTTGAACGGCTTTTAAATAATCACCACTTTCCATAGCCTCAAACTTCTCATAAGCCGTGCTATAGTTATTAACCAATTTACTTAAAGTACAATCTGGAGCATTAGGAGCAACTGTTTGCACTAAACCTAAACCAATTTTAACTCGAACGTTAGGGTCTAAAGGTTGACATAAATCAACTCCCCAACTTTTACCAAGACCGTCGATAAAATCACCAGCGGCGGCATCGCCAACGTTTTTCCAATAATCACCAAAGTCTTCAACAACATAAGCTGGCTTTTGCCCCTCGCCAGATGTTGCCACGTATTTTGCCGCATCCAAGGCTAAGCGATTTAAAGTGTTACGAATTGTTGTACCAACTAATTTGGCACCCACGGTTTTAAATATCTTGGCCGCTTTTTCTTTAAAAGTTAATTTAGTATCAGAAAGTATTTGCGGGATGGAGGAAACTTCTTCAGTGGGAACGGCTTTAGCGGGAGTAATATTGGTAATAAAAAAAGCCAGTACAAGCACCGCGAGAGTGCAGCCGGCTTTAACTTTTAACAAAACTTCTTTTTTCATATGTTCTTTCTTTATTGATTAGTGGAAGTTGCCGTTGTCGTGGCAATTATTACCCCCGGTCGCTGAGCTTTTAAAACATCACTATATATATTCATTAAATCTTCATCGGATAAAATATTTACTTGATCTAAATCAGCACCACCCTGAATCAGTATCTGACGCATTGTTTCAGCATTCCCCTCACCATTTAAAGCTTTAACAAGTAAATCCTGATCGATGTTGTCGACTGAATTAGTTGAGGATGCGACAGCATCATCGGTGTTAGAAATATTTGTTAATAAAGCGCAATCAGTACCTTCAGCACAAAGAGGATCTTTATTTAATCTAATTTCATCAAAATCAGAAATATTATCACCATCGGTGTCTTCTAGATAAGGGGATGTTTTATAATTATTAGTTTCTTCTATATCAGTTAAACCGTCTTTATCAGTATCTTTACTATTAGCTAAAAGTTCTGCCTCCGCTTTTTCTTTAGCTGTTTTTTCTGCTTGAGCAATCTCCTCACTACTAGCGCGAAAAGGACTGTTTAATCTGGTGTTAAATTGCCAAACCCAAATTACTAAAACTGCAACAGCAACAACTCCTAAGCTAATAACCGCTACCTTTTGTGGGCGCGGTAAATTTCTAAAAGACTGACTTTCTTGTCTGTCGTTCATAATATTTTTATTCTAAGATAACGCTTCAATTATAACACAAA
>CAZEBE010000039.1:0-5034 GCA_964510275.1 uncultured Gammaproteobacteria bacterium
TAGATAATAACAGTTTTCATAAATTTTAAATATTTAAATTTATTATTGACTCAGCAACGGCCAAACCATCAATCGCTGAAGAAACAATTCCACCAGCGTATCCCGCTCCCTCACCACAAGGATAAATACCTATGATATTAGACTGGCACGAATCATCGCGAATTATTCTAAGAGGAGAAGAACTTCTGGTTTCAATGGCGGTTAAAACAGCTTCGGGGTGAGCAAAACCTTTGATTCTATTATTTAGCAGTGGCAGAGCCTTTTTTAAACTACGAGTAACATAATCCGGTAAACAATCATCAATTTTGGTTAATTTTACCCCTGGCAAATAGCTAGGAATTACTTCGCCTAATTTTACTGAAGGACGTCCCGCTAAAAAATCACCAACCAGTTGAGCTGGCGCACAGTAATTTGAACCACCGACTTCATAGGCTTTTTGCTCCCATTTTCTTTGAAATTCTAAACCGGCCAAAGGGTGGTCTAAACCAAAATCCTCGGGCTTTACTGGAATTAGTAAAGCGCTGTTAGAATTAGTATTGTTTTGACCATATAAACTCATACCATTAGTAACCACTCCACCAAGTTCAGAAGCCGCAGCCATTACCTGTCCGCCGGGACACATACAAAAAGTATAAACCGAACGCTCGCCTATTACGTGTTCGACTAGTTTATATTTAGCGGTGCCAAGCTTAGGATTATTCCAAAAAGAACCATATTGCGCTTTATTAATATTCTCTCTTAAATGCTCAATACGAACCCCAATCGCAAATGGTTTAGCAATTATCTCCAACTTATTATCATAAATCATTTGATAGGTATCGCGAGCGGAGTGACCAATAGCGAGCACTAAAATATCTGTTATAAAACGTTCATTATCATTTAAAATAGCGGCCACCAGTTTATTATCTTTAATTTCAAGTCCGGTTAGTTTAGTATTAAATCTAATTTCACCGCCAAGAGAAACAATCCGCTCGCGAATATTTTTAACCACTGTTTTCAAATTATCAGTACCAATATGAGGAGTAGCGCTAGTTAAAATATCTTCTGGTGCACCAGCTTTAACTAATTGTTCAAAAACGAAAGCAGAACGCGGATCATTAATTAAAGTATAAAGCTTACCATCAGAAAAAGTTCCCGCACCCCCTTCTCCAAATTGCACATTTGATTCCGGATTTAACTGAGCGGTTTTTAAAAAATCAGCCACGGTTTTAGTACGAGTTATAACCTCTTCGCCACGTTCAATCAAAATTGGCTTAAGACCGGAAAGAGCTAAAGCTAAAGTGGAAAATAAACCCGCTGGACCAGCGCCAACAATAAGTGGCCGCAAATTATTTTTAGCCTTTGGTATCTTGTAAACAAAAGGGGTATAAATTCTAACACGATGACGAGCGCCCCACTCTTTAATAAGGGATGTGTCACGAACCACTGCATCAACCGAATAAACAAATTGAATATTAGATTTCTTACGTGAATCAACAGCGCGCTTTACTGTTTTATAACTTAAAATATCTGTCTCAGGCAGATTTAAAATTATAGCGATTTTTGACTTTAATAAGTCTTCATTATCACAGATATTTAAGTTGATTTCTTCAATTCGAATCAAATTAGACATAATCAAATTTTACCTTGCTTTGAGGTAATATGCAATTTGACAATAACAAACAAAAAGGCTAGTCCCTTACAACAGGAAATAGCCTATGCTGAATATCGTAATTAACAAAATTATTTAATATTCTTCTTTAATCTTTTAGCCTCTTTTTCATCAAGCATTGTTTGTTTAATTGCTAATCTTTTAGCAGTTTTGTGTGAGTTTGATGGTTTGCATTTTCCAACACCAGTTGTTCTTTTTGCCATATAAATGATTTAAATAAATAATTTAGCTTAAGTAATAATTATCTTAACTTATTATCAAAATTAAATCAATATCAAAGCTTTGGACAAAAATAATAGGAGCTTATTTTTAAGCTCCTATCTCTTTTATACTTGTGCCAATTCTTGTGCTAATTCCGGGAACAAAGAATTAATCGCCTTCAGAAGATGGTCGTCCTCTGCCTCTCTTTTGACAAAAACGACACTTCTTTTGTCGTTAGTATCATACTCATGAACTTCCTCAGCGAAATCAGAACAAGCCCACAAAATAGTGGGAATCCCAAGTTCTTTCAATTTTTTACGGTAAAAAACCAGACCGGTTTTTGAATCGTGATCAGTTTCTGTTATTGAAAACGCCTTCGGTGTAGAAAGACACATCTCAACCACGGCCAACCTGTATACATTTGGATTTAAAGAAATTTTGTATAAAGCCAACTCCACGGAGCCGACTGATTCTACATCAAATTCTTTTCCCAGAGCCCTGATGTAATCGATATTTGAATCGATATCAGTTACAACCAAAATTTTTTTCATGCTTAAAATTTTTAAAGGTTCAACAATAACAAGATATTAGTATAATAATTGATTTTAGTCAAGTTTATTTAAAAGAGCCAACTATTTTATAATTATTTACTTTTTTTATAAACACTTCTTGGTTTTTTTACAGTTACCTTAATTTTTGTTTTTGGTTTTACTTTTTGCAATTTATTATACAATCGTGGAGTTTCCTCTTCTCTGATAACTATCCTATCAATATGTCTTTTTTTTCTAAACAAATAAACAATTAAAACAAACAGTATTAATAAGATTAGCAGCAGAACCGCTAAAGCAATTAACAAAAGAATGTTTGTAATATTAGATAGATTAGAGTTTAATTCAACCAAGCTATTGTTAATCTTTCTAAATTCTTCTGGAGAGATTATTTCCGAAGTACTAGTAGCAATAGTAATTATTTCTGGCTGTTCTCCTAGTGGTGGATTAACCTCAGTTGAACTAGCAATTTCACCAACAACCAGAGTTGTTGTTCCAATGCCTGGTTTAACCGGAGTTACAACTGACGGCTTACTAATAACTGGTTTTTCAATAATTTTTTCTACCGATAAAGGGACTTGATTACCGCCAATATACTGGTTAGTATTAGCCTCATCTAAAGCCATTGAACCACCAGCAAAAGAAATAATTCCAGTACCAGTTTTCTTAGCCTTAAAAGTAATTGTTCCAAAAGTTGCCGCTTTGTTTAAACCACCGGGATAACCAGCTGTCTTAATCAAAGTCCCGCTTTTATTATCAATTAAATCATATCCTGACTGACTAAGTGGTTGCCAAGTTCCAGCAAATTGCCAAGAAGATACTGTTACTAATTCCGCCGGAAATTTAACATTAACCTTAACTGTATAATTTTTTTGATTATTAGGATTTAAGTTAACGGCTAATTTAAAAACCTGCCCCTCTTGAACACTAATTTTAAGAGGATAAAGACTAAAAGTAGTCGAAGCTTTAACTGGTGAAATTGATAATAAAAAAATAGTTATTAGCAAGCCGACCGAAAATCTTTTTTTGAACATATTTATAATTTTATATTAAATATTATTTTTCTATTTTACCCCAATGAATCATCAGTGAATTAAAGTCTAGAAGATCTACAATTCCATCCAAATTAGTATCAGCTATATTACCTAAATCTGTTCTTCCCCAATTAACCATCAGTAAATTAAAATCTAAAATATCAATTACACCATCACGAGCAATATCAGTTCTTTTAACCACATCGACATGCCACGATGTTACCACTTCAGACGTTGATGTTGCTGGTTCTACTGGATTAATCGGGGCAGTGCTAGTAGCTTGATTAATAACCGGAGGCGGTGCCACAATATTTCCGCCACCGCCACCACCGCCAGCAGCACTACAATTATTTAACTGACAGCTAGTTGAACAAGTATTAGGACAAGTACCGTTGTTAGCTCCATTGTCGCAAGCTTCAGCGCTCTCTGAAATACCATTTCCACAAACCGGAGCGCGCACGGCACAAGGGCGCCAATCAGTCTTAACCAAACAATTACTACAATTAAAATTAATTCGTCCCGCCTTATCACTACTTGAACCACTAATACCAATAATCCGACCATCATTATTTACCGCTGAGCCAGTAAGACTTAACCAGCCAAGTTGAGATGACCAAGCATAACCGCCTAAATATCCAGAGCAATCAATAGTTACCCCACCATTTGTTGGTGAAAAATTAATCCAACCATATTGCTTGCTCCAAGCATAACCAGTAACTTCCGTATCAGATATTTTTAAACCATTATAGGTGTCACCATTTCTAGGTGCAAAGTTAATCCAACCCAGATTTTCTCCCCAGGCAATTGAATTATTAAAATCAATCACACCATTATTTATTGCTGAATAAACAATAATCGGTGAAATTAAAAACAAGCATAAAAATAGTGACAACTTTTTAATCATATTTTATTTAGCAGCACTATCTAAAACAATTGGAGCAACTTCTATTATCTTATTAATTGAAGGCCGATACAAAACTGCTTTTTTAGCTTTTAAGTAAGCTAAAAGTTTATCACCCGCCTCGGCATTCTTAAAAAATAATTCTTTATTAACTTTATCCTCGGCTAACACCGTTGCAATTGTTGGCACCTCATCCGTTGGTAATTCAATCAATTTACTAACCTTAGAGATTAAGTTTTTGTCCTCATTTTCTAAATTTTGACTGGACTGACTATAAAAATAATAAACTAAAATACCAATTAGAACCAATATAAATAAAGCTAAAACTAATAACCGTTTAATTATTTTTTGATGATTTCGTCGGAACATAAGAAAAATTTAGTTTAAATAATTAATTAAATAGCTGGTTCGGGTGTGGGCGTAACTATAACCTCTGATTCAGGTGTTGGTTCTGGTTCGGGTTCTGGTGTAACTTCTGGCACAGGAGTTGGTTCGAGTGTGGGTATAATTTCTGGTTCCGGTTCTGGCGTAACTACAACTTCTGGCTCAGGTGTTGGCTCAGGTTCTGGCTCAGGTTCTGGCGTAACTACAACTTCTGGCTCTGGGGTTGGTTCGGGAATATTTTCCACCTCTGGTTCAGTAGGAAAATAATTTCCTTTCTGAGCAAAAGCGTGCCAATAAAAAGAAACATTATTATTT
>CAZEBE010000039.1:5134-6391 GCA_964510275.1 uncultured Gammaproteobacteria bacterium
AAAATAATTTCCTTTCTGAGCAAAAGCGTGCCAATAAAAAGAAACATTATTATTTTGGACTTCTTTTAATTTAATGACAAAGCCATCAGCTGTCACTTCACTTACCCAATAAGCACCATTTAAATCAGCCTGAGGAGTAACGGTAATAACTGGTTTTTCCAAATATTTTTCTTTAAATATAATTCTTACTTCCGTTTGTCCAGCTAAAACTTTCACATCACCAACAACATCTTCATCAAAAGAAACATGACCAGAAACTGACAAACCACCACTGATAACTAAGTTATTTAAACTAGATAAAGACAAAGCATTAGAATTATTAAAAGACAAAGAACTAATTAAAGATTGCTGTTCTTGAATTGCTTTAACTATGTAAGGAATAAATCTAGTTGTATACAAGCCTTTAAAACCTCCGGGGTTCTGTCCAACAAGTTCTGGCAAAATAGTTTCCACTTCTTGAGCAATAAAACCCTGAGAAGCTTCACCACTGTCTTTCCAATCAAAAGACACTGGTCTTAATTGTAAAATTTTACTTAAACTATTATTAATATTTAAAATATTTTGTTTTAGATTAATATCTGATGGGTCAGTATTAGTCAAAACACCGCCATTGGAATATAAAGCGCCTGTTCCTAAACTACTAACTGTTAACCCCGTAGAAAAACGACCATCGCCAACAACATCTAACGATTTAGCAGCTGTTGAGGTGCCGATGGCAACTCTGCCATTAGTGTTAATAACTATTCCTTTACTAGAACCAGCTAAAGTAGAGTTATATACTAATTTTAATTTATTACCATCAGCCTTGTCAGCACCCATAGACCACTTAGTTGAGCCGCCCATCATAAATCTTATTTCGGGGGTTGAAGAATCTGAATTTATTCTCATAAGAGCCTGACTTCTATTAGATAGATAAAAATCAGCCGAAGCAGCAAATTGTCCGTTTCCTGCATAAATACTACCATTAACATTTAGTTTTGCTGTGGTTGTTGCGGTGCCAATACCAATATTGCCGTTTAATAATGTCTCCGTAATACTAGTGTTTCCGATTACAACCTGATTACTCTTAGTCGTATAAGTGTTAGCACCAAGAGCCATGGAATTTGTGGCACTAACTAATTGAGAATCATGATAACCAGCATAATAACCTAAAAATGTATTATTACTACCAGTTGTTATGGTTCTACCGGCCCCAACACCACTAGCCAAATTGCCAGCTCCCGTAGTTAAACTTCGAAGAGCATGAGTACCAACCGC
>CAZEBE010000040.1:0-6360 GCA_964510275.1 uncultured Gammaproteobacteria bacterium
GAACGGCGTTAAGATTATTACAGTTCCTAGTATTGCTTCAAAAAATCTAGACGCAATTACTTCGACTTTTTTTGCTTGTTTGGACTTAGTTCGCCGTAAATATGACGTTATTCATTTTCAATCAATTGGTCCTGCCTCCCTTTTGTGGCTGGCTAAATTATTAAATCCCAGAACTCCAATTATTTTTACCTTCCATTGCCAAGATTATTTTCATAAAAAATGGGGACTATTTGCCAGATTGTTTTTAAAGTTTGGTGAGAAAGTTGGCAACTTATTGGCAGACAAGGTAATTATTACTTCCCAGTCTTTGTTTGAGTATGCTAAAGATAAGTATCACAGTCAATCTGTTTACATCCCATCATCAACTAAAATAAATGATATTATTGAAGCTTCAGAAATTAAAAAATGGGGACTTGATAAAGAAAATTATATTGCTTACATCGGACGTTTAGTTAAACATAAAAATGTTCATCTTTTAATAAAAGCTTATCAAGAGATAACAACGGATAAAAAGTTAGTAATTGTTGGTGATAGTGCTTTTACTGATGATTATGTTAAAGAATTACGTGACTTATCTGGTGATAATAAAAATATTATTTTTACTGGTAATCAAAATGGTAAAGCACTGCAAGAGTTATTTTCTAACGCTCATATTTTTGTTCAGCCATCGGAATCCGAAGGTCTTTCTTTTGCACTACTTGAAGGAATGTCCTATGCTCGTCCTTGTTTAGTATCTGATATCGAGCCTAATTTAGAAGCACTCGGTAATACTGGTATAACTTTTAAAAGTGGTGATGTTAGTGACTTAAAGGCTAAGTTGAAATATATGTTGGACAATCCTCAACTTTTAGCTCCTTTAGGACTATCAGCTTTAGAACGCGTTAAAACGGATTATAATGCCGATAATATTGCCAAGCAGACTTTAGCTTTATATCAAGAAGTTTTAAAATAATAAAATATTCTATTACAAAAAAGCGCCCTCTATCATTTAATTAATAGGGGGCGTTTTATATTTGGCTTATAAAAAAAGGCCTCTTAATTGCTTAAGAGGCCCTCTATTTTATTTACTTGTGACCCGTTTTATAGCTGTCACTTTGGTTCTGAAGTTCCAGCCTTGATAAAGCTGGTTATCTTCTTTGCCGTAAGCGCGGCCCGCAGTACTGTTCAATCTGAAAGGACGAAGCGTTCCTTCAGAGGTTGGTGTCCAAATATTTGGATTTACCTTCCTCATTTTAACTAACTCTTCGTCAGTTATCTCACCCCATTCTTTACCTCTCACTTGATTTATTAGAGGTTTTAGAAGTTGATGCGGAAGGTAGGTGTCGTAACTTCCAACGCCATAATCAGTTTTGCCGATATAGACGTTCCATTCCTTGGCATAGGCCCAGGAGTTTATTTCACTGGTGGTTACGATCTGTCCGTCAATATAATACCAGTAACCAGTTTCGGCATTATAGCTGAACTTTGCTCCGTTTGGGCCGTTAAGGCGAGGAGTTTCAGTGCTTCCACCATTTTTTACAAAAGTGCTTTTTAAGAAGTAAACGATTTTACCGGCCTTGTCTTCAGTTGTAATTCCATAGTCTCCTTTCATTTCCCCTTGGTATTCAGTAATCACTAAGTTGTTTTCTTCAGGGGTTACCGTAGGAGATGGAGTGAAGTTATCATCAAACTTAGTCTCACTGATGTCCGGAACGGATACCGCGGCCGGAGTTGAAATTGAAGCGGGAGCCGGTTCTTTTACTTTTTTAATTATTATAACTGGCTTTTTATTTTCCAATTCAATAATTTTTTGTTTAAGAATCTTATTCTCCTCTTCAGGAGTTAAGATTCCTGCACATTTTTCGTACATCTCTTTATAAAGAGAGATGCTGTCTTTGACGTTTGCAAGATCTCGATTTAGATCTATGTTTTCTGACTCCAGAGACTTATTTCTCTCTTCTGTTTCTTCTTTTTCCGTACAGCTTTTAAAGCTGACGAAAAGAAAAAAACATACTAATATGACACCAACAAACCAGCTGCCATATTCTGCCACTTTTTCCCAATCAACTTTTCTCATGATTTCTGTTTTTTAAAATAAAATATTCTTACAAAATTTCCTAAGTTAACCACTATCTCCGAATTTAATCGGTCAGCGCCAATTTCTCGGTCTCGATAAAAGACTTTGATTTTGATTATGTCCCGATACCAGTCCTTGAAATAGCCGAATCCGATACCACCACCATATTCATAGTAGTAGCTAGAAGAACCAAAGCTCTTGCCATAACCCAAGTGGATTATTGGTTCAAAATTTAGTTTGTTATTGACATAAAATCTTTTAACCCCACTTTCTAGGGTTAATCTAAAAGATTCTTTGTCAAACGCCTTGCTCTCTACCGTCTTTCCTTTCCAGGAAGCGCTAACCGAGCTTTCTATTGGTCTTTGATAATCAAGTATTATTTGATTATGACTGAACCAATAACGAACCTCGCTTGACAGCGATAGTCCGGTGGAAATGAAAAATAATTTTGTCTTTGTTTTTGAGGCAAAATATTTTTCTTCGTAATTATCGGTTACCTGTTTTATTCCGGTATTTAACCAGAAATAATGAGATAGACTGTGGGTTAAAAAAGCATAAGAGTCAAAGCTGACTCCGTACTTGAATTCTCTACCTAGTAAGGCACTATACGATTCTTTTTCAAGACCATACTGTGTGTATCCTAGGTAAGGACCAACTCTGAGAGGGGTAAATAATTTAAACATTAACCTTGTTTCCACAAAGCCAAAATTTTCCATTGTTTTTTTCTGATTGTTATAACCAGCACCGGAAATAGCCATTAGCTCCGGTCGGAAGTTATTTGACATTTTTTCTTTAACCACTTCAATTTTTTGACTTGAATCTGGTATAAGAAATACAGAGTCGGAAACTCGACTGGTGCTCGCGACAGTAGTGTCGACAACCCAGTAATTCTGCGCTTCAACGCCTAAAGTAAGCGCTAAAAACAGGAAAACGAAAATCTTTTTCATTATTATCTTTGTTTTGTTGTTAATATACTGGGTTAAGATTCGAGAGTCTAAATTTCGTTTAGGCCCTCAAGTCTTAAGGAGAATAATAATTATTCTCCTAAAACATTACTCATATGACCCTGAAATTGAAACGGTGTTTCTGATTGGTAATTATTTTCTGAATCAAAAATCGGTAAATTATCTGGTACGGCTGGAGCCGGCATTTCATAACTATTAGCTTGCATTATCGGACTTGGTTCCTCGTAGCCAATAGCTGGCACAACGGGAGTTGGTTGATAATTAGGCTGATAGTTGGGTTCGGTTGCGCTAATCATATTAACACTTTCCTTAGGAAAGAAATAAACATAAGAGCAAGCAGTCATTAAACCGAAAACTATGCTTAAGACAAAAGTTAGTGGTAAATTTGGTTTAACCGGAAAAGAGGAAGTAATTGGTTGATCAATAATACTTATTTTAATTTGCTCAGAATTGAAACGATAAGGACTTTGTCCAGAAATAATAAGCTCATTAACTGCTTGAGAAATCTTTTTTGCTTCTTCTGGGTCGGTGTGAAAAACTTCAATATTGATAACACCTGTATCACCACTGTTTTTAGTAGAAATAGTTTTTCGCCACTTTTTTATACTGTCTTTGTAACTACCACCAAAATAATTACGATCAAAAATATAATTAGAATTCTTTAATGAGTCCAAAAAAGAACCGGAATAAACCACCTCGGAAATTAGACCACCAATATACTCATTAGATCTGGCAGTTAAATAAGCGTCGTTTCCTGTGTTTGGTTGTAATATTAGTAAACGAGATTTTGCTTGGTATTTTAGTGGTTGAGCTAAGGTTATAATTAAGCCGGCAATCACAAAAAACATGATTATGGTAATAACCGTGGTTTTTTTCTTTTTTAGTAGTTGTATAAAATCTTTAGTATCCATATTATTTTCACTCTATTTAACAGTTAATTATAAAATTTATAAATGTATTTGTCAAGATATAATTAGCTATTTTTATTCTAATATATTGTTTTATTTTTGTCAATAGGCGGTCTTTATTATTAACAAAAAATCGCCATTATTAGCGATTTAAGTGTTTGTATATTTCTTTTAGCTTTATTAGGTGCTCTTTAAGAGATAGTGGAATGATCTTATCTTTTATATGTTTTGATATGACGTCTCTTTCTTCGGCGCTTATACTGTCTAGTCTTTTTATAGTATTAGCCAGAGTCTCAACGTTCCCTGCAGGAAATAAAAAGCCTGTTTTATTGTCTTCAATTAGTTCTGGCGTTCCCCCAGTTTGACTGGCAATAACCAATTTATTATAAGCTAAAGACTCCAGAATAACTAAAGGCATATTTTCTGACCAAACTGATGGCACAATGATAGCTTTGGCCGATTTTATTAACTTCTCTAAGGGTTCGCCACTTAGTTGTCCGTGAAAAGTAATTCTTTCTTCGAGGTTAAGTTCGGCGCTTAATTTTTTTAAATCGTTTTCACTGACGCCACTGCCGGCAACATCTAAACTAGCCTCGGTTAATTTTAAGGCTTTAATTAGGGTGTTAATTCCCTTCTCGGGTGTTAAACGTCCTAGGTATAATAAACGTTTTCCGTCTGTTTGGGGATTATATTCTGGTGCGGGATTATTTAAAACGACAATCTTTTTTTCGTCCCAACCAGCCTCAATCATGAGGTTTTTTAAGTAGTTACTGGGAGAGATAAATAAATCAATGTTGTCGCGGTAGCTGTGCCAAACTTTATTATGTAAAAAACTTTCTAGTACTGCTAAGCCACTTTTGGTATAAGACTGATAACAATTATTTTTTAAACAATTTAAATAATTACCATTTAAACATTGCTGGCAGTAATGATTATTAGTGTATAATAAATAATTAGGACAAACTAATTTATAATCATGCAAGGTCATGACCACCGGAATCTGCCTTTTTTTGGCTTCGGTTAAAATTGATGGTGATAATTGATGATAAATATTGTGAACATGAATTAAATCTGGCTTAGTGTCGTCTAACAATTTTGAAAATTTTTTAGCTGCTTCCTGGTTCCAAATTAAGCGCCAAGCCAGTTTAAAATGATTTTTACTTTGGTAATAATTGATATTTTCTGAAAAGTAAGAACTCCATTTAGAATCTAAATTTTTTTCGTCGGCCATCGCAAAAGGAATAACTAAATCACCAGCTTTTGTTAGTTCCTGGCTGATAGTTAAAAAATATTTGTCTGCTCCACCCTTGGGGTAGAAAAATTTGTTAGCTTGAATTATTTTCATCTTTGACTTTATGGTTATTTTTACTTAATATTTATATATAAAGTGTATCATTTTTTTATGGAAGAAGGAAACAAATCTAAAGTTGTTGTTTATAGGCATCAAGGTCTGATGTTTTTAGTTTTAGGTGTATACTCAATTCTGGCTGCTTTGCTGTCATTTTTTTGGTCTGGCGATATTTTGAGTCTAATCTTCTTGTTATTGGCAGTTGCCGTTTTCTTATTCTCTCTATTTTTCCCCTTGGTTGGTTTTTTTGCTTTACTAGTAGTTAGAATTTCTTTTGATTCTTTGGGCAGTACAACCGAATTATTTAATTTTTTGGGGACATCTTTTAATCTGACTTTTTTATTGGGGGTTATTTTAATAATTTTAACCGGCTTAGAGTTATTTAAGAGAAAAATAAATATAATAAAAATAAAATTATTTTGGCCGTGGTTATTGTTTTTATTTATAAATATCGTTTTATCAATTTTTTCTTTTGATAGGTCGGCAAGTTTGATTAGTTTTTTTAGACTGTTTAGCTTCTTCTCTGCTTTTTTATTTGGTTATCTAATTTTTACCGATACTAAAAAAATAACTTCTTTAGTTAAGGTTATAATTTTTTCAGCCATTATTCCGGTGACAGTGTCTTGGTGGCAGTTAATAAACGGTACTGGTTTTTTCGATGGTTCTCGTTGGCGTTTAGTGGGCACTTTTACCCACCCTAATATGTTGGCTCTTTATTTGGTTTTAGTTTCTTGTTTAACCTTGTTTTTAATTTTAAATTTAAGAAAAGGAGCTTTGATAAAAGTTCTATACATCTTATTAGCTTTCTTTTTTATCATCCCGCTACTTTTTACTTTTACCAGAATCGCTTGGATAGCATTAGCTTTTATTCTGTTTGCTGTTGGGGTATATCGTTTTAAAAAATTATTAATTTTAGGCTTGGCGGCCATTACTTTGTTATATTTTTTTGTACCAATTATTCAGGAACGATTAGTTACCTTATCTAGTTTGGGGGCAACCGACTCTTCTTCTTGGCGTTTGGATTTGTGGCGTGATATTGTTGGTTATATCAAGTTAAAACCTTGGTTTGGCTATGGACCAGGA
>CAZEBE010000041.1:0-6186 GCA_964510275.1 uncultured Gammaproteobacteria bacterium
TTTCAGTTTCCTGACGAGTCTCTTCTTCGCTAATATATCCCCAAAGTTCTGGGTCGCCAGATGGCAAAAATTCGTATTTCATATGTTTATTTATTGCCTAATTATGATAGTTTAGCGAGGGGTTTTTGTCAAAAATTACAATTTTTTAACCATATAACTCTCCTTCAACTTATAATCTGTCTTTCTATAATACCCTCTCACACCAACCCCAGAAATAATCGCCATTTTTTTAGCGCCTAATTCTTTAGCAATTTTCTCCGCTTCAGCTAGTAATATTTTTCCTAAGCCCCGATGCTGAGTTTTTTTACCACCACCTACTGGCATCAGCTGTCCGTAAACATGAAGCTCACGAATTAAGGCTGGTGCAATTAAACTATCGTGACTTATTCTTAAACGACAGAAACCATATAAAGTTTTATTATCAGAACTATCGACACTAATAAAATATTCTGTGCCGCCGCCGGCCGCATATTGTTCGACATTAATTTTAAAATCTTTAACGTAAGCCGTTTCTTTTGATTCGCGACAACGAATACAATTACATTTAACGCCGCGTTGTTGCATTATCTGACGCAAGTTAGTAATTTTATTGCCCGCTAAAATTGATTCACCCGGAATATCACGAATAAGTCTTATAATACGAACGTATTTCGGTGTAAAGTTTTTACAATCAACAATTAATTCTTGAAGTTCTCCGTCAGTATATGGTTTATATTTTCCCGCCTTCCACCATTTATACAATAAGCTGCCCTCAGTTACCACGGTTGGATAAAATTTAATTTGGTCAGGCTGAAAACGTTCATCGGTAAATAACATTTTATACATTTCCAAATCTCTTTTTGGAGTTGAGCCCGGTAAAGCCGGCATGATATGATAAGTAATCTTAAATCCAAAATCACGAAGCTCTTTGGTGGCGCGCGCAATCTCTGCTACGTTATGTCCACGATTATTTAATTTTAAAATCGCATCATCGGGTGCCTGTACGCCGATTTCAACTCGAGTGCAGCCTAGTTCACGCATTTGTCGAAGCTCTTTTTCGTTAATATAATCCGGACGAGTTTCAAGTGTTAAGCCGATAATTTTATATTCAACGGTTTCATTTTTTTTCTGTTCGCGAATTAGTGCTGTCTTTAAATCAGTTAAAGACATTGATTTTGAATATGGTGATTTAACTTTAGAAATAATTGATTTTAAAATTTGCGCTTTATCATCAAACGCCACAAAAGAACCAATTTTTTTATTAAGTCGACTAAAATCGTTAGCCGCCCTGAAACAATTTAAAATATACCAATATTGATATCTATCTGGTAGATAGCTCCAAGTACCACCAATTACAATAATCTCAATCTTATTTGGCTGGTGCCCATTATTCTCTAGTGAATTAAGGCGAAGCACTGTTTGTTTATATGGATCAAAAACACACTTAACCGCCCGCATCACCGCTGGTTCATTTGGTAAATAGCTGGTTGGCATGTTCGGAATGTTTGGACAGTAAGCACAATTACCCGGGCACGGATAAGGCTTAGTTAAAACCGCCACCGGCGCAATTCCTGATAAAGTTCTAATGGCGCGTTTACGAAGCAGCCCTTCCCATAAATTTTTATTAAAACCACGAGGTAGTCCACCCTTTTTATTTAAATCACGATAAACTTCTAGGATTTGAGAATTAAGAACGGAGTCAATCTTGTATTTCTTACAAATCTCCCGTTTTGCCTCTGCCAAATCATCACGTGTTTTCACGCGATTGTGCCAATATTTAATTAGTTCTATTATTGCTTCTCGCATCTTATTAAGTTATAATCTAAATGTTTATTACTATAAGATATACTAATTTTCCTAAATCGACAACTATGAAAAAATTTATCTACGTCATGGCGCTTGCCTTCTTCGCAATCATTTTTGCCCAACCTGCTCAGGCTTTTGAGGTTAAAGTAAACGGCTCAGTCACCCTTGAAAAAGAAGAAATTGCTGACGGTAATGTTTATGCCTACTGTAAAAATATGAAAATTGACGGTACGGTCAATGGCGACATAATAGCTTTATGTACAACTATTGAGATAAACGGTACGGTCAATGGCGATGTTATTTCTTTTAGTAACGACATCACCATTAATGGCGAAGTAAAAGGAAACGTTCGGGTGGCTAGCAACGATGTTTTGATAAACGGTACTATTGGTCGTAACGTTAACGCTTTTGGCACGGAAATTAATTTAACCGCCAGTTCTACAGTGGCTTGGGATGTTTTAATTTCTGGAGTAAATGGAAATTTCAATGGCATAATTGACGGCAATCTTCATGGCGATATTGCTTCGGCTAATATCGGAGGAAAGATTGGCAAAAATATTAATTTAACCGTTGAAGACAATAATCAAGGCGGTCTTCTTATAAATAAAGACGCGATTGTCGGCGGCGGACTGACTTACACCTCTAGAAAAGATGCCCAAATAGAAAGTTTGTCATCAATTGTTGGTAAAACAGAACATCAAACGCCAAAAGAAAAAACCGAAAACGTGCTTAATATAATTTCAAGTATTTTTTATAAGTTATCAGCCTTGTTTTTAATCGGTCTCATTTTAATTAGTTTAAATAAAAAATTTGTTTCAACAGTGATAACTAATTTAGAAACAAAAAATTGGCAGACGATTTTAATCGGACTTGTGGCTTTAATTTTGACGCCAATAATTATTTTATTTTTTGTAATTACAACCATTGGAATTCCTCTAGCAATTATTTTATCAGCTGTTTATTTAATTCTGATTTTAATCAGTGTTATTTTTCCAGCCTTTTATCTTGGTAATTTAATTCTCAAAAATTTTATTAAAAAAGCTATTAATCCTTTCTTAGCACTCCTTGCTGGTTTATTTATTTTTGTTTTAGTGATCTCACTTCCTTACATTAGTAGCGGTTTAATTCTGTTTTTTATTATCTATGGTTTAGGTGGAATCTTACTTACTATTAAAAATCATCTTTATGCTTAATCCTGACATCTTTAAAGCTTACGATATTAGAGGAGTCTACAATATTGACTTTGATGACGAAACAGCTTATAAGATTGCCTTAGCTTATATTGAACTAAGACAAGAAGATGCCGATTACAATAATTCAAAGCCACTTAAAATAGCCGTTGGGGCCGACATGAGATTATCATCACCGGCTTTAAAAGAAAGGGTCATTGCTGGACTTATCGCTGCTGGCGCCGAAGTAATTAATCTCGGATTAGTTTCTACCCCCGCTTTTTATTTTGCGGTTGCCAAATATGAACTTGATGGCGGAATTATGGTCTCAGCCTCACACAATCCAGGCGAGTGGAATGGTTTTAAAATTGTTAGAAGCAAGGCGGTGCCAGTTAGCAGCGAAACTGGAATCAATATTATCAAAGAAAAAATATTAACCGATGATTTTAAAATGGCTGAAAAACCCGGAACGGTAACAACCCAGACTAACGTTGTCCAGGAACAATTATTACATGACAAAGAATATTTTAATTTAAAAAACATCAAGCCGTTTAAGGTTGTGGTTGACACCGCCAATGGTATGGGGGCGCAATATATTTTTGAATTTTTTAAAAACTTGCCCATTGTTTTACTCCCTTTAAATTTTGAATTTGACGGTTCTTTTCCGGCTCATGAAGCAGACCCACTTAAAGAAGAAAACATGAAACAGCTCCAAAAAATGGTGCTCGAGAAAGAAGCTGATTTAGGAATTACTACCGATGGTGATGGTGATAGAATTTTCTTTGTTGACGACAAAGGACAAACAATTGAGCCGGCAATCGTCAGAGGGTTACTAGCTAAATTATTTTTAGCCGACAAACCGGGCTGCAAAATTGGCTACGATGTTCGTCCAGGGAAAATCACGCCTGACTTAATTTTAGAAAACGGTGGCACACCGGTTATTACTCGCGTCGGGCACTCTTTAATTAAAGAACAAATGCTACGTGATGATATTTATTTTGCAGGTGAATCTTCTGGACACTTCTTTTTGAACCTACCCCTTGGCTGTTTTGAAATGCCAAACATTATGATCGGCAAATTGCTTGAAGAGTTTTCAAATTGCGGTCAAAAAATTTCTGATTATCTTAAGCCTTTTAAAAAATATTATGCCTCCGGAGAAATAAATAACAATGTTATCGATAAGGCCGTAGTTATTAAAAACATCGCCGAAAAATACAGCGATGCTAAAATAAATTTTTTAGACGGCATCACTATTGAATATACTGATTATTGGTTCAATGTTAGAGCCTCCAATACTGAAAATAAAGTTCGCCTTAACCTGGAAGCTATCACACCAGAACTAATGGTTCAAAAACGAGATGAAGTATTAACGCTTATCAAATAAAAAAATCCCAGTCAATCGACTGGGATTTTTTTAATTCTTTTTATAATAAAGCGAGTTAAAAATTATAAACAGCATCTCAAGCTGACTAATAATTGAGTTAATCAAAAAATCTTGATTATCATCTCTTTTTACAGACGGCAGAACACAAAAGGCTTTAATATTAAAATTTTCTTGATTTGATTTAATAACAAAGCAATCACCATCAGAGCACTCCCCTTTTAATAATTTTTTATTTTCCACTTTAATTTTTTCTATTTTTTTATTTCCTCGAAAAACGAAGTGTTCTTGCAAACTATTACCATTTCTAGTATCAACAATTTTTAAAAGAACCCAGTCAACACTAACTATTCCTAAAATTCTTTCCGCCGTGTGAACAAATAAAGCCTGAATATCTTTTTTATTTTCAGGATATCTTTTTATTGAAAAAACTTTTTTTAGTTCTTCGAGTTGCAGATTTATTGAACCAATATATTTAAATGTTTCTCGCAACCTCTCTTCTAATTCTTCTTGAAGTTTTTTATATTTACTAACTTCTCGAGAATAAAAGTTAAATAAAATAAATGCCAACACAAAAGAAATAGATATAAAAATTGCTTCCGAAATCTCTTCCGATAAATTTCCAAATCTAATACCTAAAAACGGAGTTATGATAATGATAAAAATATTAATTATTATCAAAAACAAAAATATTTTTTTACTTCTCTTATATCTTCTTTTCATAATTAGTTATTTTTTATTTTAAGATATTTAACCGCTAAGAAAGTAGCAATCGGAGCTGATAAGCATAAACTAATAACCCCCACTAAAGTTCTTACGATTTCTGTAGCAATATCTTCATTGTTAATAATTTGTGTCACCGTTAAAAAAGGTTCTTGATGAATGCTAAATAATAAAACCAAAGGCAACGCCGCGCTGACATAAGCTAAAAATAAGGTATTAGTAATTGCCCCTAAATGAGCTTGCCCAATCTTCATCGCCATTTTAAAAACTTGAAAATCTTTTAAACTCGAATTAGCTTTTCTTAGTTGTTCAACCGATTCTACTTGTCCAACCACAACATCATCTAAAACACCAAGGGTGCCAATTATAATAGCTGCTAATAATAAATTGTGAAAATTAATTGGAACCTTGATGGCATCGATTAAAAAAATCACCTCTTCATTGGATGAACCAGATAAATGACTCAGATAACCAAACAACAAAGCCATTCCCGCGGTAACAATTAGCGAAATGGCGATACTTAGAACCGAAACGTGTGATTTTTTATTCCACCCCTCAGTTAAATAAATTAAAGCAAATAAAATTAAAAAGGAAACGCCAATACCAACAAGTAACGGATCATAACCAGCAAAAACTAATGGTACCAGTACTTTTATAATAACAAAAAAGCTAATAACCAAAGACAGTAGGGCCATAATACCTTTTTTACCGCCAATAATTAAAACCGTTATAATAAAAAGTATCACTAGCCAAAACAAACTACTGTTTCTAACATAATCAGTTACATAAAAAACATAGCGACCGGTTTCGTCACGATTATAAGAAACCAAAACTTTATCATTAACCTCATAAGCGCGAGAGGAAACAACATCTATTCCCGAAATACCTGTATAAGTTTCTACTTGCCCTTTAAGTGGCCCAGATAAAATTCCCAGTTCTAAATTTTGTTGAATTAATTTAGAACCATTCTCTCGCGTCGTCTCTTTTTGATCTAAAATCTTAAGCACCTGAGCTTCAGCGGTTTTTGGTTTATCAGCATCAACATCGTCTTCGGCCTGGGCAATACTTAGCCCCAAACCCAAAGATAGAATTAAAGCTAAAATAATTATTTTTAGATATTTTCTCATA
>CAZEBE010000042.1:0-6167 GCA_964510275.1 uncultured Gammaproteobacteria bacterium
TAAGAAAGAATAAAGTTATTACTTTTATCGATACTCCAGGTCACGAAGCTTTTACTGCCATGAGAAGTCGTGGTGCTAAAGTAGCTGACATTGCGATTTTAGTTGTCGCCGCTGATGATGGTGTAAAACCACAGACTGTGGAAGCTTGTCGTATTATTGAAGCCGCTAAAATTCCATTTCTAGTAGCGATTAATAAAATTGATAAACCAGATGCTAACATTGATAAAACTAAACAAGAATTATCTTCCGTTTTAGGTATTACTCCAGAAGATTGGGGAGGTAAAACTATTTGTGTACCAATTTCTGCTAAGGATGGCATTGGCATTGAAGAGTTATTAGATATGGTGTTGCTCGTAGCTGATACGGAAAACGCTAACATGAAAGCTAATCCAAAGGCTGATGCCGCTGGAACAGTTGTTGAATCAAACATGGATAAAGGTGCTGGTCCAGTGGCCACTATTTTAGTGCAAAACGGAACCCTTCGTGTTGGTGATCAATTATGTTTTAACGATATTGTTTATGGTAAAGTAAAAGCTTTAAAAAATTATCGTGGCGAAACAATTACCGAAGCTTTGCCATCAATGCCCGCTAAAATTTTAGGTCTAAAAATTTCTCCAGCCGTTGGTGATATTTTGGAAGTAGGTGAGGGCCGAAAAGTGAGCAACAAAAAAATTAGAACCGCCTCAGAAGAAACTGTTAAATCAGCGATGACCATGACCAGCAGCGAAAGTGAAAATAATATTCCTCAGATTAACGTTATTATTAAAGCCGATTTCTTAGGTTCTGCCGAAGCGATTGAAGAATCTTTAATGAAATTAAATACGGAAAAAGTTCGTGTTAAAATTTTAGCTAAAGGTTTAGGCAATATTACCGAAGGTGATATTAAACGCGCTGGAGATTCCGGAGCTAAGATTGTTGGTTTTAATATTCGTATTACACCGGTGATTGAAAATTTAGTTCGTGAAAGCGGAGTTGATGTTAAAACTTATTCCATTATTTACGATTTGATTAAATATATCAAAGCGGAAATGCAACAGCTAATTAAAGCTGAAGTAGTTCGTGTTGATGAAGGTCGTATTAAAGTCGCTGCTATTTTCAGAACCGAAAGTGATAAGCAAATTATTGGTGGTCGCGTGTTGGATGGTTATGCTCGACTCGATAGTTCAATTGAAGTCAAACGCGATGGTGAAATTGTCGCCACTGGTAAATTAGCTAGACTGCAAAGTGGTAAACAAGATGTTAAACAAGTTGAAACCAATGAGGAGTGTGGTATTTTATTTGAAGGTAAGCCTCTTGTTTTAGAAGGAGATATTTTACAAATGTACCACGAAGATAAAGTAATCGATAAATTATAATTTCATGTCTAAAGTCGATCAACTAAATGAAATGCTACAACAGGAGCTAGCTTATGCGATTAATCGTGAGGTTGGTGTTCCTAATACTTTAATTACGGTTGTTTATGTAAGAACTTCCAAAGATTTAAAATTCGCGACGGTGGGCGTTTCGGTTTTGCCAGATAACTTAGCTGGTACGGCGCTGGAAAAATTAAAAAAATCCGCTGGAGTGTTGTCTAGTATTTTAGCTAAAAAAACTAGACTAAGACAAATTCCACATTTACGTTTTGAATTTGACCCAACCGAGAGAAAAGCGGCGGTGCTGGAAAACTTCATGAATAATTTAGATGAGATAGAGAAGAAAGAGGAAGATGATGATGTTGAGATTTATCAATTTTAATAAAAGAATACTTTAAAAGCCCAGAGTTTTAACTCTGGACTTTTTTTAATTTTAGTCTTATAATTATTGGTTAAAACTAAAATTGTAAGACATGGATTATAGCTTAAAATATCGCCAAGCTTATCTTAAAATAAAAAATTCTCGTCGACTACTGATTATTAGTCATGTTAACCCTGATGGTGACGCGATTTCTTCAGTGTGTGCTTTTTTAGAATTGACCTCTTCTCTAGGGGTTTTAGCTGACGCTTATTGTCATGACAAAAAAGTAAGAGCCTTTAGTTACTTGCAAGGTGAGGCTGATATTATTTTAGATAAAGATAAAATAAAACCACTGACTGATTACGACACGGTGGTGATTGTCGATTGCGGATCATTGTCTCGAACCAATTTAGAAGAAGAAATTTTAGCCGTTTCAAAGTCAGTTGATAGACCTTATATAATTGAAATTGACCATCATCCAAAGATAGATGATTTTTCCGATTTAGAAATTAGACAACCAGACAAGGCGGCCGCCGTGGAGGTTATTTATAATTTACTAAAAGAAAACAAAGTTGAGTTTAGTAAAAATTTAGCCAACTGTATTTTAACTGGCTTGCTAACTGACACTGGCAATTTTTTGTACTCTAGTTCAACTGATGCTAATTTTGCTATCGCCTCGGAAATGTTAAGTTACGGAGCTCAATTTTCTAAAATAGTTAACAATACTTTGCGCAATCAAAATATTTTGACTATGAAAATTTGGGGAATTACGATGGATAATTTAAGAATTAACGAAACTTACAACCTTGCTTACTCAGTAATTACCAAAGAGGACATTGATAATTTATTGCGATTGGGCAGCTCTTCGGAAATTGAACGATATTTAAATTATGATGTTTTTGGAGATATTGCTGGTTTTTTAAGCTCTTTGTCTGATGTTCAGGCAATTATGTTATTACGTGAAGATAGAGATGGCAGAATCAAGGGGAGTCTGCGCACCTCTAGAAATGACGTAGATATCTCCGCTTTAGCACAAAAATTAGGTGGTGGTGGACACGCTAAAGCTTCTGGCTTTGTGATTGAAGGACATATTATAAAAACCGCCGCTGGTTGGGAGATTGTTTAAAAAAATGTGTTGACAAAACTAACTATCTTTGTTAAATTTACATAGCTAAATAAGTTATTTAACATTTAAAAAATTAGAAATATGGAAGGGAAAAAAAGTGGCTTTATTGTCTCGGTCGCTTTAACGGCTGTAGTAACTTCTTACTTTGTTATTAAAGCCAAGAAGAAACAAGAAAAAGAAAGAAAAAAACTTTTAAAAGGTATGTATAATGGCATGCTTCTTAAGAAAGGTTTTTCTGAAGACTTTGTGGTAAAACTTGAGACTTTTCGTCTTAAGTATGAAAACTTTAAATTCGTAAAAGAGTCGGCGGTAGTCTGCTATGACAAGGGTGCGACGACGAATCAGATTGACTTCGAGGTTAAAATTAATCTCAGCGGATTAGTAACTGATTGTTGTCGATTGCTTAAGCAATCGAATCCCGGTGAACAAGTTGAGGTCTTAAAAATCTATAAAATTTTTTTAACAGCGTCTTTGAAAAATTTTTTTACTTGTCTTCGTGAGAAGAATCCAAAAAATATAGATGAAATTCTTTTTAGTTGGAAAAATATCGTTAAAACTGAAGTCCCATTTGACTGTTATAATAGTTTAGAAGACGAACAACAGAAAGAAGTGTCTGGTATTTTTGCCAAGGCTCTGAGAAATGAGTTACTTAATAATTCGTGGATTGTTAAAGACTCTTACGATATTGTTAAGCTAACAGATTACATTCCTTCAGAGGAATGGATTAAATCTTTCTGCTTGGATTTTCCTGACGTTATCATCGGCAGTAAAAAGTTTTATAACCTTTTACTGCAGGAAATAAAAAAAGCTGGAAACCTTCGAAAGTATTTTGAATTAAATTATCCAGAATCAATTATGAATCTGGTTGATAAGATTTCAAAAGAGGGTCAAGTCCAAACAGAAAAGGTAGCTGGTTGAAACAAAAAGGCGGGAAAGCACAATGCTTATCCCGTCTTTTTCTTTTTCTATTTTCTTTTTTGATTAGCTTTTCTCCATTTAGCAATTTCGGCGTGATTGCCACCAGTTAACACCTCTGGTACTTGATATTTTTGGCCTTTAACTTCAAAGACGGCTGGTTTAGTATATTGTGGATATTCTAATACCCCTATTTCACTATGTGATTCATCAAGAGAGCTTTCATTATTACCCAATGCTTCAGGAAGTAAACGAGTAATCGAATCCATTATAATTAAAGCTGGTAATTCGCCTCCGGTTAATACATAATCACCAATCGATATTTCTTCATCAATGAAATGAGCAATGCGCGCATCAACCCCCTCAAAGCGTCCGCAAACAAAAATAACTTCATCTAATTCGCTATACTCTTTAGCTAGTTGTTGGTTCCAAGTTTTTCCACTAGCAGATAGTAGGACGATTTTTCTTTTAACTGGCTCGGTGTTATATTTTTCTTTTACTTCTTCTAGGGCTGCGTGTAGTATTTCAATTTTCATGAGCATGCCAGCACCGCCACCATATGGAGTGTCATCAACACTCTTATATCTATCAGTAGACCAGTCTCGTAAATCGCGAGCCGTAAAGTGAATAATGCGGTTGTCTAAAGCTCGTTTTAAAATACCCTCACCAAGATAAGAGTTGAACATGTTTGGATAAATGGAGATAGCTTGAAATTTCATATAGGTATTATAACAGAAAAGTCCCGCTTTTTAAAACGGGACTTTTCTTATCTAACGAGTAAAAATTTTTAGATATTTAAATCATCGATAGCAGAAGTGTCGATGTCTAAACCAGAATTGTCTTCAGAAGACATTGGTCTTTCATGACGTTTTCCGCCCTCTGGATCGTAAATCTTTAAATTAACGCGGGAGTTGTTTTTAGCACCAACAATTTTTAGTAAAGTTCTGATTGCTTGAGCAGTCTGACCTTTTCTTCCGATTACATAACCCATATCAGCAGGGTTAATCTTTAGAGTTAGTAGAACACCCATTTCATCAACGGTTCTTTCTACGTTAACATCTTCAGGATTGCTTACGATTTGTTTAACAATGGTTTCTAAGAATTGCTTGTCTTGAGCTTCCATACTTTTGTTTTTTCTTTCAAATGTTTAATGCAGGCATTAAGTTTGAAAAAATATTGTTAATTATATTTTTCTACTCTAGGGAGTAGCTTCTAATGATTTTATTGTACTAGGAACTGCTATCTTATGCAACCGTTTCTTCAATCACTTCAGGGGTTGCTTCTTCTACGGCTGGAGCAGCCGCTGCCGCTTCCGCTTTTTTCTTTTTATCTTCTTTAGCTTTAAGTTGACCTTGTCTCTTTTCAGAAACAACACCCTTTTTAGAAGAAACCACCTTTTTACCTTCTACAATCCCTTTGCCAACAAGTAAATTATTAACAGTTGAGGTCATTTGAGCTCCTTTGCTAATCCAGTAATTGATACGGTCAGCCTTTACTTGTAAGTCTTTATGATATTGATCATAAGAACCAAGAATCTCTAAAGCATCACCATATGGATCACGTCCTTTTTCAGAGATGATAACACGGAACACTTTTTTGTTTTTTTTACCAAGTTTTGATAATTTTATAGTTAACATAATCTTTGAAACGCGTATCTGACCCTTAGATTCGAGACACCGTTTAATTGCTTAAAATACTGATTTAATAACCAAATTCTAACGTAAAGACTTTAAAAAGTCAAGGCTTAGACTCGAGGAGTTGAAGTGCCTGTTCTAGGGCCACCGAAACTGCCTGGACGCTTTGTAGATCCACCTGGTCTACTGCCACCAAAAGAGCCAGAATCAGTTGATTTACCCTTCTCATCTTTCCATAAAGGCATATTTTCCGGTAAACCCTTCATGGTTAGATTGATACGACCTTGGTCGTCAATTTCTTCAATCTTAACAGTTACTACGTCACCAACGGCCACTAGATCACTAGGTTTATTAAGTCTATATGGAGCCATTTTACTAACATGAGCCATACCATCTTGATTAGAATTTAAAGCAATGAAAGCTCCAAAATCCATCAGACGAACGACTTTACCTTTAATAATTTCACCAACTTCAAAGACCTTAACGATTTCTTGAACTTTAGCTACAGCTAAATTAACCATAGCGACGTCGGTACCACAAATCATCACTAATCCGTCGTCCTCAATGTCAATAGAAACACCAGTTTCTTCGATAATACCGTTGATAGTTTTTCCGCCAGAACCGATGATGGCACCAATCTTGGTTGGGTCAACTTTGAAGCTGATAATTCTTGGAGCGTGTTTGGAAAGTTCAGCGCGAGGAGCTGGAATAGCTTCTTTTAGAACACCTAAAATTTGGTTTAAAGCTTCACGACCCTGAGTTAAAGTTTGACGAATAAT
>CAZEBE010000043.1:0-6151 GCA_964510275.1 uncultured Gammaproteobacteria bacterium
GATGTTGAAGTTTGGATTCCTCTTTATAAATATTCATACTCGGAATCCAAACTTCAACATCGTAAGTTTTAGCCATCGCCGCGCTACAATCCTGGGCGGCTAATTTAGATAATTGATAATGTAAACCTAAACCTTCAACTAACTTTTGAGCGTTACCAGTAATTTCATCAAACATTTTCCATGATTCTTCAGCTCGACAGAAAATAAACATTTCAACTTTATTAAATTGATGACCACGAATCATACCGCGTTCTTCTTGACGATATGAACCAGCTTCACGACGGAAACAAGCTGAATAAGCACAGTATTTTAAAGGCAAATCTTCGCCACGTAAAATTTCTTCACGATGATAATTACCCATCATCATTTCTGAAGTTGCATTTAAACAAGTTCCGTCTTGAGTCCAAAATAATTCATCTCTAAATTTAGGTAAATGACCAGAAGTATAGGCTGATTTTTCAGATAATAAAAATGGTGGAATCATAAAACGATAACCATTTTTAGTATGAAAATCGATAAAATATGAAAGCAAGGCCCATTCTAATAAAGCACCAAGTCCAGTGTAACACCAAAAACCAGCACCCGACATTTTAGTGGCCCGCTCATAATCAATTAAACCTAAAGAAGTAGCGAGTTCAACATGATCTTTTGGTTCAAAGGCAAATTCTGGTTTAGCACCAAATGTATAAGTCACTTCATTATTTTCTTTACCACCAGCAACCACATCGTCAGCTGGAGTGTTTGGTAGTGCCCCTAGTCTTTCAAATAAGTCAGCTTCAACTTTTTCCAGTTCTTCTTTTTTAGCGTTAATTTTTGGACCAAGCTCACGAATCTCAGCAATAATTTCTGGGGTTGGTTTAGTTTTTGATACTTTATTTTTGTAGGCCAACATTTCCTCCATCTCAGAGGTTAAAACCTTGCGACTGTCATCTAAGGAAATAATGGTATCTAAATCTAAATCTTCAGGATCCATCTTTTTTAATAAGGCCAATTTTACTTCTTCGGTTTTTTCACGAATTCTTTTTATGTCTAACATATGTTTTAAAATTAAACGGTGTAATTATTAACTGATTACTTCCCCGCCAAATGTTTGTAATAGGTTGTTTAGTAAATTGTTTTGTTCTTCAGAATTATTTTTTTCTAAAGAGTTGGTTGATTTTTTTTCCGCCACCGCGGAGGAAGGCATTACTGATTCAGGGGTTATAGAAACTAATTCTAAATTTTCATCGATTAAAACATCTAAATTTATCAAACCACCATAAACATCAGCTAAAGTTTTTTCTACTAAAGATTTAACACTGGCGTCGTTTATTCGGTCGCGGTGAAATTTATATTTAAAAGTTAAAGACATTTTTCCGCCAGCAATTTCTCCTACTTGGCAATTTTGTAAAACAAAAGATAGAGAATGATTAACACTCTTAATTCTGTTTAAAAACTCTGACCACTTAGACACTACATCAGACTGAGAAAAATCGGGAGCTAAATTCTTATAATCAGCAGCATCCTTCTTAGTAGCTACTACTGGTTTGTCGTCTTTTTTAATAATTGTTGCTGGTGCGGTAGTAGAAACTGGTTTAACAGGACTTACGGGATTTGAAACCATATAACCACCTAAACAAAGTTGTATTACCTTTATTTCTAAAGGTAATTGAATAATAAAAGAAGTTGCTAAATTATTATAAACATCTAAAAAGGCTTCTAGATAAGTAACGATTTGTTCAATTTTAAGCTCAGTGGTTAAAGCAGAAATTCTAATTTCTAAACTGTCACCCAAATCAAGACCAAGGCTTTCAGCCAGTCCAGGATTAGCTTTATTTAGTAACATTTTTCTTAAAACCGTTACCCCTTCGCCAACAAAACTTTTTAAGTTAAGTCCATTATCAACAATATTATTTATTAGTTTAATTGCTCGGGTGACATCTTTTTTAGAAATAAAATCTAATAAATCAATTATTTCGTTATGATGATGACGTGGTACAATCAGCTCCGCCTGGTCCCAAGTAATTTTACCTTCGCCAAGTGACAACACTTGTCCGAGCAAGCTTTCAGCGTCGCGCAAATGTCCGCCTGACTGACGCGCAATCGCTTCTAAAACTTCATTATCAATATCAACCTTCTCAGCGCTAACAATATTTTGTAACTTACTAACAATATCAGCAATGCTGATACGCTTAAAATCATAACGCTCACAACGAGAAATAATAGTCGCGGGCACTTTATGAATTTCCGTTGTACACAAAATGAAGACAACATTTTTTGGTGGTTCCTCTAAGGTCTTAAGCAAGGCATTCCAAGCAGAAAGAGAAAGCATATGAACTTCATCAATGATAAAGACGCGATACTTAACACGACCAGAAACTACTCGAGCCGAAGCAATAATATTTTCCCTAACATTATCAACACCAGTATTAGAGGCGGCATCGATTTCGACAATATCTAAATTACTACCATTTGAAATACTAAGACAACTAGGACAGGCATCACAGGGCTCACTACTACCCTCTTTACGGTTTGGGCAATTGATTGATTTAGCAAGTACGCGAGCTAACGTGGTTTTTCCAACAGCGCGCGGTCCACAAAATAGATAGGCATGAGCTAACTTATTACTAGCGATTTCGTTTTGTAAGGCAATTTTAACATGATTTTGCCCAAAGACTTGGGAAAAGTTATTCGGCCTATAATCTCGGTATAATGTAGACATATAATCAATCTTTTCTTATTAATTTAGTAGACTTTCGGGCTTCTGTAAAGACTGGTTGCTGCGCCGATTTATTTCCAGCTCCACCAAACGCCTATCTTGTCCAAATTTAAGCCTAGACAAGGTTTTAATCTTAGCCACCATTTCTTTTCTTTGTACTCCTAAAATTGGCCAAATAGTCTTAATTGAAAAGGGACGGGCCGCACTATTATCGACTAATAACTTAAGGCAGGCAGAACCTTTGTCTATATTTATCAAATCAAATTCATTAAATACTGGAGTGAATTCCTTAACTAAAAATTCTGAATCTTCAGAACCAATTTTAAAACTAAGCATAGTGCCAACGTTGCCAAAAACAGCATCTTTTATCGCCGTATCTTGCCCTTTAGACAGTTGACCAATATATTGATGAGCGATAATTAAATTTAAACCATATTTTCTTGCTTCAGATAATATTTGACAAACCGAACTGGTGGTAAAATTTTGAAATTCATCGATGTATAGATAAAAATCTTTACGATCTTCAGCTTGCATATCAGCTCTGGAAAGAGCGGCCATTAAAATCTTACCAACAATAATCATACCAAGTAGATAAGCATTCATTTCGCCAACCACGCCTTTTGATAATTCAACTAACAATATTTTTTGATTATCCATCAAATCACGAAAGTTAAAAGAACTGTTTTGCTGACCAATAATTGGCCGCATCATATCATTGGAAATAAAAGATGTTAGTTTAGAAGTAATATACGGAACAATGTTAGCCAAAGCGGCCTCACCACCAGCTTTTTCGGCTTCATTATGCCAAAAATCAACGACTGTTTTATTTTTACAGCGAGACAACTTCATGCGACGGAAATTTTCATCGGCCAAGACCTTAGGAATTTCCATCAGTGTTGAACCGCTTTCTGGATCATCCATGATAAGCAACATAGCATTTCTCATATACTGCTCAAACATTGGTCCACCAGTCGCTTTTAAGTCATACAATTTATCAAAAATACCAATCATCTCATTGATTACAAAACTTTTTTGTTCCGGATAACGAGGATCAAATTCTAATAAATTTAAAGCAAGCGGCCTCTCTAAATCAGCTGGTGAAAAGACTATTACATCCTCAGCTCGTTCTGGAGGAATTCTTTCTAAAATATCCGAGATCAAATCACCATGAGGGTCCATCACGCAAACACCTTCCCCATTAGCAATATCTTGAATTGCCATGTTAGCTAAAAGAACTGATTTTCCAACACCAGATTTACCAATTAAGTACATATGGCGACGTCTATCAGCTCTCTTAATTCTAATCTCTTTTTTAACACCACGATAAATATTCTCCCCTAAAAGCAAGCCCTCATTTGGAACCTCGGCGGGTGCCGGTGCAGTTTTAGAGGTTAACCATAAAATGTTTGGCGTTTCTGTATATTTTAAAGGAAAATGAAAAATACTAGCCAACTCTTCAGTATTTAATAAGAAATCAATATTTTCTTGGAAACGACGGTAGATAAAGTCTTGTATCAATTTATTACCACCTTCAGAAATTCTGGAAAAATTATTACCATAAGAATAATTATTGTATTCAGCAAACGAACTGGAAATGTTGTCCAAATATAATTTAGCCTGAACCCTTGTTTTAGCGCAAACAACCACCCGAATATTTACATCTAATCCTGATTTAGAGTTTTTTTCTTCCATCGCTTTCACCATTTCTCGCTCTACTTCAGTTAAGGTCTTAGGAGTTATGGGGGTGTTTAAATCTTTTGCTTTACCTGGAAACGATAAAAAAGAAAGTGCGTCCACAAATGGATTAGCTGACTTAATTCCCTGACTCACTGAATTTTTTTCAATAATTTTAGCAACCACTCTCTTTGATTTAGAATGCCAGCTGGCAGCGGCACTTCGAACAACATACTGAATAACAATGCTCTCATCCTTAGATAACTTAGACATCACATTTATAATCGAATTCATCGGATCAACTTCAATCTTGTGATAAGTTTTAAGAGGAAAGAAAAAATCTCTTTTTGTTTTAATATAACCGGCAACTACCTGAGAATTTGGTAAAAATGAATTATAGTCTTCAATTTCTTCAATTAAGGCTTCTGGGTAATGAGCGTGAATTTGTTGCTCTAAATAACGAGCACTGTTTTGAGGAGCGGCAACATAAAAAGCGATTTTATTTTGACTAGCAACCACTTCAAAAGAAAAATGATCCTGACGACCATATAGCCAAGGTATAAAACCTTTTTCAACTTTTAGACCACCAATACTAGCAAAAATAGTTTCTCCTTTGGCAATCTCTTCCCTCATTTGTTGAATGCTGAATCCTTCCTCCTTGTCTTTTGGTTTTTCTTTAGGTAATTTTACTAAAAAAATCTGATGTTCAAAATAGCTGTTATTGATTGTATATTTTCTTATAAAAAATCTAATTGCCAAAACAGCGATTAAGACCAAAAAGACAAACAATAAAAAAATAAACAGCCAAATGTTGTTTTTAATTAAACTGTCTATTCCCAGAGTAAGAAATGAGTCCATCATAAAAAACTATAATCTATTTTTTATCTTAATAATTTTATCTGCTTTTATTTTTGCTTCCTGATCTAAAAAAAATTGATTAACACCAGCAATTAACTTTAACCATTTTTTAATCAAATCAATAATTTTACCAACATTGATTTTAGTAGCATCAAGCAAGATGTTTATTTTTTTAGCTGTTACTTCACCCTGTTCTTTAAAAATTTTCTGTCGAGCTGATGGCATTGCTAAAAAAGTTTCGCTAAGACCCTCGGATAAATAAGCATCAATTTGCTCTTCGCGTTTTTTATGATAATCATCAGTAGTCACAGGAGTTGTTGCCACGGAACCACTTTCTTTAATTTCCGAACTACTCACGCCTTCGGTTTCCGGTTTTTTTTCAAGAGGACTATTTTCTAAATTATTTTTTACCCCCTGCTCAAAAACCTGTCCTGTTTTTGTTTCAGACTTAAAAATCGAACTATCTTGTTCTAACTTATTTAATATTTTTTCACTCATATTTTATTATTCGGCAACAATGGCGTTAACAGGGCAAGCTGCCGCCGCTTCTTTGGCCGCCTCGACATTATCCTGGCTAATTGGTTCTGATTTACCATCATCATTCATGGCAAAAATATCAGGGTGCATACCAGCGCATAAACCGCAACCAATACAAGCATTTTGATCAACTTTTATCATATTTTTGTTTAATTTAAATTTATTAAAACTACAAAACAATTATATCATATTTTATAAAAAAATACATAGAAAAACAACCGTTTTCTTAAGTGATTTTGAATTAAAGTTGATTATCAAGAGACGGGTTGACAGTTTTTCCCTGCTTTGTTATTATAAGTCCAGAAATAATAAAGTAAGGAACAAGCTGAGTTAGGCATTTAGGCCTTTTTTTGGTTAAAGCTTTAACTCATCATAAATTTATGG
>CAZEBE010000044.1:0-5965 GCA_964510275.1 uncultured Gammaproteobacteria bacterium
TACTATTCTTCTAAAAATGATAAAAAAACTAACGTGGTTGTTAAAAAGACGGCATTGGTAAAAAAAGAAAATTTACAAATTGCCGTGGAGACATCCGGTAAGGTGGTGGCTAAAGATGGTGTTGAATTATCTTTTTCAACTAATGATTCAACGGCCGAGGTTAGTGATGTTTATGTTAAAGAAGGGGCGAATGTTAAAAAGGGGGACAAAATTGCTTCTATTAAAACTAGCTCTTTAGAGTTTGAACTGCGTAATGCTTATTCTAATTATCAATCGGCTCTAAGTAATTATCAAACTAAAGCCGCTGGAGCTACTGCAGATGAAATTGCTAAAGCTAAAAATTCATTAGAACAAGCTAAACTTAGCTTGCAACAAGCCCAGCTTAGTTTAGAGCAAACTAAGACCAATGGTGATAAGAGTATTAAAAACGCCGAGACAAGCGTTACTACTGCTCAAAATAATTTAAGACTTAATTCTAATGAGCAAAGCAGCGAAATTGTTAGTGATGCTTATAAAAGTTTAGTTAACACTTTGAAATCAATTAACATTTCCTTGGTTAAAAACCTAGAAGATGCCGATTCGGTTTTAGGAGTTGATGAGGAAGGCTTAAATGATAATTTTGAAAGTTTATTAGGAGTAAAAAATAGTGGCACTTTAGACACCGCTGAAACTAGTTATTTGCAAGCTAAACGCGATCGTGATGCTTTAAATTCTGTCGTCTTGTTATTAAACAGTACTAGTTCACAAGTTGAGATTGATGAGGCAGCTATTAAGGCTAATACTTCTATTGGTTCAATGGAGAAATTAATGTATAACACCAAATTAGTTTTAGATGCCACAATTACTTCTAGTAATTTTTCGCAGGCTAGTCTAGATTCTTTAAAGTCAAAAATTAATTCTGACCGCTCTAATGTTACTAGCTCTGATTCTAGTTTAACTAATGCTTTACAGTCGGTTGATAATGCTAAGAGAAGTTTATCTAATTATCAAACGGCCTATCAAAAAGCGGTTGATGATTTAGCTTCGACTAAAGTAGAAGTGGCACAAAGCATTGCTAATTCTGAAAATAACGTAGCGATTAGAAAGTCATCGCTTGAAAGTGCTCAGCTAAGTTATAAAGAAACAATTGCGCCTGTTTCATCTGCTGATTTAGCTAGTGCTCGCTCACAACTTACTCAAGCGTCGATTAGTGTTGATAAAGCCAAATATAATATTGAACAAGCCACTCTTACTTCACCAATCGATGGTGTCGTTGCCGCTTTAAATTACAAAAAAGGGGATATTATCACCGATAATACTAAATCAGTAGCGACTATTATCAATCAAGACACTTTATTTATTGAAGTAAACGTTGAAGAATCAGATATTAATAAAATTAAAGTTGGTCAAAAAGTAGAAGCAACTTTTGACGCTATTGATGGTCTTGCTTTAAAAGGTGAAGTTTCATTTATTTCTCTAACCTCACAATCTAGTTCTAATGGCATCGTTACTTATTTAGTTCGTGTATTATTTAATAGTCCAGAAACTCAGGTCAGAGAAGGAATGACAGCGGTTGTTAAATTAATTACTTCCGAGGCCCCTAATGTTTTGACGGTGCCAGTTAACGCTGTGCGTAACATAAATAATCAGGTGGTGGTTGAAAAAGCTGATGACACCTATGCTAATGTCGTCACCGGCTTTACCGATGGCACTAAAGTAGAAATTTCCAGCGGTTTAAATGAAGGTGATAAAATTACCTATTAATTTATGAGTGATCAAATTGAAATTGCTTTAAAAGATGTTCACAAATCTTATTACTTAGCGGGCGGAGAAGAAATTCCGGTACTTCGTGGTGTTAATTTGGAAATTAAGAAGGGTGAGTTTGTGGCAATTATGGGTGAATCTGGTTGCGGTAAAACAACGCTTTTAAATATTTTAGGTTGTCTTCATCCGATAGACAGTGGACAATATTTTTTGGAGGGCGAAGATTTAAGTGTCGCTCAAGATGATTATACTCTGGCTTACATTCGAAATAAGAAAATGGGTTTTATCTTTCAACAGTTTAATTTGTTTGCCAGGCTAACGGCTATTAAAAATGTTTCACTGCCGGCTTTATACGCTGGAGTTTCTCGTGAAGAGAGGGAAGAGCGTGCTAAAAAATTATTAGAGTCGGTTGGCATGGGAGAGAGAACTAGACATAAGCCTAGTGAGCTCTCAGGTGGTCAACAACAGCGTATTGCTATCTGTCGCGCCTTAATCAACGATCCAGAAATAATTTTAGCTGACGAGCCAACTGGAGCGCTTGATTCAAAATCAGGTTTAGAGCTGATGAAAATTTTTAAAAGCTTCAAAGAACAAGGAAAAACTTTAGTGATGGTCACTCACACCACCGAGGTGGCTAAATTTGCTGATAGGATTATTTATATGAAAGACGGCGTGGTGGTTGATAATGATTATAAATTAAAGTCATCTTTCTAACTCTATGATACTCGAAATTATTAAAATGGCTTTTGAGTCATTATTTTCCAACAAGACTAGAAGTTTTTTATCGATGCTCGGTATTATTATCGGTGTGTCTACTGTTATTGCCGTGTTTGCGATTGGCCAAGGGGCAAAAGATGAAGTTAGTTCCCAATTTCAAAATTTAAGCGCTAACTCGATTCTCATTATGTCGAATATGGGACGAGGGGCGACTGCGAGTTCAAAATTTTCCGCCACTGACGCTAATGTAATCAAAGAAAAAGTGGCTCATGTAGGAGCTATTACTGGAGCGCTGATGGGAAATTTAAGCGTTTCTTACGAATCTGTTGATAAGACTTATTCTGTTACCGGGGTAGACGTTAATTATTTTTCAGTTTCCAATTTAAAGTTAGATGCTGGTCGAGAAATTGAAGAAGATGATATTTCAGTTAAAGGCATGGTGGCAGTTTTAGGGGCAACAGCCTTAACCGATTTATATGGTGACACTGCTTTAGCTGAGAGTGCTATTGGTACAACTATTACCGTTAATAATAAAAAATTTGAAGTAGTCGGCGTGTTACAAGAAAATGGTTCTCGAATGGGACCGATGTCAGTTGACGAATCGGTTATTGTGCCGCTGTCAGTAGCTGAAAAAAGTCTATTTGGTTCTAAGGGGCAAGTACTTTTAAATGTTCAGGCTGATAGCGTTGATAATGTGTCGACGATTAGCACAGAGATAACAAGTGTCTTGCGAGCTGAACATAAATTAAAGAGCACTGCTGCTGATGATTTTAGAATTATGAATGCCGGCAGTATGGTTGCCGCTGCTCAAGAGTCAGCTAACACCATGCAAATATTACTCACTGTGATTGCAGCGATTACTTTACTTGTTTCGGGTATTGGTATTATGAATGTGATGCTGGTAACAGTGGCAGAACGTACTAAAGAAATTGGTATTGCTAAAGCTATTGGTGGTAAGCAGTCAGATATTTTAAGTCAGTTTATTTTAGAATCTATTATTTTATCAACTTTAGGTGGTGTAATTGGTATCGCCTTTGGTCAAATTGCTATTCCGATGATTTCATATTTTAATATTATGACTTTATCCCCATCACTTACTGGTCCGCTGATTGGTTTTTTCTTTTCGTTCTTTGTTGGTGTTTTCTTTGGTTTTTATCCCGCTTATAAAGCCAGTCGGCTTGATCCAGTTGATGCTTTAAGAAGTGAGTAGTTTGATAACTGTAAAATATAAAATCATCCATTACGGTGGGTGATTTTTTTATGATATAATATAAACATGTTTTATTTCTTAACTTTCCCCGGTGTCATTATTCACGAATGGGCACACAAAATATTTTGTCAGCTATCTGGTTTAAAAGTCGTTAAAGCGGTTTATTTTCGTTTTGGTAATCCTAGTGGCTACGTAATTCACGAAGCACCTCATAATTATTTTCAATCTTTTTTTGTGGCGACTGGTCCAATTATTTTTAATTCCATTTTAAGCGTTGGTTTCTCTTATGCTATTTTTTGGTTAACTCCAGGATCTTATTGGCGTTTTATTTTTTTGTGGTTAGCTTTTTCGATTGCTGCTCATGCCTTTCCTAGTGAACAGGATTTATCAGGCGCTTCGGCTGATGGTTTAGATTATTTAAAAAGAGGTAGTAGTTTGTGGCCGATTATCGGTTTCCCATTTATTGGTTTAATGTGGTTGGCAGGTCATTTTGGTTTAATTTTTAGAATTATTTTTGCTTTTTGTTTAGTAATTTTCGGATTAGTGTTAAACGGTCTTTTAGTGCTATAATATAAAAATATATAAGTAATCATAAAATAATATGAAGAAGTCTTTAATCATCGCTTTGATGCCAATGTTGTTGTTTGCCACGGGCTGTTCTCTTGTAAAAAACAAAGAAACTGAAAAAAAGCTTGATATAACAGCCATTCAAAATGGTGTTTGTGAAATACCGGTTACCGCTTCTAGTTCAGAGGTTAATTCTAAAACTAGCTTGCCACCAGTTAGTCAAGAAGAAAAAAATAAAACATTTACCTATGAAGATACGGAATTGGGAGTTAAAATGAAATATCCTGGCTCTTGCTATTTTAACAAAGGAGTTTTTCAGTGCTCTGATTTTACTTTAAGTGTCTGGGAGCTTGAAGCCGGTGCTAAAGTAATTTCAGGGGCGGAGAAGTCATCTGAAAACGGACAAACACAGATTAAATACACTTACAGTCATGGTAACAAGGTTTACGCTCTAATGGCCTGGTATGACGGAGAGCCTGACTCTTCTTTGGATAAGGTGATTGATAATATTGCTAAAAGTTTAACCTTTATTAAGTAAAAAAAGAACTCCGTTAGGAGTTCTTTTCTTTTAGAAGGTCACGAATTTCAATTAGTAGTTCTTGCTCTTTAGTTGTTTTTGTTTCTGGGGTTACTTTTTTTTCTTCTTTTTCAAGTTTTTTAAGTTGTGATTTTAAATTAGCCAGTACTTTAATCATAAAGAAAATGGCGGCGGCGATAATTAAGAAATCGACCACGTTTTGAATAAAGGCACCAATATTTAAGGTGGTTAGTGGCGTTTCTCTTAAAGTAATCTTCCAGCTAGAAAAAGATTCACCTTTGCTAAGTAAATTAGCAAATGGCATAATAACATCATTAACTAGTGAAGTAACAATTTTTCCAAAAGCACCACCAACAACAACCGCAGTGGCCAGCTCAATAGCATTACCTTTGACGGCAAACTCTTTAAATTCTCTAATTATTTTTTTCATATTTTTTAGTTTTATCTTTAAATTATACCATAAATTTGTTAAAATAAAATCATGTTAAATATTACCCTTATTACTATTGGTAAAGTTAAAGAAGCTTATTTAAACGAAGCGACTTTAGAATACTTAAAGAGAATTAAGCCTTATGGTCGTTTGGTAATGCAAGAACTTAAAGCGGAACCGTTTTCTGGGACGACTAAAGATAAGGCTAAACAAATTGAAGCTCAGCGGATTGAGGCTGTTTTGGAGCGCAAAAGTGGGGCTGAAATTTATTTATTAGCAGAACATGGGGCGCAGTTTAATTCAGTAGATTTTGCCGCTAAAATTAAGGATAGAGAACTAGTTTTAGTAATTGCCGGCAGTTTGGGTTTTGCTAAAGAATTAGAAGTTAAATATCCTAAAATATCTTTATCATTACTTACTTTTCCGCATGAATTAGCCCGAGTTGTACTACTCGAACAAATTTATCGAGCGGCCACTATTATTAGCAATAAAGAATATCATTATTAAAGAAAAAAGCTTTTCTGATTGTTCAGAAAAGCTTTTTCGGGGTTTTATAGTGAAGCTCCTTGGTTTAGAACATCTTGGATTAAAGTTAAAACTTTAAGCAAAATGTCCGTCATCAAGTCACTGATTTCACTTGGAAGGGCAATCTTCACGATTACTAGGATGATTAAAAATCCAGCAATTTCTCTAAACATATTATTATTGTTTAAAGAAGGGAAACCTAGGGGACCAAGCCTAGATCGTGAATGTCTTATGA
>CAZEBE010000045.1:0-5438 GCA_964510275.1 uncultured Gammaproteobacteria bacterium
TGATTTTATAACTTCTTTTTCATATGCGTCCTGATTCTTATTTTCTTCTCTGCTAGAAAATTCTTCCAAATAATCTTCTACATCTTTTTTAGCTTGACCATAATTCTCATGACCAACAACAAAATTTCTAGCCTGAGCTGAAGTCATAAATACTATTCTTCCGTTTGAAGCTAGCAATAAATCAGCGGCTGAATCAATTAAAACTTTTTGGGCATCCCGGACAACCTTAAAAGTATATTCTTTGGAGTCTCTTATGCCAGTAACAGCAGCATTTAATATTAGAATGGTACATCCTCCAAATTTTATTTGAACTCTCTTTAATGAAGCCATCAATTCTATCAGTTTCACTCAAATCTAATTGAACGGCCTCGATCTTGGCTAAATTTTTTATTTCATCTAACTTTTCCGATGTTCGAGCGCAAATAACAACTTCATGATCCTGTTCTGCGAGCTCCAAAGCAATAGCTCGGCCAATACCTTCTGTTCCTCCTGTTAATATTACTTTCTCTTTTTCAATTACAGGTTGATTTATAGTGGTTTCAAAATTCATAAATTTTTATATATTTTTACTCCTCCCACTCCGTTCCCTGTCTAACCAGTAATTCTTTAGCTCTCTCTGGCTCGGCAATCAGCATTTTAACAATTTTTTCCATCCGCATCGACTGCGAACCTTTAGCTAAAATAACATCCCCGTTATTTATTCTCTTAAGTAAAAACTCACCCGCCTCCTGTGGTTTTTCAAACTTAAAAATATTCGCTTCTGATATTCCACCAGTCTTGGCACCATCAGCAATAAACTTCGCCCTTTCACCAACGGCAATTAAATAATCAATCTTAAGCTCAGCAATTTTAGCCCCCACCATTTTATGACCATCTTCAGTGTAATCACCAATTTCCATCATATCCCCCAACACCGCATATTTTTTAGCTTCATCGGCAATACCAATGTTACCTAAAACGTTTAAAGCGGCGACACAAGCTTCGGGTGAAGAATTATAAGTGTCATCAATGATAAAGGTGTGATTTAACCCCGCTAGTAAATTCATCCGCCCCACTGGTAAATTAAAATTATTTAACGCTCCAGAAATCTCTACTAAATTCATACCAAAGTGTAAACCGACAGCCGCCCCAGTAAGAGCCGCGTAAATAGCTGGTTCTGATAAAACATTTTTCATAAACACCGGGACAATTGAACCATCATAACTCATTTTAAAATGTAAGCCCGATAAATCATAATCGCCTTTAGAAAAATTGTAAGAGATATCTTGCGCCTGCAAACTGGCGCCAACCTGCAAGCCATAAGTAAGAACTTTAGCGCGACTAACTTCAGCCATCTCTCGAGTTAGTTCATTATCATAATTTAAAACGGACAAACCTTTATTATCAACATTCTCAATTAAGACTTGTTTTTCTTTCTTAATATTATTTACACTACCAAAATATTCTAAGTGAGAATAAGACACCGCTGTTTCAATACCAACTTCTGGAGCAGCAATGGAACATAAATAAGCCATATCACCTGGACGGTCAACGCCCATCTCAAGAACTAATATCTCAGGATAATTTTTATCAGTAAAAAATATCAAACGCCAAGCGGCAGCAAAAACCTTAAACCAACCACCAAGCGAACGGCCAGCCGATTCACAGCCAATAATGGTTAGAGGCAAACCAAGCTCGTTATTATAATTTTTAAAACTAGCTCGAACTCGAAAACGACCATCAAGAACGGTCATAACCGCCTCTTTGGAGCTAGTTTTACCAATACTTCCGGTTATGCCAATAATATGAGGTTGATATTTTCGCAAAATCAACTTCGCTAATATTTTTAATTTAAATTGGAGAATTCTACGCATATTATTTATAAAAAGTGGGCGCTAGAAATTTTGACTATCAGACCTATTTAGTTTTAGGAACCTGATAATACTGCAGCATAAAAGTAGCAACATCTGTCCATAAAGGCAAGGCCGAAGCTTCGGCATACTGAATTCCTTTTGGACTATCGATATGAGTGAGCATTACAAATTTAGGATTATCAATCGGAGCAATGCCAATAAAAGTGTGGTTGTAACGATCTTTGGCATAAGAACCATTAACCGCAATCTGAGCCGTTCCTGTTTTTCCGCCAATATAATAGCCGTCAATGGCTGCTTTTTTAGAATGACCAGCGGTTACAACGTTAGCCAACATACCTAAAATGGTGGTTGCTGTTTTTTCACTAACTATTTGACGTCCTTGAACTGGGGCAATATTATCAACGCGACCATCAGAATGATGAATTTCTCTTACAATATAAGGTTTCATCAAATAACCACGATTAGCAAAAGCTTGATAAGCAGAAACCATTTGCAGTGGTGTTACAGTAATACCCTGACCGAAAGAAGCTACAGCAGCATCAATTTCTTTAATATTCTTTTTAAGTAAATTATTGATATTACCAGGAGATTCTGAACCTAATTCAATCCCTGTTCGTTCTCCAAAACCATAATTCTTTACATATTCAGCAAAAGTTTTAGCTCCAGCCTGACGCATAGCAAAAATAGCTCCAGTGTTAAGCGAGTTTTCTAGTACAAAATTCATATCAACCACACCATGCCCACCCTTGGTATCAAAGTCGGCGTTTCTTATCGGCTTTGGCCAACCGGTAATATAAATTTCCCCGGGATCAGTATAAAGAGTATTAGGAGTTACTTTATTTTGATCTAAAGCAATAGCCATAGTAATCGTTTTAAACACCGAGCCAGGCTCATACTGATCATAAACAGCGGGATTCTTAAAGTCTGCCATATCAATTACGTCTTTGTAGTTGTTAGGATCGAAATCAGGTACCGAACACATTGCTAACACCGCCCCAGTCTTAACATCCAAAGCAATTACCGTCCCTCCTTTAGCTGAAAATTTTTCAACTGTTTGTTTTAATTTATCACAAGCATAAAATTCCACGCTGCGATCAATTGTCAGCACTAAGTCACTACCGGTCACCGGTTTAACATATTCACGATCATTTACTATCACTGAATTGTTAACTCCCCGCTCACCCTTAAGTGAGCCCATTTTACCAGTTAATTCTTCATTAAAAAATTCTTCGAGTCCGTAGCGACCAGCGCCAGTCTCATCAGCATAACTTACAAAACCTAATAAATGAGAAGCTAAATTACTTTCTGGATAATATCTAAATTTTTTAATTTCAAAATCAAAACCAGTAAGTTTTACTTGCTTGCCGGTTTTGTTATCAATAACTTTTCCTAAAGAAATGGATAAATCCTTAGCAGTAATCGGCGTTGATGTACTTTTATTATTGATAAAAGCATAAAATTCCAGTAATTTATCATCACTAACTTTGTTCTGAATAATCGTATACATACCGCCGGGGCGACTTAATTTAGTTGTATATTTATTTATGATTTCTAATTGTTGAACGCTTAACTGAGCTTCTTTTTCTTTTTCTATCGTTCCTGATTTTTTATAATCCAGCTGACTCTTTATTTCAGTGTCTATTTTCTTTTGTTTCTCTTCAGCGCTAAGTGACTCATCATTGTTTATAAGCGATAACCGCGTTTCAAAATCTGTTTGAATGTTTTTATTAATACTTGATTGTAAATTTTTATCCAAAAAAGGCTTATCAAAAAACTCATACAGATAGTTAGCTACTTCTCCGGGATTATTTATATCTTTAGGAATGCCATAGATAAGGTAAAAATCTTTATTGGTGGCCAAGGTATATTGCGAATTCTCACCGCTTGCAGAATCAGTAATAAAAATCTTGCCACGATCAGGAATTAGTTTGCTGGAGATTTCATGTTGATTAGCCGCCATGGCGGTATAAATATCACTTTGATTTATTTGGATGTGATAAAGACGATAGACAAGAGAGCCTGTCAATAAAAAAATAACCGCGACGACTAAACGTAGGCGATTATTATTATCTCCTGGGCGATTATGAATTGTTGTTTTCTGGTCTCGCCACATTCAATTATTTTCTGGCTAAAGCAGCTTGATTGATGGTTAAATACTCAACTTTACTAACTGCTACCATATTTAATTTTTTAACTTTTTCATTTAAATTACCATAAGACTGAAGATTCATTATTTTTGTTTCTTTGTCTAAGTTTTCACTTGTTAAAATCGTGGCCTCGGATTTAAGCTCGCGAAGAGCAAAACCTTTAACGGTTAAATCGTTGATATTAACTAAATAATAGCCGCTAACTAAAAAGACAATCGATCCTAGAAATAGATTTACTAGTTTCAGATTTAACTGCTTAGAAACTTCTGTCTTACCAGTTATGTAATTAGGTCGCTTAGTGGTTATAACAGCGGTCATAACGTTTTATTATTATTTAATTTAAAAATTATTAAAGTTTTTGGGCCAGACGGAGTTTAGCGCTACGAGCTCGGGGATTTAAATTACTTTCATTTTCACTGGCCGGTATTGGTTTTTTAGTTAATATTTTAACACTGGCTTTATGATGACAAACACAAACTGGAACCGACGACGGACAAATACAATCTTGACTTTCGGTTTTTAAAAAATTTTTAACAATCTTATCTTCGCCACTATGAAATGATACTACAGCAATTTTTCCACCCGGTTTTAAAATTTTAAGTGCTGCTGGCAAAACCTCTTTTAAGGCTTCAAGCTCCCGGTTGGTTTCCATTCTTAGTGCCTGAAAAATTTTTGTTGCCGGATTAATTTTTACCCTCGGATTAGGTTTGATTACTTCACTGATTATTTGCATTAGCTGCCCCGTGGTCTTTATCCAATTTTTTCTTCGTCTTTCAATTATTTTTTTAGCTACCTGATAAGCTTTTGGCTCTTCACCGTATTCCCTAAAAATATGGGTTAAGCGTTCAAGTGGATAACGATTGATAATTGTGGTGGTGGCAATAGCAGTGTGCCCTTCTTGACTAAAAGCCATATCAAGTGGCCTGTCGCCTTGAAAAGAAAAACCACGACTCTCATCATCAAGCTGAGCTGATGATAAACCAAGGTCCATTACCACGCCATCGACCTGAAAATTATCAGGAAAATTATCAGCAATAACTTTTTGTAAATTACGAAAATTATCTTGAACTAAAACTATATTAGAAACTCCAGCTAATTTTATTTTTTCTTCGGCGTTTGCTAAGGCTAAATCATCCAAATCAATCGATAGCACTTTTCCCTGAGGACCAACTATTTTAGCAAGTGCTAAAGTATAGCTGGCACCACCTAAAGTACAATCTACAAATACTTGTCCTGACTGCGGACGCAAACCGTCAAGTACATCCTTTAACATTACTGGTATATGCTGATATTCCATGTCTTTAAATTCCTAAATCGCCCAACTCTTCGGCGATAGCATTACTATTCTTCTCCGATTCGGCCTTGTATTTATTCCAAGCGGCCTCATTCCAAATTTCTAAATGATTATATAAACCAGCCACAACAACATTCTTTTTTA
>CAZEBE010000046.1:0-5328 GCA_964510275.1 uncultured Gammaproteobacteria bacterium
TCAACATAATTAATCTTACTTAAATTATCCTTTATTTTTTCCTTTTTGACAACCAGTAATTTGTCTACCTGCTTTTCTGCTTCATCCTTAATACTAAAATAAGCCAACAGACCGTCTTGAAACAAAACCTTAATAGTGTTTAATTCTTGACTAATCAAGTATCTACTCACCCCTACTTCTGAGTTTTTTTCTGTTAGATTTTTCAAAGAGAAAATAAAAGTTAAGTAACTTGCATCAATTTTTAAATAATCATCTTGAATTAAAGATTCTGGAGTGTCGTTTATAATTACCGGAAACTTGTTTAAATCATCAGGATTAACAACGCTATCACGAATTATAAAGCCTTTAGAGTCACTGTAATAACTGGTTCCCTGCTCCTGCCAAATAAAAGCATAGGGACGCTCCTCAATATCAACCGACAAGGAATTAAATAATTTTTTATTAATTTTTATTTTTGAAAAATTAAAATTAGCCATTAAGTCCGCTTCAGCCTCCGTGCTATTAAATAACAAGACATTCTTTTGTTTAAGTGGCCAGATACTCTTCTTTGTTGTTTGATCCCAAAGACGCTGTGAAATAGCGCTCTCTGGTAATCTGCCTAAGCCGTTTATTTTTATATCACGAATTTCAAAAAGCGGTGATAAAAATAAACCATATAAAACCGAAAGAAGGATAATTAAAATTCCAATAATATAAAAACCAATTCCAATTGTTCTGGTTTTTTTATTTTTTCTACTTGAATGAAAAAACGGATTCTTCAAATTTTTAGTTTGATAATCTTTTTTAATTCTATAGCTTTTAAAAGGCTTTTTTCCTGCTGACATATTTTAATTTTTTATTTTTATCTAAACAATAATCCTTCTGATATTAGATTGCAGGCCAACTAAAAGTTCATAAGTAATTCGTCCTGAAAGGTCCGCTAGATTCTCTAAAGAGTTTTTATCCTCTTTATTGTTAGATATTATTTCGATTCGGTCACCAACCTTAACGGCTAAATTACCAACCTCTAAACAACAAAGATTCATACAAACTCGACCAGCTATTTTTACATAAAATCTTTGATCAGAGCTTTCCCAAACCAAACTGGCTACATTAGACAAACTTCTAGCCAATCCTTCGTAATAACCAAAAGGAATAACTGCTGTTTTGCCAGCTAAGAGTGCCTGATAAGTGCCATTATAAGATACTCGTTCGCCGATATTTAGATCCTGAGTAGAAACGACAGTGGATAATAAACGTAAGGCTGGTTTTAATCCCTCGGTTTTTAAATAATTTGAATTATTTTTTTCAAACGGGCTATAACCATATAAAGACAAGCCGCTTCTAAAAGCGGTTAAACTTTTATGATGCAAATTAAAAATAGCCGCTGAATTTCCCAAATGAACCCATTTAGGATGATAGCCTTTTAATTTAAGAGTGTTTAAATCATTTAAAAATTTAGCTAACTGTTTTTCTGTAACCTCGCTATTCTCCTCGGAAGCAGCTAAATGAGAACACAAACCAGTAATTGTTATTTTTTTAAGTAAATTAGCATTATCATCTAAAAATTTTTTTAAATCTTTAATTCCCTCTCGATTCATTCCGGAGTTAACAAACAAATGTATTTTGGCTCGACCAAGCTTTGTTAAAGCTTCAAGTGACTGCTGATTATAAACACAAAACTCACTTCTTTTTAAGTCACAATAAGAGTAGGCTTTAAGTGGCATCTCTCCTAAAATTAAAACCTTTCTCTTAAAATAACGATAAGCCGTTTGGGCTTCAGGAAAAGAATCAACAACTACATATGGTGCCTTTGAATCATTTAAAATCTGACACAACTCCTTAAGTCCATGGCCATAAGCGTTAGATTTTAAGACTGGAAAAATTGCCGCCCCTTCTTGCTGTTCTTGCAATATTTTATAGTTATCCAAAATTGACTGACGTTTTATTTCTAAAATATTAAGCGTTTGATATTTTGGTTTTATAAGTTGTTTTATTTTATTTATCATAACTAAAGTCTTATTCGATAACCTCCCCCTGTCCTTGATTTATGACATCCAAAGGTAAGTTGGAGTTTATACTTGAAATTTTACCACTTAATTTTTCATTAGTATAAGCGTCGGTTGCAATGTAAGAAATATTTGTTAAAAGTAGCGGCTCTAAACCAATTTGTTTAACAGTAGGAAGTAGCTGCACTTCAAAACCAGCCTGATAAAGGCCATTATTTATTTCTGTTTTTCTAACAGACCAAGTAATTCTTTTTTGAGTCTCATCATAATCAAGCTCACCCGAACTTAAAGTTTTTCCTGATGATAAGGTAACCGCCTCTGGAAGCTTAGCGCTTACCACTAAATTATTTAAATTATTACCCTGATTATCAATTTCAAAAAATATCCAATAATTTGTTGGTAAGCCAACCATTGGTGGAATTGGCCCGCTACCCAATTGATCACCCAAGACACTATGATAATAAGCGGCGGCTTTAACTTTTAAATCGGTAATTATTTTTAATCTTTCTAAAGAATGACTGCTAAATCGAGTTTGATTATTTTCTTCATAAGCTATTTTAAGCGACCAATCAATATAGCGAGGGGTTTTGTTTTTAGCTCTTATGATTGAAGATAAATCTAACTCAATTATTTCCCCTGGAGCCATTTTTTCTATTACAATTTTGTTATTATTTATTTTTGTACTAGAAGAAGTCGAGTTGTTTTCTAGACTGCCAATAAAGAAATTGCTATTTAAAAAGCTTGGTGTCAAAGAAATATTGCTAAGCTCTAAAGATCCTTCATTTCTTACAACTAACTGCCAACTAAAATCTTTACCGGAACAAATATTAGTTTTATTAATTTTTTCAACAATTTTTAAAGGTTCAGTGCTAGTAGCTAAATTTTTAACAATATGCACAACGGGAGTGGTATCAACTTTTTGAATTGGTGTTTGTTTTATAACGATTAAAACAATGGCTAAAATAAAAGTTGTAACTATAAAAAAAATGTCGGCAAATAAATGCCAGTGCTTTTTTGCATACTGCTTAGCTTGTCTTTTAAGCCACCACGTTTTTAAATAGTTGGGCATATAGTTTAAAATTAATAAATTTAAAAACCAGCAATTCCTGTTAAAACCTCCACCAAGCCATCATTGTTAATGTCGTAAGCAGCTACCGAAATTCCTTCTTTGAAGTTTTTATCATAGGCCATAAAACTGTTCTTATTTTTACCAAACATATCAAAGATTCGTACTTGAGGGCCACCGCCTTTTCCAGGCCCGGTTATGATATCTTTTATGCCATCACCATCAACATCACCAATAGCCACATTAACCCCGCCGTGAAAGTTCTTATCATAAGCCATAAATTGAGATTTAAGCTTACCGGACATATCAAAAATTCGAACATGAGGACCACCACCTAAACCAGCACCGGTAACGATTTCTGCCTGACCATCGTTATCTAAATCGCCAGTTGCAATATTCACTCCGCCACGGAAGTTTTTATCATAAGCCATAAATTGAGATTTAAGCTTACCGGACATATCAAAAATTCGAACATGAGGACCACCACCTAAACCAGCACCGGTAACAATTTCTTCGGCACCATCGCCATTTACATCCGCAGCCGCCATATTAAACTTTCCTTTAAAAGAGCCGTAGGGTTTTAAAGACAAAACTTGTTTACCATTCTTTTCAACTTTTAAAGAGTTTTCTGAAATCGAAGCTATCTGCTCATCATCGCTGCCAAAAAAATTATGAAATAATAAAGATTGACTTCCCTGATAACTGTCTAAATATGCAAAAAAACCATTCCTAACTTGAGCGCCTTGGTAATTAAAAATTCTAAAAAAATTTCCATTAGCAAACCAATTATCATAAATTATAGTCGGACGCTTAAGCAAAACAATTCCGTCATGAGGGGCTAATTTTATCCAATTTACTTTTTGCCCGTTATTTATTAGAGGATCTTGAGTACCGCGAATTTTTTCAAATTCTTCTTTGGCGAAAGAATAACGTTGTTCTTTGTCGGTAGAATTTACTATCGCTACCCCGCTGGCAAAATCGCGTCGCCAAAGACCTGGCTTAATTGTTTTATTGTTTTTATCTAAAAGGTTATAAGCGGTTGTTTGTTTGTTTCCTAAATTAATCTCGTATTCATCATAACGCCAAAACTGAGCATGATTAGATGGTCCAAAATCAAAACTATAATAACTATCACCCATTAAAGAACTGGTTAATCCGTAACGAAAATCGGCATAATTTGTTTGATCGGTAGCCGCCTTATTTATAATATTATATTTTTTATTGCTACTAGATAATTTTAAATAGGACTGTATTACACCCGACCAGGTACCGCCGTTTTCCCAAGGAGTTGGAAAGTCCTCCAACATCCAACCATTTAAATACTCCAAATAATTATCAGAAAAATTACCATTACCAATAATTATTGCTGCTGGCCAAAGTTCTCTAGTACGAGAAAATATTTTCTTCATACCATTTTTCCAGGCATTGTTTAATTCAGTGGCTGAGTTCCGTTGACCGTTATTTATTAAAGAAATGTTTCCCTCATTAAACCAAGCAACACTATCCCAAGTGTTATCATAAAAAACGCCATCCCAGAAACCGGTAACCATTATCTTGTTGGCTACAAAATTTGGTAAATACTCATTCCAGCGATAACTACTAATTTGACTGCAATAATCGGTAACGTTTAATACGTGAGTATTTGGCCAATCAGACAAACGATTACCACTTTCGTCTCTAAGCCACCAAGAATCAGAAACCCCTGCCGCTAATTCTTTACGAAGAATAGACTCATTAGAATTAAAAGACGGTTCAAACAAATTCTGAGAAGTAATGTAGGCAATAATTTTTATTTCCGGATTAAGCTGTCTGATAAGTTGTAACTCTCGAGGATTGTTTTCCTGAACCTCCATATCTAAAACTAAAAAATCCCACTTAGCTAATTCTTTAGCCTCTTCTTCGGTGATAGACCAATGTAAAAAATAATTTACCGTTTTAGGATTTTTTTCCTGCGCCCCAACAAAATAAATCGGTGTCAAGCAAAAAAATAATATTAAAATATAAATTATTTTTTTCATTATTTTACAATTGGTTTAATAATACCTTCTTGAAAAGGTAAATACTTTCTTAAAACTTCTGGAATAACAACAGAACCGTCAGCTTGTTGAAATTGTTCTAAAATAGCTGGTAGCAAACGACTAGTAGCTAGGCCAGAGGCATTTAAAGTGTGAACAAATTCTGTGGTTGCTCCTGTTTTATCTTTAAAACGAGTATCGCCACGACGAGCTTGATAATCCAAAGCATTAGAAATAGAAGAAACTTCTTTATAAATAT
>CAZEBE010000047.1:0-5131 GCA_964510275.1 uncultured Gammaproteobacteria bacterium
GCTATGAAATTATGTTCATTGTTCCAAACAAATTCACTGAAGACGAGGCTAAAACTATTATCAGCCGAGTTGAAAAAATGATTACTGATGCTGAAGGTAAAATTGCTTACTCCGAATACTGGGGTAAGAAAAAATTGGCTTACGAAATTAAGCACAATGCCTACGGTTACTACCAACTATATCAATTTGATTTAGCTGGAAAAGATTTATTAAAAATCGACACTGATTTAAGATTATCACACGAAATCTTACGTCACCAAATTTTAAGCGTTACTGTAAAAACTCCTGAAGAATTAGCCAAAGCTAAGGCATCTCGTGAAAAATTAGAAGCTAAAAAAGAAGAAGAAGAAAACGCTAAAAAAGAAGCGGCTACTAAATCAACTGTCAAAAAATCTGCTCCTAAAGAAGAAAACCGCGCTGAACTAAAAGATTTAGATACAAAATTAGAAGGCATTTTAAATGCTGATGACCTAATCTAAACTAATTAAAAGCGACCCCCTATCGCTTATCAAAAATATGAATTTAAACAAAGCGATGATCATTGGTAACTTAACTCGTGATCCTGAAATGCGTAACACCCCATCTGGCGCTCAAGTAGCTTCGTTTAGTGTGGCTACCAGTCTTGTTTGGACTGACCAAAGTGGTCAAAAACAACAAAAATCTGAGTTTCATAATATTGTAGCTTGGAGAAAGTTGGCCGAAATTTGTGGACAATATCTACGTAAAGGTGCAAAGGTTTACGTTGAAGGACGTTTACAAACCACTGAGTGGGCTGGTCAAGACGGTATTAAAAGATATCGCACTGAAATCGTTTTAGAAAATATGATTATGTTAGACAGACAAGGGGCGACCGCTTCCAACCCTGGTAACGATTTTCAAAATGATATCCAAAACGTTCCAGTAGACGATGTTCAAGAGGAAGAAATTCGTGTTGAAAATATTCCTTTCTAAAAAATTAAAAATTACTAATAACTATGGCTATTTCAAAAACTAAAGAGTGCTATTTCTGTGCTAATAATTTAGAGGTTGATTATAAAGACACCAGATCTCTACGTAAGTTTGTCAACTTTTATGTAAAAATCTTACCCGGTAAAAGAACTGGCGTTTGTGCTTGGCACCAAAGAAAACTTGCTGAAGCTGTTAAACGAGCTCGTATTATGGCTTTATTGTCTCACACTCATCGCTAATTCTAATTATTAACTGAAAAATTACTATGCTAAGTATCAGTGAAATCAAAATGGGTAAGGTGATTAAAGTTAATAATCAACCTTACGTTATTACTAGAACTGACCATCATAAAATGGGTCGCGGCGGTGCAGTACTTAAAACAAAACTTCGCAACTTAATCGATGGTCGTGTACTTGAACAAACTTTTCAAGGTGTACAACAAGCTGAAGAAGCTGAAACTGAAACCAAGAAGGCTAACTTCTTATATAAGGATGCAACTGACGCTTATTTCATGGAAAATGATTCATATGAGCAATTCACTTTAGCCTTAGAAGACTTGGGTGACCAACCTAAATTTTTAAAAGACGGAACTGATGTTTCTGTTTTATACTTCGAAGGCAAACCAGTAACTATCCAATTACCAATTAAAATGGATTTTAAAGTTGTCTCAGCTCCTCCTGGAGTAAAAGGTAACTCTGCTGGTAACGTTAACAAACAAGTAGAAATCGAAACCGGTGCTATTATCAGTGTCCCAATGTTTATCGAAGAAGGCGAAGTAATCAGAATTAATACTGACTCCGGAGAATACGTTGAAAGAGCAATAAAATAAACTTTTTTTAAAAACACCCCTGACTTTGAGTTGGGGTGTTTTTTTATTGACAAAAATATCAACATCTCTTAGAGTAGTCTAATAATTAGTAATATTAACAATCAAAAAAAGAATACTATCATGAAAACAAATCGTGAGTTTTTAAAAGAACTAAAAGAGTTCATTCCTAGAGTTATTGCCATAAACAATGTCTATCGTCTTTACAGAGACACTTGTGAATCTTCAAAAGAAAAATGGAAAAATTTTTTTAACGACCGACAAGTACTTGCTGATAAAGCAGGTGAATGTAAAATAATCTGCATTTCGAAAACTAATATTAGCGGATATTTACTAGAAAATAATCTTTTCAATAAAAAATCCAGTCGTCAAAGATTGGTTTCTGCTGAAATTAGCTGTGCTGTTGATGGTTTATCTGAACATTCGCTGTATTTCAATATTTTTTTATATCTGAAATTAACCTATGAAAATAGAACTGGTACTTGTTTTGTTTTAGCCAAGAAGATAAATCCATATGAAACTACGCCGAAAGTTATTCTTGATGCCGAGAATCTAACAATTACCTCGGAAAAAAACGAAATTCAAATAGAAAAAGTGGCCACTTTTGTAGAAATTGTTAAATTCTATGAAGACACCCTTGCTTTGTTGGATGAAAAAAGTCTGGTAATTAATATCAAACAAAAAAGAAAATAACAGAAAGGAGGCTTAAAAAAGCCTCTTTTTCATATAAAAAAATAACGTGATATAATAATCTATATGACTATTTTAATTATTATTCTTCTAGCACTCTTTGCTCTTTTAGCTTATAAAAAACTAGACTGGGCGGTGTTATTTATTGTTGCCGGCACGCCGTTATACTTGTTGCGATTTAAAATTTTGGGAATCCCGATGACAGTTTTAGAAGCGATGATTTTAATTGCCTTCTTCGTTTGGTTTATTATAAAAGACGGCGCCAAAATAAAAACTTTATTTAAGAAAGCCGGACGGATTAATTACCCTTATAAATGGGAAATGATTGGCGTTTTAATTATCTCTTGGATTGCGATTATTACCGCCGGAATTACCAATGAGGCTTTTGGTATTTTTAAAGCTTACTTTTTTGAACCATTACTATTATTTATTTTAGTAATAAATTTATTTTCCAATTCCGAGGGCCGTCGAAAAATTATTTTATCACTAGGGGTCTCTGCATTAATTGTTTCTCTATTTGCCATCTACCAAAAAATAACTGGGCAATTTATTGATAATCCTTTTTGGGCAGAGAGTGAAACTCGTCGCGCCGTTTCATTCTTCGGTTATCCTAATGCTATTGGTTTATTTTTAGCCCCAATGACCATGCTATTTATTAGCCAATTATTTTCTGGGGTAACTAAAAAAGAAAAAATCTTTTTTGGTATTACAATTATAACTTCTGTCTTAGCAATTTATTTTGCTAAATCTGAAGGCGCCTTAATTGGACTCTCTGCCGCTATTTTTGTTTTTGCCTTACTAGCTAACAAAAAATTAAGAATTGCCGCTCTAGCCACTGCCGGAATCAGTTTAATCATTATTTTTAGTTATTTTCCTATCAGAAATTTTGTTATCCAAAAAATTACTTTAAATGATTTGTCAGGACAGATAAGACAACAACAATGGATTGAAACTAAAAAAATGTTTGCCGCTGGTCACATAATTCAAGGAGTTGGTCTTAGCGGTTACCCTAAAGCCGTCGCTCCATATCACCAAGAAGGCATCTTCTTAAAGAATGACGATCCAAATTGGTTAGAAAAAATTCGCACTTCGGTTGAGTACCGTCAAAAAATGTGGCAACCGACTGAAGTTTACATGTATCCTCACAATATTATCTTAAATTTCTGGAGTGAGCTCGGAATCCTGGGCGTCTTGTTATTTTGCTGGATTATTGCTAAGTTTCTATGGCAATCAAGCCGTTTTTTCTTAACTGAGAAAACCTCTAGAGAACGCTTTATTGCTCTAGGGCTAATGACATCGATGGTTGCGCTAGTAGTTCACGGCTTAGTTGATGTCCCTTATTTTAAAAATGATTTATCCGCCTTATTCTGGATAAGCATCGCCATTCTTGGCGGATTAACTTTAAAACAAAATGAAAAAAATTCTCCAAAAAATAATCGCTGAAGCTGGCTACTGTTCTCGTCGAGCCGCTGAAGACTTGATTAAGAAAGGCCAAGTAAAATTAAATGGTGTTTTAGCTAAAGTCGGCGATATGGCTGATGAAACTGATAAGATTAAAGTTCGTGGTGAAGTAATTGGTGCCGCTCGCGAAAAAGTTTATATCAAAATGAATAAGCCAGTTGGTTACACTTGTACTAATCGTCAGTTTAAAGGTGAAAAAAATATTTTTGAACTTGCTGAATCATTACCTAGTGGTGTTTTTACTATCGGCCGTCTTGATAAAAATAGCCGTGGTTTAATTTTAATCACTAACGATGGTGACTTAACTCTTAAATTAACTCATCCTCGTATGGCTCACGAAAAAGTTTACGAGGTAAGAGTGAGAGCTGATATCGACGAAAAGACGGTTAGTAAAATAAAAGTTAATTTTATCAAAGGCGTCCCTTTTGGCATGGACGAAGGAATTGCTAAGGCTAAAAAAGTTGAATATTTGGAAGACGGTATATTTAGAATTATTTTGACTGAGGGTAAGAAGCGCCAGATTCGTCGCATGTTTGAATCGGTAGAAACTAGAGTAATTGATTTAAAAAGAGTTAACTTTGCCGGACTAGAACTGGGAAATTTACCTGAAGGGAAGTGGGGTTATTTAAACAAAGCAGAAATTGAAAGACTAAAGAAAAAGTAATAATATAAGTTATAGCTCTCTGCCGACTAGCAGATTATTGAGCTAACGGGAGGAGTCGCATAGCCCGGTTGATTGCGCCGCATTCGAAACGCGGTATACCTGTCACAAGGTATCAAGGGTTCGAATCCCTTCTCCTCCGCCAACATGGAATATCTACAAGACAACGAAGAACAACAAGCAATTAAAGGAACTGACGAATATAATAAATTATCTTACAGTTATAGAATTCCAAAAACATTAAACAATTTCCTAAAATAATTTTATGGATCTAATCCTTCTACTATTTTTAATCATCGCTATTATAAGTTTAGTAGCTATTAAAAGACAACAGAAAAAAAACAACGCTCGTTTTAACCGCACAAAACATTATAACCCGCACACAAACTATTTAAACAAAATAAAAGAAGCTACTAAAAAACGCTTTGAAGAAGAGGCAGAACAACAAGTTTATAAAAATAATATTAAAAAAGATTATTTAGAATAAAACAAAAGAAGCTCTTTCGAGCTTCTTTTTTTAATCTTCAAAATCAAATAAATCATCA
>CAZEBE010000048.1:0-4945 GCA_964510275.1 uncultured Gammaproteobacteria bacterium
AAAGAAATTGATAACTTTTTTCTCATTCCCGGAGACACAACTTGTGATGGAATATCTGACATAACAGTCAAGGTGCTATATATCAGGTTGATGGAGAAAATCTGTTTCTTGAGACAGATCTATCCAGGAAGAGATATTGTTATTATCTCTGATAGTGTTTCGTCATGTGACGGAGAATTGGTATTTAATGCCGGAGTAGCAATTCTTAAGGAATAACAAAAAAGGGGAGGAAGTCTAAACACAGACTTCCTTTTTTTATTTTCAAAAAGGGCCATCCATTACAGACAGCCCAGGTTTTTATTGTTTTATAAATTTACCAAACTTATTACCAGTTTTTATAATATAAACCCCTGGTTCATACCCGCTGGCATTAATCAAATTCTCGCCGTTATCTGATTTTCCCTATTCTATCAAACCTCCGTTGATGCTATAGATAAAATAATTATCCATCAAACTAGTTTCTTCCATGTTTGGAAGAATGTCATTGTGAAGGGGAAAGTCGCTAACACATCTAATGTGCTGCTCAAACAATGTGAAAAAATGCCATTCTTGACAAGAATGAATATTGGCATCATACTGATGGTAGTTTTTTAACATTTATAAATAAGGAGGGGAATATGGAAAAGAAAGATTGTAATTGTGCTGAGTTTTTGAATTTCTTGAAAAACGAAAACGTTTCTTTTGATGAGATTAAAGATCTTGTCAAAACAAACAAACTTCTGACAGGAAAAACGTTTCCTTTAGAAGTGAAATATAAGAAAATAGAGGATTCTCTAGTAGAAATCGGAATTGTTATTGATGAATATTCGAGCGTTGCCGATATTCACAGTTACCCCCAGTGGCAGCTGGAAGAGCTGGCAAAAGAAAACCCAAAAGGCTTGGAGTCGAGAGTTGTTAATGTTGAACCACCTGTATCATTGAAATTCAATGCAATGCTAGTTCCTTATAACACAACTCCGTCTGAAGCATCGAAAGAATTAAAGGATCAAGGCTTCATCGTTGCAGGTCTTCACGAAGTTCTGGCGTTACAAAAAGAATTTCCGGAATTGCATAAATATGCCTCCGTGGTCTCCGCCGGAACCACGGTTGCCAGTGCAGAAGATGGACTAACCACATTCATGGTTTGTTACTTCGATTACGAAAAAAAGATCGTTCCGGTATATTATGACCAGAAGGCGAAAAAAAATCGGTTCCTGCTAGCTTTAAAAAAAGTCGCTTGAACCCGATTACCCTAGAAAGAAAACCCGCTTCAACTAATGAAGTGGGTCTTTTTTATTTACAGAAAAGTTGACTTTTTTGTAATATTGTTATAGGGTTTTCCTATAGCTGTAAAAGCAAAAAGTAACTTAACAAAATTTATAACAATCATAAAAAAGGAGGGGACAATGAATGTAAATGATTTAAAAAAGTTTGGAGCTGGAGATGTAATTGATAATTTCGATCTAATATTAGATCTAAAAGGCTCTGATTTGGAAAGGGTTCGGGATTTAGCTTCTGAATTATTGGGCAAAATTGATTTGGAGGAATTGATATTTAAATTTCCCAATTTAATTAAGGCTCTTGATTCCGAATATTTCTTTATTAGGCTAGAAGCCTTAAGGCTCCTGAAAAAAATTCCGGCAGAAAAATTCCCCTGGGAATTCTCTTTAGATGATGTAGCTCGTTTAAAAAACGAGCAGGCAGTTGAGTATTTAACTTTGGCAATCACCTCTTTATGGGATTATGCCAAAAAAATACATAACTTCAAATTCATTTTGAAGATGAGAGGTGATTCAAACAAGAACATCTCTAGAATGGGTGATTCTATTATGATGGATGTGATAGAGTTTACCAGGCCAGATGTTTTACTTTCTTATTTGGAACTTTTTGTAAAATGTTCCAAATATGAATTTGAAATTGCTGAAAAGGCGATTTCTTTGGCTGTTAAAGCCTTGAAAGTAGCACCACTCCAAAAGAGGCTAGAATATTTGAGCTTCTTGGTTAATAATTCTGAAATGGCTGATGTTTCTGGTTTGATTTTGAAAACCATTTCCGATAATCCAGAACCAAAAACTTACCCTGAGTTTACTGGGTTCTTTTTAAAGACTTTGGAGAACAAGAATGAACTCCAGAACCAGATTGCACTACGTTGTTTAAACGAAATTGAGCCAGATAAACTACCACTTGATGTGTTAGTTTATTCCCAAATGTCTGGTTCAATGGTTGTCAGAAGGCATTCTAAAGAATTAATGAGAAAAATTTCAGAGCGAAAGCTTTTGGAAAATTTGGACTTTCTTTTTGGCTGTTTGTCGGAGAATTATTATATCAGATTTGTAGCCACAAACCTGATTGAAAGAATTTCTCCCGAAATGCTTTTAAGAGAAAAAGCAATTTTAGAAAAACACAAGAAAAGAAATGTGTTTACCAAAGATTTTTTTCAATCTTTACCGGCGTAAGAAAAAATGGGGGGTAAACTGCCTCCCCTAAGTTAAAACCTTAAAAAAAGAGGCTTATGGAAAATGTTTACTCAAAGACTGACCGGCTGATTACATCGGTCCTAAGTGCCATTAACGGGGTTGTGTGGACGCTAGCAACTGTGTTTACCTTTGTATTTGCAGTTGCCATTGCCTATGTTTTATTTTTGGGTTTTTTAAAACTCGTTCAACCACTGGTTGGATGAAAGTTTTTAATCAATTAAAGAGAGAGCTACTTGTAGCTCTTTTTTATTTGTCTTTAAAAATGCTAAAATTAAAGATATGAAAATACTAATTGTGATAACTAAATCCGAGCTTGGCGGAGCTCAAGTCTTTGCTCTTAATTTGGCGCGCGGACTTCGAAAAATTGGCGAAGAAGTGGTTGTTGCTGGTGGGCCTGGGGATTATTTGCCACAGGAACTTGCTGTCGCCGGTGTGCCTTTTAAGCGCTTAAATAATTTAGAGCGCAGTCGTAATCCACTCAAGAACTTAAGCTTTATCAAAGAATTAAATCAGTACGTGCGTGATAATAAATTTAACGTCGTCCATTTAAATAGCACTAATGCTTTGCTCGGTGTCTGGGGGCTTAAAAATGTAAAAACAGTCTTCACCGTTCACGGCTTGTCACTGCTTGATAGTGGGCACAAAGCCTTTAGCTTGCTTAAAACTGCTTACCGGTTATTCTTCAGAGCCGCTTTTGAAAAACTAGATCAAATTGTTTTTGTCTCAAAATTAAATTTAGATTTTGCTAAAAAGTCCGGACTTATCAAGGGGCTAGAGAGAAAGTGTCACTTGGTTTATAACGGTTTAGAGTCTGATCAGTTATTAAGCAGAGAAGAGGCTCGTGCTAAGTTAGGTCTTAGTAATAGTGATTATGTCTATGGTTCTATCGGACGTCTGGCTTATCCTAAAAATTATGAATTCTTAATCAATGCTCATCTGGGTGTTAAAGCTCTTAAACCCAATGCCAAATTAATTCTTATTGGCGAGGGTCCGGAAAGAGCAAAATATGAAAACCTAATTAAAATTTATCAGCTGGAAAAAGACGTCATTCTAACTGGGGAGATTTTAAACGCTAACCAATACCTTAACGCTTTTGACCTGTTTGTTTTACCTTCCATTTTTGAAGGTCTGTCGCTCAGTCTAATTTCTTCTGTTTTAGCTGGCATTCCGGCGCTCGCTAGTCGGGTAGGGGGCAATGAAGAAATTGTTGGGGTTAATAACTGTTTTAAAGTTAATGATATTCATGACTTTTTGCGTTTAATTAAAGAAAATAACCTCAGTCTAAATATTAAACACGACTTTTCCGCTGACAAGATGGTGGGTAGTTATTATGGTATTTATTGCTCTTAATATTGGTCTAAAGTTAGACCAATAACTAGACCAATAATCGGTCTAACATTAGACCAATAGTTAGACTGATTATATTGATATTTATTATTTAATATTAGCCATATATTAACTATTGACTTTTTTAAAAAAATAGTATAAAATTTACTTTATGACTGAAAAAAATAAAGTAAAAAAAATATTAACCCCAGAGTATCCTTTTAAGGCTAATTTTTTGAGCAGTTTTTTCGTTTATCGTGATCAGATAAAACCAAATGAAGTTTTGCTTAAAGACTTAGATAAATTAGCTGCCGCTTATGAAAAGAAAGAAATTGATCAGGAGTCTTTACTTATTCTAAAAAGACGTAATCAGTTGCTGTTTTCTTTTGCGGTTTCTAAAGCCGAAAATTCTGCCTTAACTTTATTAGAAGCCGAGGAAGCTTATAATGCGGTTGTGAATGGTTCCTTCGGGGATAATTTAAGTGTTTTAAAAAAGAAATTAGTTTCTGGTGGCAATTTAACTAAAAAAGACCATGACCTGTTAGAGTATGCCAATATTGCTAAAGTGGTTAGTGGACTAGAGCTTAGAAAAATTAGCCTTAAAGACATTGATTTAGATTTTATAATTGATTTACATCGAGAATTAACAGAGGGGTTAGATATTTTTACTGGTAAGTTACCAGATTTTGAACCTTATCACAGCGGACGGTTAAGAGAAGATAATGAGACTAAGGTCGGTGAATATATTCCAGCTCCTTTTACTGAGATAAGACAAAGTATTAGGGAATTATTATCTTGGTTGCAAACTAACCAGAGCATTGAAAATGTTTTTATTTTTCATGCGGCTCTTTATGCTCTTCATCCCTTTAAAAATGGCAACAAAAGAGTCTGTCGAATTCTAGAGGAGATTATTGTTAAAACTCTTGGCTATAATGCCAGTGGGCTTTATAGTGGCTCATATTATTATCATAAACATCAACCACGTTATTATAAGCAGTTACTAGACACTTTAAGCAGTCATAATTTAAGTCGTTTTGCCGCTTTTGCTTCTGAGGCACTCTTTTTCTCTATTTTAGGAGTAATAAATAGTGCCCTGCAAAAGAAGAAACAAGGCTATTTAGAGGTTAGTGGTTTACCAAAAAATGTTATTAAATCTTTAAAGC
>CAZEBE010000049.1:0-4730 GCA_964510275.1 uncultured Gammaproteobacteria bacterium
TAAATTAAGTTTTGCGATTCATAAATTCTTTCAAGAAGAAGGTTTTGCTTATATTCACACTCCAATTATTTCCACTTCTGATTGCGAAGGGGCAGGTGAAATGTTTAATGTTACTACTTTAGATTTAGATAACGTGGCTAAAACTGAAAAAGGTGAAATTGATTATAGTAAAGATTTCTTTGGTAAAAAAGCTGGATTAACAGTTTCGGGTCAACTTAATGCTGAGGCTTTAGTTATGGGTCTAAACAAAGTTTATACTTTTGGTCCAACCTTTAGAGCTGAGAATTCTAACACCACTCGTCACGCTTGTGAATTTTGGATGATGGAGCCGGAAATGGCTTTTGCGACTTTAGAAGATGACATGAATATTGCGGAGAAGATGTTAAAATATTTAATTAATTATGTTTTAACTGAACTACCAGAAGAAATGGAATTCTTTGATAAGTTTATTGAACCAGGTTTAATAGACAGACTTAAAGCCGTAGTCTCAGCTGATTTTGCGCGGGTGACATACACCGAAGCGATTGAGCTTTTAATTAAATCAGGGGAGAAATTTACTTATCCAGTGGAGTGGGGAATTGACCTGCAAACTGAACATGAACGTTACATCACCGAAAAGATTTTTAACAAACCAGTGTTCTTAATTGACTATCCAAAAGATATTAAAGCTTTTTACATGAAGTTAAATGAAGATGGTAAAACAGTAAGAGCCATGGATTTGCTTGTTCCAGGAATTGGAGAAATTATTGGCGGTAGTCAACGTGAAGAGGATTACGATAAGCTCTCTAAGAGAATGACGGAGATGGGCTTAGACGTAGCTGATTATGATTGGTATTTGGATTTACGCAAATATGGTTCTGTTGAACACGCTGGTTTTGGTTTAGGATTTGAACGCGCCATTATGTATTTAACTGGTATGGCTAACATCCGCGATGTAATTCCGTTCCCACGTACACCTAAAAATGCTAACTTTTAATTTATGGGTTTAGTATTTATGATAGTTATTTTATCTTTAATTTTTTTAGCCTTTTTGGTGCTAGCCATTTCGGTTAATAAAAATCCATCTAACAATATGAACAACAATGCTAAGTATGCTTTCTATTATCTGTTGTCGCTGGTGGCTTTAATTTTCACCGCTATTTCGGTGGGAATGGTGGCGTTTGGAATTATCAATGACACCATCTTTGATACTTTAACTTCTCGAAATGGGGTGAGTGATTCTTTGAAGTTTGCAATTTCAGCGTTAATAATTGCGACACCGATTTTCTTTGTTACTCAAAAATTAATCAATCGTGGTTTACGTAATGGAGAACTGGAAAAAGAATCTGGTGTTAGACGTTGGCTATCTTATTTTATTTTGTTAGTATCATCCGTTACAATGTTGGGTGTTTTTATCGGCGTAATAAATAATTTTTTAGCTGGCGAATTTACTTTAAGTTTTATCTTAAAGGCGATTAGCATGCTAATTATTTCCGCTACAGTTTTTTCTTTCTATCTTTATGAAATTAAAAGAGTTGATGTTACTAAAAAAGATTTAGTAATGAAAATTTTCTTCTTTTCATCTTTAGCGGTTATTGTAATTGCTTTTGTGAGCGCTTGGTTCTTTATTGAATCACCAGCTTTAACTCGTGCTAAAAGATTAGATCAAAACTTAATCAATAATATTAACACAATTGAAAACGCCGTTAATTCTTATAATGAAAAGTATAAAAAATTACCGGAGAATTTAAATGAAGTAAAAGCTAACCGGGATATTTATTTAGATGCCATGTCTTTTGTTGACCGTGAAACTGGGGCGCCAATTGATTACAAAAAAACTGGTACTAGTACTTTTGAAATCTGTGCTACTTTTAGAACTGATAATAAAAATATTGATCCTCGTAAAGACACTGCTTATTATGATCCAACTAAAATTCATGAGGCTGGATATCAATGTTTAACTAATACTGCCTGGTTCGATCTTAAGACCACTGAAGCTAAGCCAGTTCTTATCAACTAATTATGATGGAACTTAAACTGGAAAAATTTGAAGGACCTCTGGGTGTTCTACTTAAACTAATTGAACAAGAAGAGCTAGATATTACCGAAATTGCTCTAGCTAAAATTGCTGATGAATTTTTAGCTTATGTAGAAGTTTCTCAAACCATCGGTCCGGAAGAAATGGCTGACTTTTTAGTGATGGCGGCTCGTTTGCTTTATATTAAGTCAAAAGCACTTTTGCCATATTTAGTTAGTGCCGAGGAAGAAGAGGAAATTGCCGAACTAGAAAATCAGTTAAGAATGTATAAAGAGTTTGTGGAGGCTAGCACTAAGATTGCCGAACTTGTGGGAGAGAAAAAATTTCTGTTTTCACCGGTTATTATTAATAAAAATTTCCGTCGTCCCAAAAAAGAAAAACCAAGTTTTATCTCACCAGCTGGTATTACTCAAGTTTTGCTTCATGATCGTTTTGAAGAATTACTAGAACGCTTAAATAAAAAAGAAGAACCACTTGATGAAAGCAGTCTAGTCGGAAAAATTAGCATTGACGAGCGAATTGATTATATCAGGGATATGTTGGGCAAGAAATTAAGATTTAGTTTTTCTCAATTTCTACGTACCGCCAGTAGCCGCACGGAAGTTATTGTTAATTTTTTAGCTGTATTAGAACTAGCTAAACAACGAGAACTTACTTTTGAACAAGACGAACTGTTTAGTGAAATTCATGTCGTGCTTCGTCAAGATAACATAACCAACTAATCTATGAATTTATTTTCACAACTCGAATCTTTATTATTTATTTCCAGCAAACCATTGTCTGTTAAAGAAATGGCGGAACTTCTAGGTGTTAAAGCTAAAGAAATTGAAGATACCCTGGATAAAATAGCACACAACTATAAAGAGCAAAATCGCGGTTTTATTTTAATTAAAAACAATAGCCAGTATCAACTGACAACTGCTCCAGAAAACGCCGAGTTAATTAGTAAATTTTTAAAAGAAGAAACTAGCGGGGAATTATCACAACCAAGCTTAGAGGCACTAACTATTATTGCTTATCGCGGGCCAATTACCAAATTAGAGTTAGAACGCATTCGCGGGGTCAACTGCTCACTGATTTTAAGAAACTTACTTATTCGCGGTTTAGTTGAAGAAAAAACAGATAAACAAAAGAATGAAACTTTTTATTCCGTTACTTTAGATTTTATTAAATTTTTAGGGATTTCTTCAATTGAAGATTTACCAGATTACGAAAAATTGCATCGAGTAGAGACTTTGGCGGAAGTTTTGGAAGAACCCACTAATCTTTAATTTTAATTACCATGTATTTGTCACTTTTTATAAATTGTTTAGCGGCTTTGCTATTTTCTGATTTTGATTTAAAGCCAGAAAACGCTTTGGTATTTTATGGTAAATGTCGTCCGGCAGTAATTTCGAGATTACCGGAAAGTTTAATCGCTCCACAAATTATTAAAAAAGCGAATACTCCAGAGTTTGATTTAACTGCCTCAAGCGGAGCTGTTCTTTTGCTTAAAAATAATACTTTTTTGTATGAAAAGAATTCTGACGCCAAACAGCCAATTGCCAGCTTAACCAAACTAATGACCGCTCTGATATTTTTGGAGCATAATCCGGGATTTAATACGGAATATGTAATTACACCAGCGGATAATGTTTCCGGGGGAAAAAATAATTTATTTACTGGCGACACGGTTAAAGTTTCTGATTTACTTAGTACTAGTTTGATTGCTTCAGATAACGGTGCCACTATGGCCCTAGCCCATTCTACGGGGCTTACTGAAAAAGAATTTGTCGCCGCTATGAATGACAAGGCCAAGAAACTGGGTTTGTTTAATACCTCCTTTGTAGAACCGACTGGTTTATCAGATAGAAACGTTTCCACTGCTCGTGATATTGCAAGATTGGCCAAAGAGGCTTTAAGTCATGAAGAAATAAAGAAACCGACAATTACAAAAGAATATACTTTTAAAACCAAAGAAGATCGTGAGAAGAAGATAAGTTCCACTGATTATTTATTATATTCTGATTCCGCCTCCGACCCTAGTCTTTTGGGAGGTAAAACCGGTTATACGGAAAGTGCCGGCTATTGTTTTGTTGGTAAATTCGCCGACCATAGACAAGATGAGATAATTTCCGTAGTCTTAAATAGTAATGGTAAAAATGATCGCTTTAAGGAAACTAAATCACTCGTTGATTGGGTGTTTACTAATTTTAATTGGAACTAACTATGCCCGTATTAGATAATTTTTATATAAAATTAAGTTGTTTGCTTCGGAAGTGTTTTCCTAAGTTTTATTGTCGTTATTTTGAAAAAACCTCTTTTGTAAAATTTTCCATTTCTGGTTTTATGGCGGGGTTTATTGACTTAGTTCTTTTATTTTTATTTTATGGTTTATTTAAATGGGGAATTGTTCTTTCGACCAGTTTAGCTTTTTTATTTTCGTTCTTATTTAGTTTTTATTTACAACGTGTTTGGACCTTTGAAAAAAAAGAAGAGAAAAAAGTACCACGTCAACTATTGCTGTATATGCTTAATGCTTTTTTAAGCTTAAACATCAACGGTTTTGGGATGCATTTTTTAACTAACGAAGTCGGTGTCTGGTATTTAATATCGCAGATTATTGTTAACTTCTGTTTGGGAATTCTTAATTTTTTTATTTATAAATATATAATTTTCAGAGAAGACGATGAAATTAATTGTGAACAAGAGCAGATTGACTAATTTCAGCGCC
>CAZEBE010000050.1:0-4412 GCA_964510275.1 uncultured Gammaproteobacteria bacterium
CAAACTTATCAGCATAACCAGCAAATTCTTTTTCCCAAAAAGCTTTAACTACTGGGTCTTTAATATTAGCTACTACCTGTTTACGATAAGCTTTATCACTTAACATTCTAACAACACCTAAAAGAGTCGAACCTGGGAAATCTAAAATCGCTAAAATGGCATTACGTAAAATATATTCCAAACGAGGCCCCCAAGAATCAGCCCATAATTTTTGAAACACACCGATTAAACCGGAGGCAACTAAATGTTGTAGGTTATGGTCCACTTGTTCGACGACGTTAAAAGCAATAGGGAATTCCATATCCGCCGGATTGAAATAAATCACGTCGTTTACTCTCTCAGGTGGAATAAATTGAATAATTTTTTCGGCTAAATCACCGTGAGGATCAACCACCGCCACACCACGACCAGCGCGAATGTCATCAACAATCATATTTTCCAAAACGGTGGACTTACCCATACCGGTTTTTCCAATCAAATACATATGACGGCGACGGTCGTCAGTTTTAATACCGAATTTTTTAAATTCGTTTCTAAAAGTTGTTTGTGCAAAGACAGCAATATTTTCGTTAGCCATATTTTAATTAGATTAAAGAAGTAAACTGCTCAAGATATTCCCTAATAATCGGAGGTAAATAAACAATACCAATAATAATAGGAATAATAATTAACAAAACATTAATTACCCCCCAAACCTTTTGCCATTTTACATATACTCTTATATAATCAGTTTTTTTCAAAATCTCTTCGCTAATTTCTAAATTGCGACGCAATAATTCTGTTTGTTCGTCTGTTAAATTATTATCCATATTATTTATCTTACTTCACAAATTTTTACATATTCTCTGCCCACTACCGCCATTTCTTCCATTTCTTTATCAGTAAAAGAGGCGTGGGTTTCTAAGTTTCGATCAACCAATTCGGTATCAGATTTGAATTTTTGTAAATACCAAGCGTTAGCTCCGGCTATTTCTTGACCCATTTTAGAAAAATCCGCTAACTCATGTAGACCAGGAACAACCGTGGTTCTAAACTCATAAGGAAGGCTACTATTAATTATTATTTTAACACTTTTTTCTATTTCCTGACAGTTCACTGAGATGCCAACCACTTTCTCATATTTATCATATGGTGCTTTAAAATCCATTGCAATATAATCAAGTAAATTTTCTGCTAATAATTTTTCAAGCATCAAAGAATTAGTACCATTAGTATCTAATTTTATCTTATAACCAAGAGCTCTGATTTTTTTAATAAATTCTGGCAAATCACGATGCAACGTTGGTTCACCGCCGGTAATAACTACTCCGTCCAGTTTCCCGCGACGACTGTTTAAAAAAAGAAAAAACTCATCCTCCGAAACCGTAGGATAAGTTTTTTCATATTTTTTTTCGTCTGTTTCCCTATCGGGCCAGACAAGCAGGGGGTTATAGCAAAAGTGGCAACGAAAATTACAACCTTTAGTAAATACTATGGCTGCCAACTGTCCTGGATAATCTATTAAAGTCATTTTTAGAAGTCCGCCGATAATCATATGTTTAGACTAGGAAAAAGGGACGAGCTGGCTAACCTTCGGTTTACGAAGTTGGACCTTCGTCACGTCAGGTTCCTCAATATTTATTTATTAACAAGCCTTTTCTTCGGTTTGGTAAGTTAATCTGTCAGTATATTCAGAGGCCTTTCCTGGATTAAAATTTTTAATTGGTGTTATCCAGCCAACAACGCGGCTGTAAACAATACATTCTTGTCTGTTTGTTTGAATTGGGCTCATATTATTGTTAGTTAAATTATTAATATTTTTAGTAATTAATTATTTTTCAGAATTTTCTAAACGATCAGCATTAATTTCGTTTTCTGGAGTATAACCAATTTCTTCATCACACTTTGGGCAATATTTATGTTCACCCGCTAAGTAACCATGTTTAGGACAAACTGAGAATGTTGGGGTAATTGTAAAATATGGTAATTTATAATTATCAATGATACGGTGTACTAATTTTTTAGTAGTTTCTCCGTCTTTAATTCTCTCCCCTAAAAATCCATGTAAAACTGTACCACCAGTATACTTAACCTGTAGGTCGTCCTGTAAATCCAAGGCGGCAAAGATATCATTAGTAAAGCCTACCGGCAAATGAGTTGAATTGGTGTAATAAGGAGCAGTGCCATTTTCTTTAAAAGCTCTATCGTTGGCACAAATAATCTCTGGGTAGGTTTCTTTATCTTTTTTAGCAAAACGATAAGTGCATCCTTCACCAGGAGTAGCTTCAAGATTATACAAACTGCCAGTCTCTTCTTGAAATTCTAGTAATTTATCACGCATAAAATCTAAAATCTCTAAAGCAAAAGCGTGCCCCTCTGGGGTAGAAATATCTTTACCCAATAAATTAAGGACTGATTCGTTCATTCCGTTTATTCCAATCGTGTTAAAATGATTTTGCCAATAAGAACCAAAGCGTTCTTTAATATCGTGTAAGTAAAAACGAGAATAAGGATACAGACCATCGTTGGTAAACTTTTCAACAACTTTTCGTTTTTGTTCTAGACTTTCTCTGGCTACTTCCATTAAAGATAATAATCTTTTTTTATAATCTTCTTTATCTTTTGAAAGATAACCTAAACGAGGCAAATTAATAGTTACAACACCTAGAGAGCCAGTTAAAGGATTAGCACCAAACAAACCACCTCCGCGTTTTCTAAGTTCACGGTTATCAAGTCTAAGGCGACAACACATTGAACGAGCGTCGTCTCTGTCCATATCAGAGTTAACAAAATTAGAAAAATAAGGAACGCCATATTTAGCAGTCATTTCCCACATTGGTTTCAAACATTCCCTGTCCCAATCAAAGTTTTTATCAATTTGATAAGTTGGAATTGGAAAACCAAAGACACGACCAGTGGAATCACCTTCAAGCATCACTTCAGCAAAAGCTTGGTTAAACACATCCATTTCTGCTTGAAAATCTTTATAACGCTCTTCTTTTATTTCTCCACCAATAATTATGTTTTCTTCGCCAATCAGTTTTGAAGGGGTAACGTCTAAAGTAACATTAGTAAATGGAGTCTGAAAACCAACGCGAGTTGGCACGTTAACATTAAACATGAACTCCTGTAGACATTGTTTTACTTCTTTAAAAGTTAAATGATCAAAGCGGATAAAAGGGGCTAAATAAGTATCAAAATTGGAAAAAGCCTGAGCGCCAGCAGCTTCACCTTGCATAGTGTAAAAGAAATTAACAATTTGCCCCAAAGCGCTTCTAAAATGTTTTGGCGGTTTGCTTTGAACTTTTTCTGGAACACCTTGGAATCCTTTAGTAAGTAAATCTTTTAAATCCCAACCACAGCAATATGGAGCCAATAATCCCAAATCGTGAATATGCAAATCACCACTTACATGAGCTTGTCTAATGTTTTCCGGATATAATTTATTAAGCCAATAACGAGCCGAAACAGCCGAAGCAATGTAATTATTTAAACCCTGAACCGAGAAGCTCATGTTACTGTTTTCTTTAAGACGCCAATCAGCTCGACCTAAATAATCTTCCATTAATTTTTCATCAGAAGTGCCTTTATTAATATCGCGCAACTGACGACGTTGATCGCGATAAATAATATAAGCTTTAGAAAGTTCTACTTGTTTATTTTCAATTAAGGTCGCTTCAACAATATCTTGAACTTCTTCAACTGCCGGAATGGTATTTTTGTGAAAATGCTTAGCAATGTTAGCAACGATTTTATCACACAATTCTTCAGCCAATTTATCATTAACCTCAGAAATGGCCTCCTGAGCACGTTTAATGGCAGTGGTAATTTTATTCCTGTCAAAAGCCACAATTTCCCCAGAACGTTTACGAATTTGAGTGATTATTTCCGGCATAACAAACTGCTAACGTTTTAAAGATTATAGGGGCACAAGCCAAACACACAATCTTTAAAAAATTAACCTAGATTATTTTTTATCTTTTATTAATTTATTAAGTTCTTTTCTAAACTCATTAGCATCTTTAAACTGTTCATAGACTGAGGCATATCTAATATAAGCGACCTGATCAACTTTTTTAAGCTGTTTCATTACCATTTGTCCAACCTGACGGGAAGTAACTTCACTCTTCTTTAATTTCTGTAACTCCCTTTCAATACCATGAACTAATTGTTTGAATTTATCATCTGTTACTGCCCTCTTCTCTAATGACTTTTTAAGACCACTAACTAATTTTTCACGGTTATATGATTCTCGTCGTCCATCGCGTTTTACAATCATCAAATCTAAAAGTTCTACTTCTTCATAGGTTGAAAAACGAAAACCACACTTCAAACATTCACGGCGGCGACGAATTGATAAACCATCAGCAGCAACCCGCGAATCAACTACTTTTGTGTCATCAAAATAACAAATTGGACATTTCATAGTTATG
>CAZEBE010000051.1:0-4371 GCA_964510275.1 uncultured Gammaproteobacteria bacterium
TGACATCAGCATCGCCTGCCACATCGCTGTTTGTTGTCTTAAATTATCTTTACCGCACACCTGCATTCCCGGCCAAAACTTTTTAAAGTCACCTTCAGTATTCGGCCAGCCTAAAGTAGAGACATAATTAACTAAAGCATCAAACCAAACATACATCACCTGTTCTTCATCACCAGGAACTGGCACACCATTAGGCATTTTTGATTTAAGACGAGAAATACTAAAATCCTGTAAACCACCAGCGACAAAATTTTTGATTTCATTAAAACGATGATTTGGAATTACAAAATTAGGATGAGACTCATAAAACTTCATTAACTTTTCACCGTAATTAGAAAATTTAAAAAAGTAATTTTCTTCTTCAATAATTTCTAGTTCCTGATTTGGGTGAAATGGACAATGACCATCCACTAAATCAGATTCTTGTTTTTCGAGTTCACAACCAACACAATATTTAACTTGATAATTTTTTTTATAAATATCGCCACTAGCGTCACAGCGTTTCCAAAACTCCCCAGCTGCTACAACATGATTTTCGTCAGTGGTTCTAATAAAATTAGTAAAACTTAAATTTAAAGCTTCTTTTAAAGCTTTAAAACGAGCCGCGTAAGGATCGCAATATTCTCGAGGAGTAAGACCAGCTTCAATTGCTTTTTGATAAATTTTAAGACCATGTTCATCGGTGCCAGTATTAAAGAAGACTTCATCTCCTTGTAGCCCATGCCAACGAGCAATCGCATCCGCCTTAATAAATTCCGTGGCAAATCCAATATGCGGGTCGGAATTAGTATAAGGTAGGGTGGTTGTTATATAAAAAGGTTTTGACATATTTTATTTTTTAATTTTTCTAATTAACACAACAAATTCCCCCTTGCACATGGCCGCATCAGTTTTAAGTTGAGCAGCCAGTTCAGCTGGTGTTCCAAAATAACAACTTTCAAACATTTTAGTCAGTTCTCTTCCTAACATTAATTCTAATTTTATTTTAGCAGTCGCACTAAATGCATCCAGCTCTTCCATCAATTTTAAAATGCGATGTTTTGATTCATAAACGGCGACCGGATAATCAATGGCTAAAATTTCTTTAATCATAGTTTGTCGGCCCTTCTTATGAGGTAAAAAACCTAAGAAAGAAAAGCGGTCCACTGGCCAGCCAGAGATAGATAAAGCGGTAATAATTGCTGATGCTCCAGGAATGCCTTCTACCTTCGCCTCCGTGCCAAATTCAGCCCTAACAGAGCCGATTAAAGCCGCTCCAGGATCAGAAATTCCTGGCGTACCGGCATCAGAGACTAAAGCTAAATTCTTCCCTTCAGATAACCAACGAGTTAGTTGATCAACTTTTCCTGCGCCTGAGTGTTGGTGATAAGAAATAGTCGAAGTTTTAATCTCGTACTTATCCAAAAGCTTACGAGTGGTTCTCGTATCTTCACATAAAATATAATCAACCTCTTTAAAAATTCTAAGAGCTCGAGCACTTATATCTTCCAAGTTACCAATTGGCGTGCCAACGACGTATAAAGTTCCTAACATAAATTAAACCATATTATCTTTTCTTTCTTTAACATAACGAGTCCAGTCTTCAGCCACTTCAACAATAATCTTAAATGGGGCTTCAATAATAAAATCAAAAATGAAAACAAAAACATTAACCTTAGATACTTTGCTCGACATCCATTTACCAATCATAATAATTGGCATATAAAATAAGTCGACTAGCAAAGTGAAGATATTTTCTCGGCTTTCTATTACCACCAAATCTTTAACTCCTTTGGTTGTAACCACGCTAAAGAAAGAAACAAAGGCTAAGAAGAATAAGAAAATTACAATACTAACCCAATTAAAGTTTATAAAAACTAATGCTTTAATAATAAAATAAAGGGACACGAAAAAAGCGGAGGCATAAATTATATTAAAAACAAAATTAACGATACCGTTTCTTTTATTTTTGGGTCGCAAAAGAATTGGCGATTTTCTCTCATTGCCAACAAAGAATAATTCTTTAACACCACTAATAATTTTTTCAGTATTTTTTTCTCCAGGGACTCTAGCGCAAAAAACCATAACAAACAATAAAAGTGCCGGAAAAACCACATTAATAGCAAGTGACACAGGATTAATTGGTTCATTAAACCACTGAGTCGCCGGAATCTCTAAGGCAAAAACAAAAATTGATTTGGTTAAAAAAATATAAACAATACTACGAGTTGCTACCCGCCACAAACGACTTTTAGCTTTTTTATATTTAATACCGCAAACTTTTTTAACTGAAGCAAAAAAAGTTTTTTCATTAGTATAAATTTCGTTATAATTTTTTACCGGATCTGGCTCAATGGTTTCAAGCATTATCGAAGAATATAAAGAGTATTTTCTGGTTATTCGATCAAGTTGTCTAGTAAGTGGATGGGCTAACTGCTTAATAATTTCCACTTTAAGTCCTCTAGTTAAAGAGGCAATACGAACAATGTCTTCTTCACTAAGATTACTTTTAGCCCAATCATCGTTATAATATTTAAAAAGCACAAAGGACAACATGTCTCCATCAAACCTTCCATAAGTGCGACAAATACTTAAATAAATCTGAATTTCTAAATCAACTTTAAAATCCAAACCATCAGCCAATTTAATGTTGTGGCTTAAAAAATCAAATAAATTAGCAATAGTTGCTTGTTTAATTTTGTTAGGATTTAAATTTTCTTCAATTTCACAAGCAGCTAGAGATAAAATCCAGTCGGTTAAAGAATTTTTTTCGTTAATTAAGTTCTTAACTTTATTAACATCTTTCTTAATATTCATCTCCGAATTTATCTTGGTTAAACAAATATTTCTTAATTTAAAATACTTATCAAACAGCTTGGCCACCTCCGGAATCTTAATTTCAGGAATTTTGTCATTAGGTAAATAACCACCTCGAATGAGTTCGGTTAAAAGATGCTTGGATATTTCAAGGGTGTCTATGTTTTTAATGATAGCGCTCTCAATTACAATTTGTCTTTTTAAAATACGAATAATTGCATTTTTTCGAAGTAAATGATCTTCTTCGTAATCAATAGCGTTTCTAATTTTCTCGTAGAAAAAGGCAACTTTGGAAATAACTTCGGAAACGTTTATTTTAGCAATATCATCATCATTAGCTGGCCCTTTCTTATTTTGATTACTGTAGACAACCTGAAACAACCTTTTGGCGTTTTCATTTATTTCAGCAGGCTTTACTTCTTGATTTCGTTTGATAAGATTAGGACTTACCATATAATATTTAGCTAAAATTAGCAATTTATAAGTTAAAAAGGCTTTATGCTTTAATTTTACCGTCTTTACTGGCAAAAAGCAAATAAAACAATTGACAAGCCCTAAATAATTTTGTATTATTTAGATATAAAAAGAATGGCCGAGAAGGCTATTTTTAAATTGAGAATTTTGCCTATTTTTAAATTTTAGCAAAACTATGAACAAACTTACCACTTATATCAAAGAATCAATCGTGGAGATGAAAAAAGTAACTTGGCCAACCAAGAAAGAAACCTATCAATACACCGTTTTAATTATTTGCATCAGTCTTGGTGTTGCTTTATTTTTAGGCTTGCTAGATTACGGTTTTAGCGAAGGCATTAAAGCATTGTTATATAAAATTTAATCTTTTAAATAGTACATTAGGAATATTTCTAAAATTATTTTAGAAAGTTCCGCGTGTTGGTACCTTTATGGCCAAACAACTTTTAAATCAAGGCCGTCGCTGGTATGTTCTTCACACTTATTCTGGTTACGAAGAAAATGTCGCGCAGAACTTGAAACAAAGAATCGAATCCCTCGACATGGAGGACAAGATTTTCAGTATTTTAATTCCAACCGAAAAGAAAGTTAAAATCAAAAATGGCAAAAGAAAAGTCGTTGAAGAAAAAATCTTCCCTGGATATATTTTAGTAGAAATGATGGTAACGGATGAATCTTGGTATATTGTTCGTAACACCCCTAACGTTACCGGTTTCATTGGAACCGGAACTATCCCTACCCCAATTCGCGAAGAAGAGGTTGAAGCTCTTAAAAAACGTATGGGCGTTGAAGATCCTAAATTCCAAATTGATATCGTTATTGGCTCTCCTGTTAAAATTAACGAAGGACCATTTAAAAATATGGAAGGAAAAGTTACTGCGATTGATGAGGCTAAAGGAAAAGTTAAGGTTAACGTTAACTTATTCGGTCGCGAAACTCCAGTTGAACTTGATTTCTTACAAGTTAAAAAAATATAAATAAACAGATAATTAAATTATCATATCGATTCCAAGCTGGGAACGCTTCTGCCTGGTAAGAATCTACAATTATGGCTAAGAAAATAAAAACAAAAATTAAATTACAAATCGTTGGTGGTCAAGC
>CAZEBE010000052.1:0-4330 GCA_964510275.1 uncultured Gammaproteobacteria bacterium
TCGCAAGTTTCTCTTTAAACTTAGTTCTTCGGTCTTCTGACTTTTGAACTTTGTTTTTGGACCTTAGTTTATTTAACAATGATGTTGTTTAAACTAGGGTCCTTTTTTATTAATCTCCAAAACAATGTTATAATAATTATCTATGAGTGATAAATCTAAAATAATTGAAGACCTATCTGTCAAACTTGCTGAACTCGAGACGATTTTAGATTTGCCAGCTAAACGTTTAGTAATTGATAAGAATAAAGCTTTGCAAGGGAAGCCTGATTTTTGGACCGATCAAGAAAAAGCCGTTGAAGTTGGTCAGGAAACAGAAAGGTTAACGGCGCAAATTGCTCCTTTTGATAAGATGGCTAAAGATTTAAATGACACCGCTGATTTACTTACTATGGCTGAATCAGAAAATGAAGCCGATTTACTTTTGGAACTCGATCATAAAATTGAAGAACTTGAAAAAGAATTTAAAGATTTAGAATTTTATTCTTTGCTTTCTGGTCCATATGATAATGGCCCAGCGATTATGTCGATTCATGCGGGAACTGGAGGGGTTGATGCTCAAGATTTTGCGCAGATGTTAGAACGGATGTATTTAAGATTTTGTGAAACTAGTAATTTTAAAGTCGAAATTTTAGAACACACTGTCGCCAATGAAGCGGGTATAAAAAGTATGATGATGCGCGTGTCTGGTCCGTTTGCTTATGGATATCTACAAAGTGAAAATGGCGTTCATCGCTTAGTTCGTATTTCACCTTTTGACGGGGAGTCACTTCGTCAAACTTCTTTTGCTTTGGTTGAAGTGTTACCAGAATTACCAGACAGCGCCGGCATTACCGTTCGTGATGAAGATTTACGCGTTGATTTATTTCGTTCTAGCGGCCCTGGCGGTCAGAATGTTAACAAAACTGAGTCTGCGATTAGAATTACCCATATACCATCTGGAATTGTTGTAGCCTGTCAAACAGAGCGTTCACAGCATCAAAACCGCGAGATTGCCATGCGAATTTTATATGCCAAGTTATATCAATTAGCTTTAGCCGAGCGAAGTGGCGAGATGCAAAAAATAAAAGGGGCTACACAAATGGCGGCGTGGGGACGTCAAATTCGTTCTTATGTTTTGCAACCTTATCAAATGGTTAAAGATCATCGCACGGAATATGAAACTTCTAACGTTAGTGCGGTTTTTGATGGTGATTTAAAAGGTTTTATGGAAGAGTATTTACGTTTCAAGAAAAATAAGGAAAAAGTTTAAGAAAATTTCATCAAGGTTTTGCTAAAGTGAAGTGATGATAGCTTCACTTTTTTTGTTGGCCAATTTAGGGTTTATAGCTGGCGTTGCGCTGGCGTCTTTTTCTATATCAAAGTATATTTTATTAATTTTGTTTTTACGATTTAAAAAATTTAAATTAATTTTTGTTTTTATAATTTTTACATTACTCGGCGCTTGGCGTTATGAAATGTATCAAACTAAAAAACCAGTAATTAATTTAAATAATAAGACAATAGTGATTGCTAGAGTAAATGAAGAAATAGATCCCGGAGGTGCTTATCAAAAATTAATTGTTAAGAATTTAAAAAACAATAATTTAATTTTAGTAACTACTAATAAATATCCAGAATTAAAATATGGTGATGTGTTAGAGTTAAGTGGCAAACTAGAGACGCCAAAAAATTGGTCAGAGTTTAGATATGACCGGTATTTAGCGCGTTATGATATCTACTTACAAATGGCTTGGCCAAAAATAAAAGTAATAAAAAATGTGCCCGATTTTTATTCTAAATTATTAAGTGTAAAGAATAGTGTTTATCAAATAATAAATTCGGCATTACCAGAGCCTCAGGCTGGGTTGGCTAACGCTTTACTTCTTGGTTATAAAAATACTTTAGATGAAGTTGAGAAAAAATCTTTTGCTTGTTGTGGGCTAAGTCATGTGGTAGCAATTTCTGGTTCGCATTTAACATTGCTGTCCGCACTAGCTTTTAATTTTTTACTAGCACTAGGATTATCGAGTCGTGGTGCTTTTAAACCAGTGGTAATTTTTTTATGGCTTTATACAATTTTAACCGGGCTACAAACATCAGCTCTTCGTTCGGCAATTATGATTAGTTTAGTTTTGTGGGGTAAGAAAAATGGGCGCGGTGATTCAGGTGGTCGCATTTTATTTATTACGGCGGCAGTGATGTTATTTTTTAATCCATTATTATTTCGTGATGATTTAGGTTTTCAACTTTCTTTTTTAGCGATGATCGCTCTAATTTATTTTTGTCCGTTGGGTGAAAAAATATTTGGGCAGGGAAATATTAAAAGTGTTTTAATTATGACGGTTTCTTCACAACTAATAACCTGGCCAATTTCCGCTTACAACTTTGGTACTTTTTCGGTGATTGCACCGCTGGCTAATGTATTAATTGTGTGGATTTTTGCTTGGTTGCTACCCGCTCTTTTAATTGCTTCTTTTTTATCATGGCTTATTCCGATGTTAAATGTTTTATGGTTTGCGCCGTCTTATTTTATGTTGGAATATGTAATAAAAGCAGGGAACTTACTGTCTAGTTGGTCTAAAGCTTGTTTAAATTGGAAAATTTCTTGGCAGTTTCTCGTATTTTATTACTTAATATTAGCCATTATTTACTACACAATTGACAAAAAGCATAAAAAGTAATATAATTCAGTCATAGTAAAAAATAGTAATTTAAAAATATAAAAACATGGATGGAATTATTGGTATAGTAATTTTACTAGTCTTACTTTCAATGTTCGGCGTTTCATTTTCGGCGATTACTAAAGGTAGTAAATTGCCGAAGTGGGCTAAGTTTAACTCCAATGACAATTGGGGTTTTCCTGGAACACCTATCTGCGATTGGTTTGATCGCAATAAGTGGTTAAAAGTGATACTTATTAGGCTAGCTCAACTAGCTATAATAATAACGTTATTCCTTCTTAACCTCACCTTAGCCGTTGCTAAAGCTTTCATTAAAGCCTTAGGCAATGGAACTAAAAGTGTAAAAAAGATGCTCAAATAAATAAAGGAGGGAAGTAAACACAAGTTTACAACCCCTCTTTTTTTGTACAAAAAAAACGCCTTATAAAATAAAGCGTTTTTTCAAAGTGTAAAAAATTATTTAACCACTTTAGCCTTAACTACTCTAGGTTTTTTTACAACTGGAGTCGGTTTAGGAGTGGTTTTAGCTACTTTTACTTTAACATCCTTAGCAGCGGTGCGTAAGCATGAAGTACAAACTTTAATTTTCATGCCATCAATATTTTTGGTCTGTAAATTAATGTCTTGTCTTTTTAAAGTCTTAATTTTAGAGTGAGAGCGAGAAGCTCCTTTCATTGAGCCACGTCCACATAAATCGCAAGTTTTTCCCATATTTGTTGATTATTTATCACGCCCGCTTACCTAGTTCAAAAAAGACGGGTCGAGCGTAAACAATGATACTATTTATTTCTAATATTTCAAGGCTAATTCTAACAGGGTTTTAAAAAATAATCAAGTTGTGGTAAAATAAAGGTATAATTTATTTAAATTATTTTATGTTAGAAACATTTTCCGTAATCGTTCTAATCTTGTCAGCCACCATCCATGAATACATGCATGGTTTTGCGGCCAATCAACTAGGTGACTCTACGGCTAAAAATATGGGGCGTTTAACTTTAAATCCAGTTAAACACTTAGATTTGGTTGGCTCAGTTTTATTGCCTTTATTTTTATTATTAGTGCAATCTCCATTCTTATTTGGTTGGGCCAAACCAGTGCCATATAACCCTAATAATTTAAGAGATCGTAAATATGGTGATGCTAAGGTGGCAATTGCTGGACCGCTGGCTAATTTATTTATGGCAATCTTATTTTCAGTAGTTTTTCGCTTTCTAGATCCAGCAAGTATGTTTTCTTATTTAGTTAGTGAAATTATTATCATTAACTTAATTTTAATGGTCTTTAATTTAGCGCCAATTCCTCCACTTGATGGTTCCAAGGTGTTAGCGGTATTTTTGCCAGATAAATGGCGCCACCGGTTGCTTTACATGGATGACCGTATAAGCATGCTTTTAGTCTTTGCTTTTGTCTTCTTCGGTTTTCAAGCCATTAGCCCGATTATTTATTGGCTGTTTAGTTTGATGACGGGATTAAGATTTTAATTTTTCTTTTTAGTAAAAAAAGGGGTCAATAAAAGGCCCCTTTTATAATACAAAAAATAGTACTAAATAAACTATATTATAGAACAGACTAAAACCATTATAATTCACCCCTCATTCTCTTGACTTATACTATAGTTTTTGCTAAATTTACTTCACAAGTTTAATAAAAAGTTATGTCCTGAGTTTTCA
>CAZEBE010000053.1:0-4091 GCA_964510275.1 uncultured Gammaproteobacteria bacterium
CTTTACGATATAATTACTCTATAAACTAAGTGTAAGAATTATTATACTCAGTTATGTTTAGCCATTAACTATACTTCTTATGTCCACTGCTTTACCTTTGTTTGATGACTTTTTGCTCAATTTAAAGGTTAATAATTACTCTCCAGAAACCTATTATAATTACGAACGTGATCTTAAGGTCTTTGAAGATTTTTTATTTGATAATTCGATTAGTTTTAAAAATTTATCTAAAAAAGACATCTTAAACTATAAGGCGCTACTTACAACTTATGACCGTAAGACGGCTTTAGCTCAAGAATCTAAAGTTAGATTAAATGCTTATTCGATTAACCGCATGCTGTCAGTCTTACGTTCTTACTTCCGTTATTTAATTGAAATGGACCACCCTTCACCGATTGCACCCGATATGATTAAAATGCTTAAAACTGTCAAGAAAAACAATCAAATTGCTGAGCTTGACGAATTTGTTAAATTATTGCAGTTCCCGTCAACCTTCGAAAAAAACCGTTTAGTGGGACTTAGGAACCGGGCGATGCTTGAAACCCTCTTCTCTACTGGAATGAGAATTTCTGAGCTCATTAATTTAAAAATAAAACAGATTGATAAAGAAGGTAGAATCTTTGTTTTAGGTAAAGGTAAGAAAGAACGCTTTGTTTATCTTACACCACGCGCTAGAGAGCATTTAGAGGCATATCTGACCACTAGGACTGACGATTCCCCGTTTGCTTTTATTCCCTACCGTGGTCAAAATTCCGCCACTAGAGAAAATAAAATTTCACCAGTTTATTTACAAACTACTATCAAAAAATATCGAGAAATTTTAGATATTAATTTGCCAATCTCGGCTCACTCACTGCGTCACGGCTTTGCCACTTATTTAGCTGAGGCCGGTGCTAATCCGGCTGCGATTCAAGTCTTATTGGGCCATGAATCGCTTGAGACCACCACTCGTTATGTTCACGCCTCTGATTCCTATGCTCAGAAGACACAGAAGCAATTTCATCCACTAAAAGATTAAAGGATAAAAAAAGACCACTTATTAAGTGGTCTTTTGTATTATGGTAAGTAATTCATTGGATTAACTGGAATACCGTCTTTTCTTACTTCAAAGTGTAAGTGAGGACCCGTGGTAAATGGTCCAGAGCCAGTTTTTCGAGGAGCGCCACCAGTTTTACCAATTACATCTCCTTGATTAACATATTGATCAGCGGTTACGGAGACACTGGAGACGTGACCATAAACAGTTGATAAGCCGTTATTATGAATAATCATAATATAGGCATAAGCAGTTGAGCCATCGAATTTAACACGAGCAACATAACCATCTCCAGCAGCTCTTAAAGTGCTTCCCTGGGCAGCTCGAATATCAATTGCTGGATGTTCGCCAATAATCTTTCGATAGGGATAATCTGCGTCATGAAAGCCGGTGGTAATAGTTCGACCAGTCACTGGCCAGTCAATATCAGAAGAACCGCTCTCTAATTTAGCCTTATCTTTCTGGGACATTTTCTGACGAATGGTTTTTTCTAGGCTGTAAACTTCAGCCTCAGCTTGTAACTGTTCTTTTTTGGCTTGAGCAAGTAATCGTTGGTATTCTGCTTCTGAAGACTTTGTTTCTTCGAGAATTATTTCCTTACTTTCTTGTTCATAGGATAAGTTATCAATTTTCTTTTCCAATTCTATTTTTAAAGCCACCAGTTCTTTATTTTTTTTATCTAAATTTTCTTGGCTTTTTTTTAGTTGATCTTTTTTGTTCTGTAATAATTCCAAACTTTCTTTTATTTTATCATTAGTATTTTCTAAATATTTTGCTTGATTTAAAAACTCCGACAAAGAATCATTAAGCAACAACATTTCCATGGTTGAAACTTGATCCTGTTTATAAACCAAACGAATTAAATTTCCGATATGATTCTTTTCGGTTTCGATTTCACCATCGACATTTTCCATGTCGAGTTCAATTTTTTTTATCTCTAAGTTTGTTTTGTCAATTTCAATATTAGCACCATCAATGTCTAATTGAGTTTTAGCTGCTCGATTCTCTAAAATTGATAATTGATTTACTAAACTATTTTTATCTTGACGCTTCTTTTCAATTGCTGTTTGATAAGCTTTTTGTTTCTCAGCTAAATTATCCATTTGCTGTTTTTGAGCTTGTATTTTTTCGTTTAGGGCTTTTATTTCATCATCAATTGAACCATTTTGTCCAAAAACATAAGGGGCTGAGTTTGAAGCAGCGATTAAGCTAGTAAGAATTAAAACAATTAGTAATTTTGGTATCTTATACATAGAATAATTTTACCATTTTTCTTGTTTTATGTAAATATTTTAATTGACGTTTTCGTAAACTAATTTTGATAAATTTTTAATAACACTGGATAGTTTATCAAAATCATTTCCTCGAGTCATAATGCAGAGTAAGTAACTTTTATTTTCTTTGTAAATTATTCCGCAATCGTGTAATTGATCAATTTCATTATTTCTTCTTTCGCCAAATTTGTGAGCTATTTTAATATCAACTGGTAAACCAGCAACTAACCCGTTTTTATATTTTGATTGTGCCAGAATTGATAATAATTTTTCTGAATAATCCTTATTAAGATAAGAGGCGTTGTATAAAACACGAAAAAACGAGGCATAATCTTTAACGGTCATGTAGTTATCAGGGGAATCAATTGTTGGCAAGGTCAAACCCAGATCGTTAAAGGTTTTATTAATGCTACTTTCTGTTAAATTGTCTATTAAAGCATTGGCGGCTCTGTTATCTGATTCGGTGATCATGTAATTTATCAACTCTTGAACACTGTATTCTTTGCCCTGCTCCACTTGTTTTTCTGATTTAATGTTTTGGGCTAATTGATTGGCGTAAGCCTCGGTTATTAAAATTTTTCCATTTAAAATATTGGGATTCTTTTCGGCAATCTTATAATAAGTTATAGCTATTGGCACTTTTAATAAACTGGCAGGAGTAAATTTTTTGTCTTCGTTAATACCTATCCAAGGGCCATTGGCTAAATCTCGAAAATAAACAGAAGCTTCGGTTATATTTTTTTCTTTCAGGTTTTTACTAATAGCATTTTTTATTTTTTCTTGAAGCTTATAATTTATTGGCGAGTCTGAACTTTCAGAAAAACACTCAAGCAGTGGACTTATAAAAATATAGCCGCTTTCATGTCTTTCGGTCTTAGTGCTTTCTTCTTTAAGTAATATTTGTCGATAGTCAACAACTAAACCAATAAACAGTCCAATAATTAGACCAATAATTAAATAAATAGTCGTCTGATTATTTTTTATTATTTCTTTTAATTTGTCCATATTTAAAGGGCTTTATTTATTCTATTTAAAGTCTCTTCTTTTCCCAGCGCCCAGGACACTTCAAAAGGACTGGGGCTATTTTTTTCTCCAGTAACGGCCACTCGCCAGGGCCATAAATAGTCACCATTCTTTTTGTCATTGCTTTTTAAATACATGAAAACTTCTTCTTCCAGATTTTCTTTAGTCCAGTTATCTTCGGAAATTTTTTCCAAGACAGAAATTAGTTCTTGCAGATTTTTATTAGCATTTTCTGGGGTTAAAGTTTTCCAAAGCAATAAATCTTTTTCGTAATTTAAATCTTTAAAGAAAAAGGCGGAGACCTCCACAATATCTTGCAATGTTTTTAAGCGGTCGCTGCTAATTTTAATAATGCGATCAAGATGACATCCAGCTAAATCATATTCGGCTTTTTCTAAATATGGTCTACATAAGTTAACCAGTTCTTCTGGTTGTTTAAGACGAATATAATAACCGTTGTAATAATTTAATTTTTCAATATCAAAGATTGCTGGAGAGATTCCAATACCATCAATAAAAAACTCTTTAGTTAAATCTTCTAAAGATAAAATTTCATTGTTTCCTTTAGGGTGCCAACCAAGCAAAGCGCAGAAATTAATGATTGCTTCCGGTAAATAACCCTTAGCTAAATAGTCTTCGACAAAAACATCACCTTTGCGTTTTGACAACTTCCCCCCTTCTTTATTAAGAATCAGTGGAAAATGAATAAACTTTGGCGGGGTCCAGCCAAAAGCTTGATATAATAAAATATTTTTTGG
>CAZEBE010000054.1:0-4025 GCA_964510275.1 uncultured Gammaproteobacteria bacterium
CTTCAAAATACATAAAATAACGTTCATCAAATAGACTGTCTAAGATGTCATCACGTCGCACCATAAAACAAGCACCAAGCAACCAATCAACTTTTTTAATTTGATTATGATCAGTGTGTTTCATCATGTAGTTATCCAAAGTTGATGGAAAAAAATAACCAATAGCGGTTCGACGTAGCAGTGGAATATAAAATTTTGGAAAGCGAACGCAAGAATGTTGCAATGAACCGTCGGGATTAATTAGTTTTGGGCCAATTAAACCAATGGTTTTATCTGTTTTCAAATACTGATAAAGTTTTTTGATGGTATTTTTTTCAAAAATGATATCCGGGTTAGAAATTAAAATAAATTCACCCGTGGAATTTTTAATTCCTAAATTATTGCCACCGCCCATACCTAAATTATCTGAACTAATAATAATTTTAGTGTTTGGATAAGATAAATCAGACAAATTATCACCGGAATTATTTTCTACTATAATCACTTCGTATTTTAAGTTGCTTAAATCGGCTTGATTAATTGAATCAAGACAGTGAATTAGCTTCTCTTTACTTTTATAATTAACAATAATAATTGAGATGTCCATATTAAATAATTTTCTTAACTATATTCCAATAAGTATTAAAGACTGGATTAACTAAATATTTTAAAATTGGGTTTTCAATTTCTTGAAATTCAATACTACCAGCAAATGACTTAGAGATATTGCTGAATTTATTTTTAGCAACCCGTTTAAGGTGGCGACGAAGTTTAGAAATTAAACGCCAAGATGATGGTTTAAAGAAATAACCAAAAACTTTCAAATCAGTTTTAAACCAACCACCTAAAATAGAAAAAAATAACATTCCTAAGCTCATAGTTAAAAAGACTGGGCTAAGTAATATTAAAACCGGCACCGGATAAAAAGCTAAAAAACTAATTGCTCGATTGCGTTCCATATAATAAAGCATCCTCACACTTCTTTCAAATTCATACTTATGATACAAAATCGAATTGGCAGCTAAAATAATTTTATGCCCCGCTAGTCTGGTTTTCAAACTAATATCTAAATCATCGTGATACATGTAATAATCATCGTTGTAACCACCAATTTCTTTAAAGATTTCTGAGCGGATAATAAAAGAACAACCGGAGGCATACCCCATTATCTCCTGATAATTAGTTACCGCCACTTCTGACTTCTTTAAATTATAATTGCCCGTAAAACCAAAAAATAAAAAATGGATAAAGTTTTCAGTGGTGTTTATTTTAGGGTCTTGGCGCTCGACTTCATCTTTTGGATAAAGCAAAATTAAAGACTGGGCGATTCCAGCCTCAAGATTATTATCTAGAGCTAAAACTAATTCACTAAGCCACTGCGACTCAAACTCGGTATCCATATTAGCGGCCACTAAATAATCACAACCATCATTGATTGCTTGTTTCATGCCTAAATTATTAGCGGCACAATAATTGCCATCTTCGCGAGGTAAAATAACCGCTTCAGGATATAAATTTTTAAGATAACTTAATGACTCAGCGGATGAGGCGTTATCAACAATATAAACAATAAAATTAGAATAGGTTTGGATACGCAAAGAGTCACGACAAGCGCTTAAATATTTATTGGCATATTCTTTATAGTTTACTAAAACAATTCCGACTTTCTTCATATTATTTTTTAGCCAACTTATTAAGTAAAAAGTTGGTTAAATTCCAAGCGGTTTGTAAAATAATAACTTGATACTTCTCTTGCCACTTTTTAAAATATTTTATCATCGATTCTTCAAAATATTTTTGTTTGGTATTAATTTTTACTTGTCCAAAACTAGCACCAACGTAATCCAAACAAGTGGCCGCCGGAGAATACCAAACTTCCCCGCTATTTTGATAGACTTGTTTGCAAAAATCGACTTCCTCAAACCAAATAAAATAACGCTCATCAAGCAGTGGTAATTCATGACCCGAAATTTCCCGCCACACTTTTTTATTAATTAAGAAAAAAGCCCCGCGCACTGAATCAACTCGAGATTCGCTATCATAATTAAAATTAGAATACAGATATCTGTTTAAAACCAAAGGCAAAAAATGCGGAATTTTTAAAATCACCATTAATTGATCAAACAAAGATGGAAAACGTCGAACGTGTTTAATGGTTTCTCCTTTTTCATTTACTAATCTAAAACTAGAGACAGTGGCTTGCTGATTATTTTTGGCCCAAGCAAGTGACTTACTTAAAGTGTCGGGATTAACTAGCATGTCTGGATTAAGTAGCAAGATGTAATCGCTGGCGCATTGTTTAATCGCTTGATTATTGGCCCGAGCAAAACCAAGATTTTCAGTATTAGCGATTAATTTAACTTGCGGGAATTCTGTTTTAACCATTTCTACTGTTCCGTCCTGAGAATTATTATCAACTACAAATACTTCATAGGAAAAATCACCTTGTGAGTTGAACAAAGCACTTAAATTAGCTTGAAGTTTTTCTTTTACTTTCCAGGAGACAATAATTATCGACAAGTCCATATTTTATTTATTTATTTTGACTAATTTAGTACGCTCGCCAGCACCACTGATAATTGTGAAGCGATTTTTTTCTATTTTAAGTTCACGAGCCAACAATTTTACCAGTTCGGTATTAGCCTTCCCTTTTTCAGGAACGGCGGCAATGGCAATTTTATAAGTATTGTCGGCCATCAGCTCTCTAAATTCAGACTTAGCACTACCAGGAATAACTTTAACAGCTAAGTAAGCCTCGCCTTTAACCTTCAATTGTTTTTCAATATCTTCCCACATATAACTACAGTTTAGCCTCTTTTACCCTTAAAATCAATCTAAAATCTTAATAAAAAACCTTGAAAATACTTTCGTAATTCAAGGTCTTTATATTTTATTTCATGATTATTGAGGCCGTACCAGCTTTAAATAAGGAGTTAACCCTTTTGATACAAAAACCATAAACACCATGATGAGCTCTTTTAAGAGCTCGAACGTAGAAATGTCCTTCGGGACAGATTCTGATTGTCCCCCAGAAAAACACTTCTTCAGGAAAGTCATCAGGAATCAGTTCTTGATTTTCCAGAAAAAAATCTAAAAGATTGTCATTTGCAATTTTTAAATTTTTTAATTCTTCATAAAGATCGCAGCCTTTTACAGCTTCATCAGTCAAAGAAATGTGAATATAAAACATTTCCGGGTTCCATTCTTTTAAGCCCCCTTTTATGTTTTTATAAACTTTTCGATCTTCTATTTCTTTTGGATTTGCGTCCAAATCAATAAATCTTACACCGAAATCTTTCAGCTTTTCTATCAAAAAATTAACGGATTCCGTCCGTTCTTGCAACTCTTTTTTTATTTTTTTATTTTTTATCTGCAAACCTTTGTCTGTTAGAGATAAAAAAAATAAAAATAAAAGCGAAAAAATTACAACACAGGAAAACCACCCTCCAATTGCTTCCATTTTTTGTAAATTTTTTAAATTAAATAATTAATGAACTACCAGATAAACTACCACTTATTTAAAAATTAGTCAATGTTTTAAAATCTTTAAAACTAACCTATAATAAATAAACAAAAACTAACTTTTACTTCTATGAATGAAGAGAAAAAGCAGCGTCCTTCTTGGGACGAATATTTCAGCCATTTGGCTAATTTAGTTGGTGAGCGTGGCACTTGTGACCGCGGACAATGTGGTGCCGTAATTGTTAAAGATAAACGAATTGTCTCAACTGGTTATGCCGGTTCCCCATCTGGAACAGTTCATTGTGACGAAGTTGGTCACGAAATGCACACGGTCACCCATGAAGATGGTTCGGTTACTAAACATTGTATCAGAACTACTCATGCCGAACAAAATGCGATTTGTCAGGCAGCCAGATTCGGCATCGCTTTAGATGGTGGTACTTTATACACTAAAATGGCTCCATGTTATACGTGCGCCAAAATGATTATCAACGCTGGAATTAAAAGAGTCGTTTGTTCTCAAGATTACCAAGCCTCGGCTAGAAGTAAAGAAATTTTTCAAGAAGCGGGTATCGAATTTGTTT
>CAZEBE010000055.1:0-3976 GCA_964510275.1 uncultured Gammaproteobacteria bacterium
TATACTATAAAGTTTCGGCTACTTTTGAGTCGATAAAAAGCGATTCCGACGGTCAGGATTCGCTAGGGGCTGAGTTTATTAGTTTAGATGATTTAGATAAAATAACCATCTCTCCGATAGCGAAGCCAATGATTGAAAAGGTTCTTGGGAAAATATAGGTACAAAAAAAACGACTACATATTTATGTAGTCGTTTTTTGTATGTTAGAAAAATAGAAAACCAATTACCCCCACTCCAATACCAATAAGAGCCCCGATTAAAACTTGTAGTGGCGTATGTCCGATTCTTTCCAATTGTTTGGGGTAGGAACTATCTAAGAAATCATCTTCTTTTAAATCTTTAACTAGAATATTTAAGGTCTTGCCGTGTTGCCCTAGATAATTTCTTAAGCCAATGGCGTCAGTAATGACAATCATCATAAATACTAAGGCTAAGGCAAATTCTGGGCTGCTAAGACCTAGTTTTAAAGCGATGATAGTGGTAAGTGAAACAACGGTGGCGGTGTGTCCAGAGGGCATATCGGAATAGGCAAAAACATCGCGCCATTGTAATTTTTTTCCTCGCTTCTTTTTAAGTAATACTTTTGTTCCTTGAGCTAAAGTAAAAGCGATTACGGGATAGATGAAATAAGATAAAACCATAAAATTAAACATCTAAGTTAGTTACGTTTTTAGCGTGAGTTTGAATGAAATTTTTACGAGGAGCCACGTTGTCACCCATTAACATATCAAATATTTGATCAGCTTTAGCCGCATCTTCATTAGTAACTTGTTTAACAATACGTTTAATTGGATCCATGGTAGTTTCCCATAATTGTTCCGCGTTCATTTCTCCTAAACCTTTGTAACGTTGAATATTTATTTTAACCCCTTTCTTTTTGTCGTCTTTAACTGTTTCTGTTTCTTCGTTTTCAGTTTCAATAACTTCAGCCTCGCCTTCATCAGTTTCTTCAACCACTTCCTCAGCCTCGTCTGGAGTGCCGCCCATTTCAATAACTAGTTTAAGTTTTTCTTCATCACTGTAGGCGTATTTAACGGTGGTGCCTTTTTTAAGTTGATAAAGTGGTGGTTGAGCAATATAAATATGACCGCCTTCAATTAAATGAGGGAAGTGCCGGAAGAATAAAGTGAGCAACAAAGTTCTGATGTGGGCGCCGTCAACATCGGCATCGGTCATGATAATAATGCGGTGGTATCTTAACTTATCTAAATCAAATTGATCATCGATGTTAGTACCCATGGCAATTACCAAGTTTTTAATTTCTTGGTTAGCTAACATTTTATCCATGCGGGCACGTTCCACGTTTAAAATTTTACCGCGAAGTGGGAGGATTGCTTGAAATTTACGATTACGTCCTTGTTTGGCACTGTTATGAACGAAAACACCGCTAGCTAAAGCGAAGTTATGAGTACCAGGAACCTCAATGTCATAAACATCATATCGTTTATTTACTTTTTCAATCCTTTTTATTTTATGATTATATAATTCAACGGCTTCTAATAATTTATTTTCGTTGTTGTCGAAAAAGCGGCTTGTTAAAGTATTTAACTTTAATAAATTATTGTTTCTTTTTTGTTTACGAACGGTTTCATACCAAACAATTGTGCCATACTTTTCTAACAGTTCCTTCATCATTGACATTGAATGATGATAGTATGTTTTATTGTAGGCCTCTTTCCTTTTTTCTCTAAAGTCCAGTGTCCATTGTTTTTTTGTTTCTTTTGATCGCCAGGCAAGCAATTCCTGATTTAACCACTGCTGATTAGCTTTTTGAGTTAATAACTCTTTAGCTTCTGGGTGATTGGCAAAATATGTTCTAACTCGAGCGGCCTGGGACTTTTTGTTTAAAGAATCAGCCCAGTATCTCTTCTGGTTCTCATTTAGTAAAGCATTGTTGGTTTTTCGATATTTAGCATTGGTATTGTAAAAATCTAAAAATTTTTCCATCATGAATTTCTTATATTCTTTGTTCTCCCATTGCTTTTTAGCACGAGCGCTCAACATTTCTTTCATTGCCGGAACGTTCATGAGCTTGCTCATCTTTTCTTTGTATTCTGATTTTTGGTGAGCGAGCTTAGCTTTTTCTTTAACATCTTCTCTTAGCAAAGTTTCCTTAACCATTTTTTGATGATATGTCATGTGGTCAGCTCGGTGCATTCTAACAATATTTTCCGGATTATTGTTTAGCTTATTAAAATCAACGTGATGTCTGTTTGAACCGTCAGCTTTAGAATAAATATTATTTTCTAAATTATATTTATCAGCTAAAGCATGTGAAAAGACCCATTTAGAATCTTTTGGGTTTAAAATCATTTCATAGCCTTCAATAGTAACTCGGCCTTCTTTTTCTGAAAGTTTGTTATACAAAGGCATTAAAGAAATATTTGGTTTTAAATCTTTTGCCATCTTATAACTACCATCTCTTAACATGAATTTATGATCTGGTGTGCAGATTATCTCTTCATCATTATCTAAAACAACCTTAATAACCTCGGCGTCCTTTTTTGTTACTCTAGGACTGGTGATTAGCTCAATGCCAACACTGCCATCGTTTTTAATAGTATAACAATAATTCTTTTTTCCTTGCTTATCTTCTTTTACTAAGTTTTTGAATGATAATTTTCTGCCATCGGCTAACTTTACTTTAGTGTTTGCAACAAAACAACCACCGGCTGAATCGCCCTCAACTATATATAGTTCGCATTCTTCCGGATGTCTTGAAGAACAATCAGCCAGTTTTCCTGGCAAAGTCATACCTTCTAAAGCTCCTTTTCTTAAAATAGTAGCGCGAGCAGTACGAGCAGCCAGTCTAGCTTGTGATGACAGGACACATTTACCAATAATACTTTCTGCTTCTTTTGGATGTTCCTCTAAGAAAGTATTAAAAGCTTCACCAAATAGTTGCTCCACATAACCCTTCATTTCAGCGTTACCTAGTTTTCCTTTGGTTTGTCCTTCAAATTGAGGGTCTGGTAATTTAACACTAATAATTGCTGTTAGACCTTCACGAACATCGTCGCCAGTTAAATTTTCTTGTTTTTCTTTAAGTAAATTTTTAGAGCGGCCATAATTATTTAAAGTTCTAGTAAGCGCAGTTCTAAAACCAACCATGTGAGTTCCACCTTCAGGGTTGTGAATATTGTTAGCAAAAGCAATAGCGGTTTCGTTATATTCATCATTGTATTGCAGAGCAACTTCAACTTTGCAATCATTTAAATCTTTATCAATATAAAAAATAGTATCGTGTTTAACTGATTTTCCGCGATGTAAAGATTTAATATAAGATTTAATACCACCTTCAAAGTGGAATTTATATCTTTTAGGGCGGTGACCATCACGATCATCAATAATATTAATGGTAATACCTTTTGTTAAATAGGTTTGTTGTCTTAAGCGGTCTAAAATTTTATTCCAATTATATTCAGTTTCAGTAAATATAGTTGGATCGGCTTGAAAGATAATCGTCGTTCCAGTCCCGGTAGCGGTACCAACTTTTTTAATTGGACCTTGAGGGGTACCAGTTTTATATTCTTGAGCCCATAATACTCCTTCACGTTTTACTTCGGCGCGAAGATAAGTACTTAAGGCGTTTACAACTGAAACACCAACACCATGAAGACCACCAGAAACTTTATAACCGCCACCGCCGAATTTACCACCAGCATGTAATTTTGTTAAAACGGTTTCTAGAGCAGAAACACCAGTTACTTTGTGTTTTTCAACTGGAATACCACGACCATTATCCGCTACCGACACCATGTTATCTTTACCAAGTATAACGGTTATTTCGTTAGCATATCCCGCCATGGCTTCATCAATACAGTTATCGACTACTTCCCAAATTAAATGATGTAAACCAGCGGCTGAAGTGGAACCGATATACATACCAGGACGCTTTCTAACCGGATCAAGTCCTTCAAGCACGGTGATGGCGTCAGCGCCATAATTGTTGTTTTTATCTTCACTCATAAACATA
>CAZEBE010000056.1:0-3938 GCA_964510275.1 uncultured Gammaproteobacteria bacterium
ACCCACAACCCCTTGGTCCGAAGCCAAGTGCTCTATCCAGTTGAGCTACGAGCGCAGATATACGGCCCAGTAAGACCGTATGAAAATTTATCTTTTACCTTTTAAAGCTTGTTTCAAATTGTAACCAGTTTTGAATTTAGCTACTTTAACTTCAGGAATAGTAATTCTTTCGCTTGGTTTTTGTGGATTAACGCCGCCACGAGAATATCTAACACGGGACAAGAAAGTTCCAAAACCAGTAATTGTTACTTCGCGGCCATTTTTTAACTCAGAAATAATAGTATCAGTTAAAACGTTAATCATTTTTTCAGCTTGTTTTTTGTTGACACCTTCGACGTCTTTTGATAATTTTTCAATAATTTGAGCTTTGTTCATAAATTTTTAGCTAGTTATTTTTTGTTTTTTTATTATAATCAAAGGATTTTTTTATTTCAAGTTTTTATCTGGCATATTCAGTTACGCGCAGTTCGCGAATAACGTTAACTTTAATCTCTCCAGGATATTTTAACTCAGTTTCAATCTTTTTAGCAATATCACGAGCTAAATCATGAGCTTGTAAATCATCGGTTTCATCAGCTTTGACAAAGACACGAACTTCACGTCCCGCTTGAATGGCATAAGTTTTTTCAACACCACCAAAGGATAGAGCAATCTTTTCTAACTCTTCAAGACGTTGAATGTAATTTTCATAATTATCATTACGAGCACCAGGACGAGCGGAGGAAATAGCATCGGCTACTTTTACAATTACAGAAATTAAAGAAGCTGGTTTATCATCATGATGAGTTGCAATTGGGTCAATAATTTCTTGAGGTAAGTTAAACTTTTTAGCAATATCACGACCAATCTCGGTGTGATTACCTTGAACCTCGTGATCAACCGCTTTACCAATATCGTGAAGTAAGCCACCTTTTTTGGCTAGAGTCACGTCAGTGCCTAATTCTTCAGCTAGAATGGCCGATAGATGTGCGACTTCAATTGAATGACGTAACGCGTTTTGACCATAACTAGTACGATATTTTAAACGACCAAGAATTTGCACTAATTTAGGATCGAAGCCCGCAATACCAACTTCATACATCGCTTCTTCACCTGCTTTTTTAATATCAACGGCGATTTCTTTTTTAGCATTTTCTACTGCATCTTCAATTTTGGTTGGATGAATGCGTCCATCTTTAATTAAATAATCTAAAGTCTTTTTAGCGATATGACGACGGATTAAAGAGAAGCCGGAAATAGTAATCGCGTTAGGTGTATCATCAACGATGATTTCCGTACCAGTCATTTGCTCAATTGATTTAATGTTACGACCTTCACGACCAATAATACGGCCCTTCATTTCGTCACTTGGTAAATCAACGGTGGTAGTAGTAAGTTCAACAGTATAATCAGAAACCATTCTTTGCATGGCTAGAGCCATAATGTCTTTAGCTTTATCAGCTAATCTGTCATCACCTTCATTTTCTAACTTTTGTAAACGAATTGATAAATCGTCAGCGCATTGAACTTCGATTTTTTTAACTAGCATTTCTTTAGCTTCTTCCTTGGAAAGTTTAGCTAACTCTTCTAGTTTAGCATCTTGTTCGTCTTTTACTGCTTTAATTTTTTCCTTAATTTCTTGAACTTCAGCTACTTTATCGTAAAGCTTCTGTTGTTTGTCTTGTAAATCTAGTAACTTCTGGGAGAAAGAATTTTCACGTTGTTCAAGTCTGCCTTGTAAGGCATTGATTTCCTCGCGTCTTTTAGCTTCTTCTTTTTTTGATTCATCAATAATCGCCAAAGCTTTATCTTGAGCTTTAAGCATGATTTCCTTTTCTTTAAGTTTAGCTTCGTTTAAGATTTTTTCAGCTTTTTGTTCAGCACCACTTAATTTTTGGCCAGCTGATTTTTTATAAAGGTAGAAACCAATAAAAAAACCACCAGCTAAAAAAACAACATACAAGATATATTCCATAATATTCTGGTTGTTTTTTAGGAAATAGTGGTTGTCGAGCTAAAACGGTAAGTTAAAATAAAAAATCTAGCCTAATTATATAAAAGGAGGCGAGTTCTAATTTTTGGTTATTTTTAGAGTATTTTTTAATTTTACACGGGAATTTAAGGCAACAGTCACAGATTTTTGTTTAAGCTTTGATAATATAACAACCACAAACAGAGTCTAATTTTTCCTAAAAACAATTAATTATTAATTAGATTTATGCTAATACTCTAACATTTATTTTTTGGGATGTAAAGATACGTGTTGACATTAAGTTTGTTATATGGTATAATAGTTCTAGATTTTGATTTCAAGGTCTGCCCAAATTCGTCGGGAAGTACGAATATGAGTAATTTAAAAACTGTAAAAATTGGAGGTAAAAATGGCCACAAAACAACAGCTTGCTAAAGTCGCCGCGACTATCGTGGAATTTCAAGAAGGATTTGAATTGTTATCTACTGTAGACAAACAATGGATAATCCAAAACGGTAAAGAAGCGGTATCTGTATTTGCAAAAGCAGTCGCTAATCGTACCCAAACTCAAAAAGAAAAAAAATCATCATCAATTTTGAAACCGATTTCGATTGGTGAAAAAATTATGATTGAATCATTAGATGGTAAGGCGTTAATCAGCAAAGCTAAAAACACTTTTAAATCAGGCATTGATTCAGATTTTACTAATTGGAAGTTAAACGAAATAAGTTCCGCTACGCCAGAAACATTGTTTGATGTTTTTGAAATGGCAAATGACGCCACTTTTGTACAAATATTCACTGAGTTAAATTCCGATTTAGATAAATTGGTAATGACTCAGGCTCAGATTATTCGCTTTTGTGAAAAACATCCGACTTGGCTTCGTCAGGAAGGCTGTGCTACTTTTTTCTTAACAAAGGTTAAAGGTGAATATTTTGTGGTTTTCGTGGTCGTGCGTGCCGACGGTCTGAACGTTGATGTCTATCGCCTCGAGCATGACAATGTCTGGAATGTTTCGTACCTTCATCGTGTCGTTGCCCCGCAACTGGAAACTTTGCCGGGTTAACTCTCTCTGTCTCTTTGTCCCTTGGATTCTTAGAACTTAACGTTCTTGGAGTCTGAGGGATTTTTTTATATAAAAATTGCCAATTTACTAATTTTTTAGGTTGACTAAAACAAAAATATAAAGTAATATTTAAGCAACAAAGCTCTAAAATTAAGCATTTTTTGTAAAATACGCCTATGAATATTACCGAGTTAGCCCGCGTTCTAAGAGTTAATCCTCAAGAATTACGCGACCTTTTACCAAAGATTGGTTTCAATATTGGTCAAAAGGCCATTAAAGTTGATAATAACACCGCCAAAAAGATTATTAAGAATTGGCCGGCTTTTAGACGTCAATTAGAGCTTGAAAGAGCTGCTGCCTTTGCAAAAAAAAGAGAAGAAGATGCTCTGCCTAGAGAAATGAAAGAAATTAGTTTACCAGCCGCTGTTACGGTGCGCGATTTTGCTGAAGTGGCTCAAGTTCCTGTTAATAAAGTACTAACTGAACTGATGAAAAATGGTGTTTTTGCTTCAATTAATGAAAAGATTGATTTTGATACCGCTACTATTATTAGTGATAATCTTAATTTGATTATCAAACCCCTTGAAGAAAATCAGGAGACTGAAGAAAAAGAAGATCGAAAACTAGAAGAGATTTTAGAAAAAGAATCAAAGAGCGATATGAGTGATCGTCCTCCCGTTATTGTTATCATGGGTCACGTTGATCACGGAAAAACTAAATTACTTGATTCCATTCGTCGCACCGATGTGGTAGCTGGTGAAGCTGGTGGTATTACTCAGCACATTGGTGCTTATCAAGTTGTTCGCAAAGATCAAAAAATTACTTTTATTGACACTCCTGGTCATGAAGCTTTTACCGCAATGCGTTCTCGTGGAGCTAAAGTAGCTGATATTGCTATTTTAGTAGTAGCGGCTGATGATG
>CAZEBE010000057.1:0-3567 GCA_964510275.1 uncultured Gammaproteobacteria bacterium
CGCCACCGACAAGTGCCAAAATAATAATAAAGATAAGAAATTTTTTACTAAATACTTTTTTAAAAAATCCACCATTACGGGCTTTTTTACTTTCTTCAATAATTGATGACTTAGCCATACGTTTTTATTTTTTAAAAAAATTAATTAATTAACACGAAGCTAGCCACCTTCTTATCCGTTACTGAAGCGTCTAACCAAATTGTTATCATTTTATCCGCCGTAATATCACTGATATTAGCTTCCACCATTGAACGAGAATCATCCGTACCAGCTTTAAGCATCTTAATACCAACGGGAATAGTAACTTTTTCTTCACCAGTACTCATGGCTTTTATTTGAGTCATTAGAGTTTCTCGGTCCGTGGTTGAATTTTCACCACCAGGACGACCACCGCCCATTCCCATACCCATGCCACCACCAGGACCAGTTGGGGCACCCTGAGCACTGCCCAAACTTAATCGCTTAGTACTACTAGCTGTTCCATTATTAGTACTACTAGCACGCTGTGGCATATCAACTTTTAAAACCGTTATTTCGTTACCAACAGTTGATTTAACCACTCCTCTAATTTCTGGCTGAGTTTTTGGTTGTCCAAAATCAGGACGACGATCAGAGTGCCCTTCGGTTTGATTTTGTTGAGAATTAGAATTGTTTGCGCCACAGGCTGTTAGGACTAAAATTAGTCCTAAACAAGCTAATCCAAAAATTAATTTTTTGTTCATGTGAGTTATATTTAAAAAGTTTATATTTTCTATCTTTTAGATACGCAAAACAGATTTATTTCTTCAAATAAAAAATAAGAACAGCCTTATAAGTGACTATTCTTATTTTTACTATGTAATCGGGTCTTATTTTTGACCTAAACCTAAGCCTAAACCACGACCATTACCCTCTAGGCCAAGTTCATCCATTAAGGTTTTTTCTTGCTGACGTAAATTATATAGTTCTACATATTTACTGAAATTAGTAGCATTAATTTTTTTCAGCATTGGACAATCACTGCCAACAGCAGTCACCCAAGCGTTATAATTACCCGCCTTAAGCGCTGCTTCTTCGGCAGTGCGTTTGGCTTCCATTTCAGTTTTTTGAGCCTCGGTTAATTCTGGCTTATTGCCTCTTTCAAAACGCATAGCAGTTGAAGTAGCTGAAGCGTTGTTGTTGTGATTTCTGCCAGCAGCTAAAGTAATTGAACTAATACCGATAGTAGAAACTAATACTAGCGCTGTTAATCCTAAAGCAGCTTGTGATTTTTTTATTTTCATACACTTGTTTGTTAATTTAATTTTTTAATTTATTTTATTAGAACCAGTTCTGCTTATTATTACGCAAGGAAAAGATTTTTCTTCAAAAAAAATCTTCTCATTTTAAGAGAAGATTTTTTCTATTATTTATTTTTGCAAGCTTCATCGTGATTACACATAACTGGCAGTGGCATTCCAGGAATCATCGGTGGCATTGGTCGTTTAAAGAAACCACGACCAGGGCCAACAGACATTACCTCTTTTACTAAAAAAATATGATTACCAGTCTTTTTACCAAGAAGTCTAACTGGACGACCAACTTTTATTTTTTTGGCATCATCTTCTTCTTTGGTTTCAGCAATCCAGGTTTCGCTATTTTTATCAATTAACTTATATATATTTTTGTCTTCTTGAGAAATTACCATCCCAGTTAAACGCCCACTGTTCGGATTAGACCAATAATCAATCCGGGGATTGATTACCCTGTCATACATCGGTGCTCTTGCCCCTAAAACATCATCAACCAGCTTATCTACCCCCAAAGAACTAAGAGTGCTGCCTAAAAATAAACTAATAATTAAGGTTCCTAAAACAATTAATTTTGGCGAATACTTATAACCTTTTTTGGTGTGTTTAATATAATAAAAAACTGAAACGGCAAAAAAAGCTAAACAGATAATCCAAAAGAACGGTACAATCACAAATAAGGATTCAAGGTCTCTGGGGCTACCAGGGCCAAAACCAGATTCTTCTCCGGTTAACATATAAAAAATCAAAGAAGTCGAAATTGCTCCTAAAATTAAAGATAAGACACCCAAAGTCCAAATAAGAGAATTCTTAAGCAAAAACTGCCACTTTGGTTTAGGGGTTAATTTTTCTTCTTTGATTTTTTGTAAGACGTTAATGTTAAAATCTTTGTCTTCTAGGTTTATCATATTTTTATTTGCTGCTTAGTAAGTTCTTTTTTGAACTCACCTTTAGCTTTGTTCATCAGTGATCCAACCGTGCCCACTGGCTTTTTGATAATATCAGAAATTTCTTGATAATTTTTTTCTTCTAAAAATTTAAGAACTAAAACTTCACGATATTTTTCTGGTAAAGAATACAGAACTTTTGCCACATTATCTTTTAAATAAATATTATCTATTTCTTTTTCAATGTTAACATTGGAAGCTAATTTACGAGCACTGTCATCTTCTAGGGTGGTGCTATGCCCTTCAGCTCTAACGCTTAACTTACGATGCTGACTGATTACCTGATTATGAGCAATGGCATAAATCCAAGAAGAAAATTTTAAATCAGTATCAAAATCGTTTAGATTTAAATAAACTTTCAAGAAGATTTCTTGTAATAAATCTTCAGCATCCTCGTCACGAATACTGGTAATTCGTCTTATATAATTAAACAGCTTATTTTTATAACGGCTGATAATCAACGCAAAATTATCCTGATTTTTCAGGGTTAAAGCAACTAACTCTTCATCACTTTGAACTTCTATTTCTAGGGCGTTTAACATGTATTTTTATCTTTGGGTAATAAGTACTACGCAAAGATTAAGATTTTCTTCAATAAATAGCAGAAGCGACGGTTTTAGAGACTTCTTTGTCAAAAGGATTAGGTAAAATCATCTCTGAATTTGGTTCACTTACTAACGCAGCTAGTTTCTCAGCCGCTCGAACCAACATTTCATCAGTAATTTGTGGCACTTTATTATCCAGTGCTCCACGGAAAATTCCCGGAAAAGCTAAAACATTATTTAATTGATTAGGGTAATCAGAGCGACCAGTGGCCACAATATAAGCCCCAGCGCGTTTAGCGGCTTCAGGCATAATTTCCGGAGTTGGATTAGCCAGCGCAAAAATAATTGGTCGCTCTATCATTGTACTAACCATTTCTTCGGTTAAGACACCGCCTAAAGATACGCCAACAAAAATATTTTGCTCTCTAATGGCTTCTGATAATGGTGCGTTAATTAACTGACGGTTAGTTAACTTAGCATATTTTATCTTAGCGTCATTTAAATCTTCACGGCCTTCGTAAATCGATCCTTTACTGTCACAAACAATGATATTTTTAAAACCATAATTTAAAAGTAAGTCGGTAATCGCCAGTCCAGCCGCACCGGCACCATTAATTAAAATTTTAGCATCTTCTTTATTTAATCCGCGAAGCTTAATCGCATTAATTAAACCAGCAAGAACTACTAAAGCGGTTCCATGTTGATCATCGTGCATTACTGGAATATTTAACTCCGCCTTTAAACGAGCTTCTATTTCAAAACAACGAGGAGCGGAAATATCTTCTAAATTAATGCCACCAAAATTTG
>CAZEBE010000058.1:0-3307 GCA_964510275.1 uncultured Gammaproteobacteria bacterium
GGGCCTGAGCCCTGGGAAAGTAAGTCGTCGCCAGAACAATGGTGTTTTTTGTTACGCAAAAAGTGATTTTTGGGTAAGAAAAAAGGAGTCTATATTGTATAGGCTCCTTTTTAGTTATTAGTTTTTAAAAATATTTTCAAAGTCAGATTTTTGATAGCTTTCAATTCGAGAAAGCTCATTGTCTATACTATTTTTGAAATAAGTTTTGTTTATTTTTTCTAGATGCAAGAATATAAAGGAAATAGTCATAATTGACTCTTTTTTATCTTTCCCATATTTTAGGATTCTAATGGTTGATTCAACTGTTCTTTCGACTGAATAATTAAGTCGATTACCAATTAATCTTATTAGATAATCCTTTTTATTTTTATCAACTTCTAAATTAATTAGGTTGATAATTTTTTGAGGGGTAAATAATAATATTTCCAAATCTTTAATTAAAGATTTCTCATAACCCTTCATAAAGTACAAGGGTATGCTTTTGATGCCGGAAAAATCGCCATTTTTTATAGCATTACTATTTAGATAATAGTGCCACCCAGGATCTTCTTTTTGTGTCATTTTCTTATTTTTTTGTTGTTAATTTTCTTTTATTTAAATCTATTACAATTTTTAATTGCAGTCAATAACTTATTAAAAAATGAGTCTACGTTGCGCAGACTCACTTTAGACTACTTTTCTAGCAGTTTTATGAATTTATTCAACTCCTTCCCGGCGTCACCTGATAACCGTTGGGATAAAGAGAATCTTTTAAACAAAAAAATAATCTTTTCTTTTCTGGGGTGTCTTTTTATAACATCCGCCGAAAAATCTAAAAACAACTGACTCTTCTTGTCACTGTTTTTTAGCGATTCTATTATTAAGGAAAACATTGTTTTATTATCTTGACTTGCCGCCGCATACAATATTTCCTTTATTATTTCTTTGTTCTTTTTTAGTTTTTTTAATTCCTTTAGCAGCGGAGCTATTTTCTCTAGCTCTCTGTGCATGAAAAACGCCTGGTAATACATATTTTCCAGATATTTTTTATGCTTTTTTAAGGAGTCAACACTTACTCTCCCCGCTTCTTTTACAGATAAAACTTCTTTTCCTAGAAACAGGTTGATGGAAATTAAAAGCTGGATTTCAGCTTGAAATTCCTTGAATATCTTTCTCGTTTGATGATTTTCTTTTATCACCCAAATGAGAAATGCTATAAAAAACAAAACCACCGCTCCGGATAAAAACATTTCTTCCTTCATTTTTATATTTTTTATTAAATTGTTTAAAGACCTAAATTTATAGCTAGTATAGAACTATTTTTAATTTTTGTCAACATGATTTGATAAGATGAAGGCGTCTACGACGATTTTTTAACTACTAAATATAATTACCTAACATTAAATAAAATAAACGCTTTTTGTAGTTTGTGATAGCTTTTTTAAAATGATATAATGTAAAAATATTTTTAAAGTAAAAGAAATTATTATGACTCAAATTGTTATTTTAGCCGCTGGACGCGGAACCAGAATGAATTCAGATTTACCTAAAGCCTTAGTTCCTCTTAAAGGTAAACCAATGATTAAATATTTACTTGATTCTGTGGTTGCTGCCAAAATTGACTCCATGCCGATTGTAATCGTTTCCCCTGATAATAAGAATATTATCTCCGAGGCGTTGTCTGGGTATAGTTTGCAGTACGCTCTTCAGACAGAACAATTAGGAACTGGACACGCCGTTGCTTGTGCTAAGGAATTAATTAAGCCAGAAACAGACAACATTGTGGTTTTATATTGTGATCATCCATTTTTAACTGCCGAGTCTTTAAAAAAAATTGCGACTGAAAGAATTCAAACGGTAAAAGTAATGACTACCAAATTGAGCGATTTTGATTCTTGGCGTCACAATTTTTATCATTGGGGAAGATTTATTCGTAATGACAAAAAAGAAATTGAACGCATCGTTGAATTTAAAGACGCTTCTCCAGAAGAACAAGCGATTATCGAAGTTAATCCTGGCTTTATGGCTTTTAGCAACTCTTGGCTCTGGCCCCATATTTCGCTGCTTTCTAACAATAATTCACAGCACGAGTATTATTTAACTTCTTTGCCGGGAATTGCTTTTGAGGAGGGGTATAAGGTCTCCTCAGTTGATATTGAGCCTCACGAAGCCATGGGGGTAAACAGTCAAGAAGAATTAAAAATTGCCGAGTCACTTATTAAAGAATAATTAAAAATAGAGTATAATAAAAGTAATATGAAATTTATTAGACATATTATTATTGCTTTAGCACTGACAGCAGTCTTTATTCTTTTGTCGGTTTTTTCTACGGTTGAATATGCTGGCGACAAAAAGATTTTAGATAATAAAAACGGAACATCTTTAATAAATTTAGCTTTAGAAAAGTTCAATAATTTTTTGTTGATATCGGATAATATTTTTGTTTTAGGGCTGTCTCCAACTAAAATTGAAAAAGCTTCCAAAGGAGGGGCTGATCTTAAAGAAATAACTGATAAAACGAAAGAAACTATTGAAAACACTGATTGGACTAAAATCACAGAAAAGATTAAAGAGGAGCTGTTAAGTGATTGGTCTCGCTCCTAAAATAATGTATAATATAGTAGTCGAATAATTTATAATATTAATTAAGAATAACCTCTCCCTCCCGAACGCGGTTATTAGAAACAAGTATGGCCATTAAAAAAGCTACCGCCGCTCCTAAAATTACTGGTGACGGCAACAAAAAAGAAGAAGCCGCTTTGTCTGCTATGGAACAAATCAGAGCAAAGTTCGGTGAAGGTTCGATTATGAAATTTGGTGACGCGCGTAAGACTGATGTCGACGCTATTCCAACTGGTTGTTTATCTCTTGATATCGCACTTGGTATCGGTGGTATTCCACGCGGACGTGTCATTGAAATTTTTGGCCCAGAATCATCTGGAAAAACTACTTTAGCCCAACACGTGGTCGCTGAAGTTCAAAAAATGGGTGGCATTGCTGCTTTCGTTGATGCGGAGCACGCTTTAGATCCATTATATGCGGAAAAGATTGGTGTTAATATCAAAGATTTAATTATTTCTCAACCAGATTCTGGCGAACAAGCTTTAGAAATAGTTGAAACTTTAGTTCGCTCTAACGCTGTTGACGTTGTTGTAGTTGATTCTGTTGCCGCTCTAGTTCCTCAAAAGGAAATTGAAGGTGATATGGGTGATCAACACATGGGTTTACAAGCTAGACTGATGAGTCAGGCTCTTAGAAAATTAACTGGTTCAATTAATAAAACTAACACCGTTGTTATTTTCATTAATCAAATTAGAAATAAGATTGG
>CAZEBE010000059.1:0-3149 GCA_964510275.1 uncultured Gammaproteobacteria bacterium
ACGATGAGGAAATGCATTATTCTCTTCTGGATGATAATGAAGGAATTTCACTTGCGGGCGATGTTTTAGATTTAGGCGTTGACTATGAAGTAATTAAGAAATCTGGTAACTCATATAGCTTTGGTGAAGTAAAATTAGGTGTTGGTCGCGAAACGGCTAAGAGATTTTTGAAAGAAGATGTTAAGCTCATGAAGACTCTTAGAAAAACTATTTTAGAAGAAGTAAATCGTCGTGAAGCTAGTGGTTCAACGCCAATAAAGCATGTAAAAGAAAACGCTGAAGAAGCTGTCTTTGAAGCTTAAAACTTTATAATAATAACCCCTGCTAATTTTAGTGGGGGTTGTTTTAAAAACATTTAGTAATATGAAAAATAAAATTATTTTACTAGCAGCTCTTTTTTTAATAGTCATTGCTCCTTGGCAAGCCTCGGCTTTTTGGTGGTCGTCAAAAAAAGTTAATAAAGTAATAACGACAAGTACTAATAACGCTCCTCAAAGTTTAAGTGAACAAGAAAAAACCAATACTGTTTCTAAATTAAAACTTTGGAAAGATTCTTTCGACAAAAAAAATGTAGAAGCGGTTATTGCTAATCAAGATAAATTTTCATTTAGCGAGGCGGAATTAAATTATTTAATTAACCTGGAAAATAAGCTTGCTAAAAAACCGGCCGTTACTAATGTGGGACTGACTCTTAGCGATGGTAATATCAATATTGCTGCTAATTTTCATAAATTTGTCAGCGGACGTTTTTCTTTTATTGCTAAAATTATTTCCGTTGATAACAAAGCAAAGTTTAAAGTATCACATCTTAAATTATACAATTTTTCAATTCCTGCTAAATGGATGGAAGAACCGTTAAACGAAGCGTTAGATAAATATTTTTCTTTCTTATATCAAGATAGTCGTTATCAGGGTTTTTCTTTTGTTGTTAATGATGGCCTTGTTCAGTTTAAGCCAGAATTCAAAAAATAATAAAAGTGTTAAATGGCAAAAAAATCAACTCATTGTGAGTTGATTTTTTTGTTATAATGTTTTTTCTACTAATTTTGTAATACGTTGAAACACCTCTTGAGGGGAACCTTCTCCGTTAACTTCATATAATTTATCAAGATTTTGATAGAATTTTATAAGCTTATCGGCGTTTTTACGGTATATTTCCAGGCGCTCCTTGATAACGATCTCGTTGTCATCGGCGCGTCCAGAAGTTTCTCCTCGTAACAATATCCTTTTTATCAGTTCTGGTTCAGAAACGGTTAGATTTATCGCGATGTTAACTTCTAAATTTAAAGAATTTAAGGCATCTTCTAAAATCTGTGCCTGGTCTTCATTTCTAGGAAAACCGTCAAAAATAAAGCCATTTCCTTGAGACATTTTCTCAGCCAAAGTTTTTTGTAAAACCTCAGTCACGAGTTCGTCAGGAACTAGTTGTCCACTAGAAACAATATTTTCTATTTCTAACCCCAAAGCTGTTTTAGAGGCGATTTCGTGGCGAAGCATTTCGCCCGTTGATAGGTGTAATAGCCCATATTTTTCTTTAATATGAGTGGCTTGTGTCCCTTTGCCTGATCCAGGCGGTCCAAAGATTACCAAATTAAGCATAAACATTAATTTAAAATGTGTTAACTAAAGAACGAGTGGCACCGTTTTTAATTATATAATAATTATAGACTAATTACAACCCTAAATAAATAGATGTTTTTTTAACAAAAAAGCCCCTTCAACAAATTGATTGTCGAAGGGGCTAAGATTACTTGTAAAGAATTGTTTCTCCGTTGAGGAGAACAAGTTTTATTCCTTTAAACCCGTCGAGCTCAGCAATCGAGCGAGAGGTTAATCCTGAACCGGCGATCTTCAGGTAGCAGTCATTTACACTGCTATCATAAAATCTACTTCCGGTCATGTTGCCAGTGATTAAGTTTGTAATGTCACTATACGTTTTAAAACGTATGGTGCTATTTTTATCAACCGGCACTTTTACATAAATATAATCGGCTGTTTTATTAAAACTAGCGATTTTTTTTATAAACTCTCCTCCATCAACCGAGTAACTAATACCAAGTTTAGTAGAATCAGCACCCAGATAGTTTCTATTAGCATAGATAACTAACGAGTCGGGTTTGTCATTGTTTGTTTGGTAATCCAAGCGGATAACTGGCCCTGAAGCTGAAGTTGGTGCGTCACCACAGATTCCCGGTATTTGCGCCGTGAGTTCATTCTGGTAAATTGTCGCATTGGCGACAAAGAATTTGTAAAGACCTCGGCTTGTATCCCAATACCTATTCAATGGATCGTAACTCCACTGCTCACCGCCTCCAAAAGAAGCTTTGTAACATCCAAATGAATACCATTGGCCGTTTTTAACTTTGAAGTTAAATAATAAGTAAACTTCTCCGTCGTAAACAAAGTTCGTGTCAACGGCTGCAATAGCCGTTTTCCATTCGTTTGTCATATCTCCCTTAAGGAAATATTGGCCAGATTGTTTTTCGAAATTCCAGATTTTTTTCTTGAGACATAACAAGTTAATACTTGCTGAATCTCCGATTGTATTTCCGGATAACTGGACAATGGTTTCTTTAGTTGTTACAGACGGTGCCGCGATTTTTACAATTCTGTTAATAATAGATCCCGTCTTGGTTTCTGTTATTTTTAGGTTGTAAATCCCATTGTTTTTGTATTTATGGAGAATTTGTAATCCTCCGTCAATACTTCCGTCTCCGAAATCAATCTGTGTGGCAACGATACTGTCACTTTCGTTTGTCATAAAAAACAAAATTTCATTATTTGTCCCACCATAGATGGTGTCGTTCTTTTCAATCGCCAATGAATTGGCAAAGAAAACATAATCTTCAATTGGTGATTTGCCACCGCCTCCCAAATCGTCGGAGTAATCCGCACAGGAGGTAAATACTATCGCTGTTAAAGCGAATAGGAACGAAAACAAATTTTTTTTCATCTTTCTATTTTTTTTGATTGTTAATAATACGAGATTAATTAAGGAAAATTCCTTAATGTAGAATCTTACAACAGATTTAGAAATATGTCAAGGCGATTTAGAGTACAAAAAAACAACCCATAAAAATAGGTTGTTTTTTCTTTTGTGCGCCGTGTCGGATTCGAACCGACGACCATCACCTTAAGAGGGTGCTGCT
>CAZEBE010000060.1:0-3141 GCA_964510275.1 uncultured Gammaproteobacteria bacterium
TGCCTCTTCAACACGATTTTTTAAAGTAACTAGTCCATTATACATTGCTGCAATAAAGAGCAAGATAAGGGCAATAACACCAACGATAATCCAGGTTGTCATATATTTTTAGTTAATTAAATTATACTTTTTTTAAAGCCAAAATAAATTTACAATCATCAATTTTTACTTCCTTACCTTCAATTTGTTCATTTACTAATTCCAGCGAAGAGCTCAGTGTATCTTTTTTAATATCTTCATTCTTCTCTTTTAAGGTTTCGGAAATTAATTCATCGGCACCACAAACAGAAACAGCGGCCACATCAGAGAGAGTTAAATTCAAATCTTTTCTTAAATTATTAATAAGTCTAACTAGTTCTCTTTTAATACCTTCTTTTTTAAGTTCAGGAGTAATCTCAGTGTCCAATGTTAATTCTGGATAATCTGATTCTCCGGCTTCCCAATTAACACCCTGAATATTAAGTTCATCTTTAATTAATTCTAAATATTCATCGGTTAATGTTTCCTTTGATTTAACTATGATAAAACCAAGCATCTGACGAATTTTAATTCCCGCTTCATCACGTTTAGCCAGACCCAGTTCAACAATTTTTCTAACTAGCGACATTTTATCTAAAACTTCTTGTTCAGCTTCAGTTAGCGCGGAAATTTCACTCCAAGCTTCCAAATGAACTGATTTATTTTCAGCGGTAAAATTATAACCAGTGACTTTTTGCCAAAGATTTTCTGCCATAAACGGCATCGCCGGAGCCATAATTTTAGCGAGTTCACAAAGCACATATCTTAAAGTGGTAAGCACCGCTTCTTTATCTTCACCCTCTTCTTTAAAACGATCACGAGAGCGACGCAGATACCAAGTGGAAAGTTCATCAACAAAATCAGTAATTGGACGAGTGGCTTTTGGCAAATTATAAGCCTCAAAAGCTTCGCTAACTTCTTTATTTAGTAATTTTAATTTAGCAATAATCCAGCTATCTATCGCTTTGCCACCTGTTGGAACTTTAACTTCGCCTTGAATGTTTTCGCCATACATTTCATAGAACTTATAAACGTTCCATAAAATCATAATATTTTTACGAAGTGATTCTTCAACACCCTTTTCGGAGAAATTTAGATTTTCAGCCAGCATCACCGGTGATGAAAGTAAATAAGCGCGCAAAGCATCGGAACCATATTTTTCCATCACGAGCATCGGGTCTGGATAATTCTTTAACTTCTTCGACATTTTCTTACCATCTTCAGCCAGCACAATACCGTTAGCAATTACATTGTCGAAACCACGAGAACCTTTTAAAGCCCCAGCAACCACGTGAGTGTAATAAAACCAAGTGCGACATTGGTCGACGCCTTCAGCAATAAACTGGGCTGGGAAAGTCGCTTCTAATTTTTCTTTATTCTCAAATGGATAATGTAATTGAGCATAAGGCATCGAACCTGATTCAAACCAACAATCAAGCACATCAGGAATACGTTTCATCACACCACCACATTTAGTACATGGAATAGTAATGGAATCAACTTTATCTTTATGAATATCATCAATATTTTTAGCACCTGATAATTCTTCAAGTTCGCTAACGCTGCCAATCATGTGCTGATGACCGCACTCACATTCCCAAATTGGAATAGCACTAGCCCAGAAACGTTGACGAGAAATTGACCAATCACGAGCTCCTTCTAACCAATTACCAAAGCGACCGTTCTTTAAATGTTCTGGTGACCAATTAATCCCTTCGGCGTTATTTAGTAATTCTGGTTTTAATTTGGTGACATTGATAAACCAAGAAGAAGTCGCATAGTTAATTAGTGGTGTATCACAACGCCAACAATGAGGATAACTATGTTCGTATTTTTCTTTATGAAACAGCGTTGAGTGACCCGCTAAATATTTAATGATTTCAATGTCAGTGGCCATGTGATCTTCCACTGGCTTAACATGTAAACCCGGAAAATCAGAGACTTCTTTTTTAAACACACCATCCATACCAACGTGTTGAATGAAAGGTAAATTCTTAGCGCGACCCAAATTCATATCATCTTCACCAAAGGCAGGCGCAATATGAACCACGCCAACACCGTCAGTGGTGGTCACAAATTCAGCATCATAAATTTGCCAGCCATTTTCGTGGTTAGGTAAATTTGTATCGTTATAGTAATAATCAAACAATGGTTTATATTTCTTGCCTACTAATTTTGAACCTTTAAATTCAGAAATGATTTCATAAGCGACCTCTTTCATCGTGTCAGCTAATCTTTCTTTGGCGAGAATATAATTTACATCGGCGCTTTTAATTTTTACATAATCAATCTCAGCGCCAACCGCTAAAGCAACATTACCAATTAAAGTCCAAGGAGTTGTTGTCCAAGCTAAAACATAAGTGCCTGGTTCATCTAACAATTCAAACTTAGCAATCGCCGATAAGTCTTTAATATCTTTATACCCTTCGCTGACCTCTGATTGTGACAAAGTAGTCTCACATCGTGGACAAATATGCATCGAACGATAAGCCTTGTAAATCAAATCCTTATCCCACATTTCTTTAAGCGCCCACCAAATACTTTCCATGTAATTTAAATCCATGGTGCGATAGGAATTTTCCATGTCTGCGAAGCGGCCTAAACGACTGACAACTTTTTTCCAGTCATCAATATAAGTCGAAACGCGAGCCCGACACATATCATTAAACTTAGCGATGCCAAGTTCTTCAATTTCTTTTTTAGTTTTAGTGCCTAATTCTTTTTCAACAATATTTTCAATTGGCAGACCGTGACAATCCCAACCCCATTTGCGGTCCACGTGATAACCACGCATCGTTTGATAGCGAGGAATCACATCTTTCATAATACTACCGACTAAATGTCCGTAGTGAGGGGTACCGGTAGCAAAAGGAGGTCCGTCATAAAAAACGTAGTCACCGCGAGGTGAAGTTTTTTCTAAAGACTTTTCAAAGGTTTTTGATTCATTCCAAAAATTTAAAACATTTTCTTCCATTTGTGGAAATGAAGTTTTTTCTGGAGTATTTTGTTCAGCCATAAGTATAAAAATTAATTTCTTCTTCGAGATGGATCAATATCGTCCATTGCTCCCTCACCATCCTCCTTTTCATAAATTTCATCAAGTTCTTTCTTTTTAGCTTCAGC
>CAZEBE010000061.1:0-2963 GCA_964510275.1 uncultured Gammaproteobacteria bacterium
TGATAATTCCAAAAAACAGAATTAATAACCCTAATAATTTATAACCAAGACGGGAACCACCCTCGGAACCGAGGTTCTCTTCAAACCAAGAAACGCGTCCGAAAGTCTGTAAGATTAAATCGGTTCTTATAACCATAAAAGCTCCTAGAGCAGTAATTAAAATTCCGAGAATGATTTGCATATTTTTATCTTTATTTTATGTAGTTTAGTGGATTATATTTAGCTCCGTTTATAATAACTTCAAAGTGAATATGGGATCCGGTTGACCAACCAGTTGAACCCATGGCGGCTATTTGTTCGCCTCTTGATACTTTTTCGCCGACCTTAACAAATAATTTAGACGCGTGGGCGTATCGAGTTTTTTTACCACCACCATGATTTATTAAAACATTATTTCCGTAACCATTACTCCATCCAGAATATTCAACCGTACCAGCGTCGGCTGCATAAAGAGGGGTGCCAATTTTATTGGCGATATCTAGACCAGTATGACGCCAAGAATAATATTGAGTTATTCTATGACCAACTGTTGGCCAAACCATAGAACCACCAGCATCTTTTCCGGTACTTGGTTTTACTAGCTTTTCAATTACTGCCGCTGCTCCGCTAGTTTTGGTGGTTGTTCTGGTAGTAGCAACTGCGGTGCTTAGCTTTTTACCACCAGGAATAATGATTGTCTTGCCGATGATTAAGCCATTAGCGCTAGCAATATTATTATATTTAAAAATACTATTTTCCTCAACACCAAAAGTTCTAGCAATTTTTCCAACTGTATCGCCACTTTTAACGGTATAAACCGTGCCACTAACAGGTAAAATTGTTAGTTTATCACCTGGTCTGATTAAACTAAAAGCTGTTAAGTTGTTAGACCACAGAATTGTGTTAATACTAATTTTAAATTTATTAGCAATTGATGAGATGGTGTCACCGTTATTAACTGTGTAATAAACGATCTCTTGGCGATTAGCATTCTCATTATTAGAAGAAGCAACGCCACTTTCATTGCCAGGATTAAGCGGTTGGTTATTTATTAAAAAGCCGTTTTCATAAGTTAAAGAATCTTCTTCTTCATTAATGTCGCTAACCCAGGGTCTGTTTGTAATAGTTGCTGCTAAATTGTTATATCGTTCTTGTCCAGCGGCTAGTATCTGCCTTAAATTGCCAACCTCTTCAATAAGTGTAGTGTCGTCAGTTATAGTACTGAATTCATTTTTTGCTAAGTGGGAAACAATTGTTTGACTGGCCTTAAAAGTAAGATTATCGGCGTTTTTACTGTTTATTAAGTTGCTGGTGATGCTTAATATGGTCAGACAAAAAACCAACACGTGTAACGCTTTTTGTTTAAGTAAAACGTGCCAAGGACTTTCGGCAATTTCTGATTTTCTAAATTTAAAAATTAGATGATAAAGTCTGATTAACGGTTTGGTAAATAAAAATTTAGAAATCAGAAAAATAGGCATGATAACAGTAAGAATCAAGCCGTGGATCAATTGTTTAATCGCCAGGAGTAATTTTACCAAAAGAATCAGCAAGTCAATAAAAAAATTCTTCAGTTTTGCAGAATTGTCTTTAATATGTTTATTTAGTATTATTAGTATTATACTACCATCTTTGATGATTTTTCGTCAATTTGCTAGGAAATTGATAGGAACTAATTATAAAAGTTATGAATAATAAAAATTTAAAAAAACCAGTGGCTCTTATCATTTTAGATGGTTGGGGAATTGCTAAAAAATCCAAAGGTAACGCCGTTAGCTGTGCCGCGCCGTTGTTTTTCGATGAATTAACTTCTAAATATCCAGTTAAATTGTTAGCTGCTTCTGAGGAAAAGGTTGGGTTGCCTAAAGGTGTCTTTGGTAATTCAGAAGTTGGTCACTTAAACTTAGGTGCCGGACGAACTGTCTATCAAGACTTACTCATGATAAATAAAGCCATTCGCGATAAAACTTTTTTTGATAACACTGAACTATCTGCTTCTGTTAGTCATATTAAAAAAACTAAAGGTGCTTGGCATATCGTGGGCCTAGTGTCTGATGGTCGTGTTCATTCATCTCTTGATCATTTATTTGCTTTACTTGCTTATGCTAAAAAAGAAGGTCTTAGAAAAGTTTATGTTCATGCTTTTTTAGATGGCAGAGATACGCCACGTGATAGTGGCCGCAGATTTGTAGCGACACTTGAAAAAGAAATGGCTAAATTAGGGGTTGGTGAAATTGCCACAGTGTCTGGTCGTTTTTATGCTATGGACCGCGATAATCACTGGGAGAGAATTAATAAATCTTATAGTGCGATGGTAAGTGGTGCTGGGGCTAAATTTAAAACCGCTGATGAAGCAATTAAATCTAGCTACGATAATCAGGTTTACGACGAAGAAATGTTGCCGGTAGCTATTGAGGGTGCCGAAATTATTAAGGACGGCGATTCTGTTATCTTTTTTAATTACCGCGCTGACCGCGCCAGAGAAATTACTCGTGTTTTTGTTGATGCAAAATTTAAATCAGCTGATTTAAAAAATAAAAAGTTTAAAGATTTATATTTTGTGGCCTTTACTGATTATGAAAAGAATTTAGGTTTGCACATTGCTTTTCCTTCAATCAGGCCAACTAATTGTTTGGGAGAAATCTTATCTGGGGTCGGACTTACACAACTTAGAATTGCCGAAACAGAAAAATATGCCCACGTTACTTATTTCTTTAATGGTGGTAACGAAGTTCCTTTTAAAGGTGAAGATAGAATTTTAATTCCATCACCTCGGGTTGATTCTTACGCCACCGTTCCTGAGATGTCGGCAAAATTAGTGGGAGAGAGAATTTTAGAAGAATTAAAAAATGATAAGTATGATTTTATTTTAGTTAACTTTGCTAATGCTGATATGGTGGGGCATACGGGTAATATTCCGGCGGCTGTTAAAGCCATTAGAACGGTTGATAATCAAGTGAAAAAAATTGTTACCGAAATATTAA
>CAZEBE010000062.1:0-2877 GCA_964510275.1 uncultured Gammaproteobacteria bacterium
AACAATGTTAGAAAATAATAAAGTTGGAATTTTTGTCGACGAATATTTATTTACCATTACTCCTGGTGGAACAATTAGCTCTTGGTTGCCATCTTTTTCTTATAAGTTATTTCCATTTTTACCAGCAGTTAAGAAGTATCAAAAGGCTAAGGCTATTATCTATGCTAAACATCAGTTATAAAAAGACCGGCTTAATTTTAGGAATTATAGCTTTAATTGAACTTGTTTCTTTTGGGGCTTATTTTTATAACCCACTTAAAATAATTGCCGTGGTAATTATTGTAGCACTTACTTTATTTTTAACTTATCGAAATTTAGAAAATGGACTACTCATACTATTTGCAGAACTGATAATTGGCTCAAAAGGCCATTTATTTGAAATCGGCTCAGTTTCAATTCGCATGATAATTTTTGCAATTATTATGCTGGCTTATCTTATTAAATTATTTAACAAGGAAGAGCGCAACCGGTTATTTTTACAAATAAAAGATTTTAAAGCGACTAAGTATTTGGTTGTTTTAGCATCTTTTATTTTTTTAGCTCTTCTAACGGCGTTCTATTATCATAATAGTTTAGGTAATATCTTCGCGGATTTTAATGCTTGGTTATTTTTCTTGTTAATTTTTCCTATTCTATCTGTTTATTATCAAGCCAAAACTGAAGTTTACGAGCGCTTAAAAACAGTCGCCGTAGCATCTTTTGTTTGGCTTGGCGTAGAAACTTTTATTATTCTTTATATCTTTACCCATAATTTAGGAATTGTTTCGGATTTATATCTATGGCTCAGGCGTACTGGCGTAGCTGAAATTACTCCAACGCTTGGTTCTTGGCCACGAATTTTTATCCAGTCACAAGTTTATGCCGCCATTGTTTTAGTGATGGTACCTTTTTTAAAACGTCAGTCTTGGCCTCTTATTGTTTTAGCTTGGGGCATTTGTTTATTATCAATGTCACGTAGTTTTTGGTTGGCGATGGTGGCAGTGTTAGCACTTGGTTTTTTACTGCAACTGATATTTTTTGGTTGGTCCAAAATTTGGTCTAAAATATTCTTGGTTATCGGTAGTTTTTTAGCATCGATCGCCTTAATTTTGTTGGTCGTTTATTTTCCAATTCCTAAACCGGGAGCTTTCTCAGCAGACTCTTTTATCAAACGCGTTAGTTTAGATTCGGGTGAAGCGGCCGTGGCTTCTCGTTGGTCACTCTTGCCGGTAATGTGGCAAGAAATTATTAAAAATCCAGTGCTTGGTTTTGGCTACGGCAAAACGATAACTTATAAAAGCAGCGACCCGAGAGTTTTACAAAATAACACTGATGGCAATTATACTACCTATGCCTTTGAGTGGGGTTATCTAGCCCTATGGCTTAAATTAGGATTACTTGGTTTACTGTCTTATCTGTTTTTAATAACGATGACAGTTTTAAGTGGTTTTAAAAAATGGCGTAAAGGCGACGTTTTTGCTGGTATTTTAAGTTTAGGAGTACTAGTTTTAGTGGTTGTTAATTTTTTTACACCCTATCTCGATCATCCACTAGGTATTGGATATTTACTTTTATCAACAACCTTAATTATTCAAAAAGATGGGGCTTGCTAGAAATCGTAAAATGAAGTATATTAAATTGCATAAAATCATATTTATTAGCTTATTAAATAGAAAAATTATTTAGATTTACTATTTGGTATTTAAACTATTCTTATGCCAGAACAAATCATCACTCAAGAGGGTTACAACAAGTTAAAAGAAGAGCACGATTATCTTTCTACGGTTCGCCGCAAAGAAATTGCTGAACGCATTGAACGCGCCAAAGAACTTGGCGATTTATCAGAAAATGCTGAATATAGCGAGGCTAAAGATGCTCAAGCCTTAAACGAAGGTCGTATTTTAGAACTAATGAACATTCTAAAAAATGTTACCATTGTTAATAAAACCACCGACAGCGAACACATTGTAATGGGTTCAAAAGTAGCAGTTGAAATTGATGGCAAAAAGAAAGAATATACTATTGTTAGTTTTAATGAAGCTGACCCGCTAAATGGTTTAATATCTAACGAATCACCGCTTGGTGTTGCTTTTATTGGCAGAAAAAAGGGTGAAAAAGTAGCCGTTGAAACACCTCGTGGTTTAATGAATTATAAAATTGTTAAAGTAGACTAAATAATATGGAAAATACTAATGGATCAATAATTAGCACTGGTTCCGAGAGGGAAGACAGATTTCATAAACTAGAGGAATTAAAAAAACTTGGAATTGCTACTTATCCAGCTAAAGTAACTCGTGATTACAACATCGCTGATATTTTGGCTGATTTTGACTCATTAGTAGAAACTAAAAAAGAGTTTTATATCGCTGGTCGACTTCGAGCAAAGAGAGAACATGGCAATTTATCATTTGCTAATTTAGAAGATGCTTCTGGTAATATTCAACTAGCATTTTCCAAAAAAGATTTAGGGGCTGATAGCTACAAAATTTTTGTTAAATTAATTGACATTGCTGATTTTTTACAGATAAAAGGTTATGTTTTCTTAACTCACAAAGGTGAGAAAAGCGTTTTTGTTACCGAATGGACTTTGCTCACCAAAGCTCTTCGTCCAATTCCTGATGCTTGGTATGGCTTAAAAGATGAAGAAGATAGACTGCGCAAACGTTATTTGGATTTACTTTTAAATCCAGAACTTCGTGACATGTTTTATAAAAAGTCTTTGTTTTGGGAAGTAACTCGTGACTTTATGAAACGTCATGGTTTCTTTGAGGTGGAGACCCCAACCATTGAAGTGACTACTGGAGGTGCTGAAGCTAATCCATTTAAAACTCATCATGATGATTTTGATGTGGATGTTTATATGAGAATTTCGGTTGGTGAATTATGGCAAAAGAGACT
>CAZEBE010000063.1:0-2798 GCA_964510275.1 uncultured Gammaproteobacteria bacterium
AAAGCACACATCGCCACCGCTAAAGCGTCGGCCGCATCATCTGGCTTGGGAATCTCTTTTAAACCAAGTAGTCTTTGTACCATTTTTTGAACCTGGTTTTTATTAGCGGCACCATAACAAGTCACCCCTTGTTTTACTTGCGATGGTTTAAATTCTAAAAATTGTAAATTATTCTGTTTAAAAGTTAACAGAATAACCCCACGAGCATGACCAACGGTTAGAGCCGTTTTTACATTTTTACTAAAAAACAATTCTTCAATTGAAGCCACGTCTGGCTTATATCTTTTAATTATTTTATCAAGTTCGCGATGCAAAATATCTAGTCGAGTAATTAAATCGTCTTTCGAACTAGTTTTTATCGAACCATAAGTTAGACAAGAAATTTTTCCGCCATCTTCACTTATCACTCCATAGCCAGTGTCAGCAATTCCTGGATCAACGCCCAAGATAATTTTTGACATAAAATTATAAGTCAGCGTTTAAATAATAATCACTAACATCTTCATTGTCCTCAAGTTCTTCAACAAACTTTTCCGCCTTCTCTTTATCCTCTTCAGATAAGTTTATTTTTTCTTTAGCTACATATTCAATTTCACCAGATTCAGTTTTTATATTTTTAGAATTTAAAAAATCTTCCATTTTTTGAAAATCAGATAATGCAGTGTAAATAGTTAAACCTTCGGCTTCTTTTTTAATATCTTCCGCGCCACCATCAATTAATTCAAGCTCTAATTCATCAAAATTAATTTTTTTAACATCCAACTCTTCCTTAGAAATCATAAAGACGCCTTGTTGGGAAAAATTCCACATAACAGAACCAAAAGCCCCACCGGTCTTAGTAAATATATGACGAATAGTGGAAGCGGAACGATTTTTATTATCAGTCACACTTTTAACAATCACTTGTAAACCGACTGGGCCTAGACCTTCATAATATAATTCCTCAACTTGAGCACCACCTAATTCCCCTGTACCCTTTTTAATGGCGCGCTCAACATTATCCTTTGGCATATTAGCTTCGCGAGCCTTATCAACAGCCGCCCGAAGAGCTGGATTTGAATTAGGATCACCGCCCTTTCGAGCTGCAATTGAAATGTTATTAGCAATTTTAGTAAAAATAGCGCCGCGTTTAGCATCCACTAATTCTTTTTGGCGATGGGTTGTCGCCCATTTGGAGTGTCCAGACATAAGTTTAAGTAAATTACTTAGATTATTATTCGTTTTTAGCTTACCTGAAATTGAAATAAAAATCAATATAAACTATAATTAAAATATCAATAAAATTGGGTAAAAAAATATAAATATGACAAAATACAAGATAAAATCTTTAGACGAAATAGTACTCTTAGCCCTAGATTTCTTTAGTAAAAACGAACCGGTAAAATTAAATCCTAGTGATTTCAAGTTTCCTTTAGTAGTCGGTAGTGGCAACGCTTACAATACTGGTAAAATTATTTTCAAAAAAGCCATCTTTGCTACCGAGAGCGATTTTAAAGATTTAATTCATTACTATGAACCACTAATAAAAAGTCAAACCATTTCTGAGGTGATTGTTATTTCAGCTTCTGGCGAAAAAGATGCTATCTGGGAAACGGAGCTTGCTAAAAAATCCGGACTTAAAACTATTTTAATTACTTGTTCAGGGGATTCTAGTGCGGCTAAGATCGCTGACCAAGTTTTTACTTATCGAAAATTACCAGAACCATATACTTACAACGTTTCAACCTATCTAGGAATGATTTTAAGTGCCACCTCAGAAAAAACAGAGAATATTAAAAAAACGATCAAAAAAATTAAAATTCCCAAAAAGTTTAAACAATATCAATCATACGCTTTTATCTTACCTGATAAATTCGCTAACTTAGCGCCGATGTTAGATATTAAACGTCACGAATTATTTGGTCCTAAAGTATCACTTCGGGCTTTTAGTTTTGGTGAAGCCCGTCACGCTAAGTTTGTCGTAAGGGACAAAAAAGAATTAGTAATTAGCTTTGGCAAGAATTTATATTTTGGCGAAAGCGATTCTCGCTGGGAATTAAACCTACCAGATGACGCTGGTTACGGAACTTATCTGGCCGTTTGTTATTTCTTAGTTGGCTTAATTCAAAAATCAAAACCAGATTATTTTAAAAAGAATATTCCTCGTTTCTGTAATGGTGATGGTTACAAAGCTTATGGGGAAACCACTCCATTTGATGTGATTGTACCAGGAAATTAATCGTAAACACCTCTATATATAAAAAGGGCCCGGATCGTTGTGATCCGGGTTTTTCTTTTTCTTTATACGGGGGGTTATACCTATAGGCGCGTGGTAACGGAAAAATCAATGGCTTCATAAACACCAACAACCTTTGCAAAACGATTGGATACGTAATTTAAGTGTTAGAATGTTATAAAATCTGGCGTTTCACAATTATGATGATATCTTAATAAACCTGAAACGCCAAAATAATTTTCTAAAAACAGTTTAACTAATATTAAATAATACTCTTTCCAGTCATATCCTTCGGCTTTTTAATATCCATTATTTCTAAAACTGTTGGTGCCACATCAGCCAAGCTACCACTAACCTCTAAATTACTTAAATTTATTTTTTTAACTTTTTTATTAGCCAACTCTCGACTGACAGCAACAAACGGCACTGGATTTAAAGAGTGTTCTTTAATAATTTGTTTTTTCTTAACGTCATACATCTCATCGGCATTACCATGGTCAGCGGTAATTAAAATTGTGCCATCTCGTTTTAATATTTCGGTAACAATTTTTTTCACTTGATTATCAACCGTTCTAATGGCTTT
>CAZEBE010000064.1:0-2722 GCA_964510275.1 uncultured Gammaproteobacteria bacterium
TACCACTAAATCAAAAATAGCATAACCACCGAGATGAAATTGACGCAAAAACTCTAATGTATTCATAATATTTTAATTATTTGTTTAAATTATAGCATAATCTGAGACATTAGATAACAAAAAACCACTCTTAAAAAAGTGGTTTTTTATATTGGCACGGGATGCAGGTGCCGCCCCTGCGCTAGAGGATTTGGAGGCCTCCGTACTACTGTTATACTAATCCCGCAATATTAGGAAAATTTTCCAATCTTTTAATTATCAGAAAAACTTCCTTTATTATTCTACTATCTCCACACCGAATTGACAAGCACCCTTTATAACCTGGTTTCTTGTTAATTTTAGTATTGGGCTTATTATATATGGAAAAATTATTTTTGGGAATAGTGATTAACCCAGCGTAAAAAACGCCCTTCTCCATCTGGCGGATCGGGCATTTTTTATAATTTCAAGTTATTCTTCTTTCTTACTCATTTCTGCTCCGCAACAAACTAATTTTCCGCCACCATCTTTTACAAATTCAACTTCATTGCCACAAATAGCACAAACGTAAATTTGACCTTCGCGCATATATTTTATAATTAATAATTCTCTGCCAATAATTGGAAGAAGGCTTGAGGGTGAGCACAAGTTGGACAAACCAAAGGAGCTTCCTCACCTTCATAAATATGACCACAATTAAGACAAATCCATTTTTTAGGACCAATCTTCTTATAAACTTCACCAGTTTCTAAGTTACTTAATAGCTTACGATACCTAGCTTCGTGATGTTTTTCAATTTCGGCTACTTTTTCAAACAAAACAGCAACGTCTTCATGTCCTTCGGCACGAGCCTCACTAGCCATGCGAGGGTACATATTCGAATTTTCAAAATGTTCACCCTCAAAAGCGTGTTGTAAATTCGTTGGCAGATCGCTAATTAATTCCAATTGTTTTGCCCAAAGTTTAGCATGCTCTTTTTCATTTAAAGCCGTCTCGGTAAAAAAGTTGGCGATTTGCTCATAGCCCGATTTACGAGCTACTGAAGCAAAATAATCATATTTATTACGAGCCATTGATTCACCAGCAAAGGCTTCTTCTAAATTCTTTTTGGTTTTTTCTCCTAACATAAATTTATAAATTAATTTGATTTTTAATTATTTCCAAAGAACCAGAAAATTTATCCAAATTTTCGATTAAGCTTAAGCCGTTAGCAATTTTCTGAGCTTCTTCATATTGTTTTTCTAGAGAAGTAATCATTTTAAGGACAAGATTTTTTTCATTCTCGGTTGGTTCATTGCTGGCTTTAATATCCTTAAGCAAACTTGTTAATTCTTCTTTAGACAAAGACAAATAAAAAGTTGGGATACTATTTAATTCTTTTCTAACTATCTTACCGCCTATGATTGTGGCTCCATATTTTAAAGATGATCCACCGTCAGCTAAAATATCTTTAGTCTTTTTTTCTTTTTTTTCACCACCATCATCACCCTCAAAACCCAGCACCTCATCAAATCCACAAACAATAGCGCCGGTCTCTTTATCAATTAAAACATTATCCACATGACGAGTGTAGTCATCGATAGGAGCGGCTCGAGCAACAATAAAACGACTTCCTAGCAAACGATGTAAAGTAATAGTAATTGCCATCTCGTTAATCGTAGCCGGATTCCTTTCTTTAGACTGACGCCACTCCTCAACCGTTTTACCCTGACGACTCGCCCAATCTTTTTCTAAATCATTAACTAATTTTTCATCAGCTTCGTTTCCATCCATCGAAATACAACCCTTATCATCTAAGAACTCACAATTAAATTGCTTATTAACTTCCCGGCTAATGCCACCCATTTTATTCTCTAGCAAATCATGATACTCTTCTGGTCTAATTTTCCTCTCTGGTAAATCAATGTGGCCTAAAATTTTAAGTTCTGACATATTATTTTTTTTTAGCCTTTGGACTTTTAATTAGAGGTTTTTCAGAAACGGAATTAAGTTCTGAAGCAAATTCCAAACTATAAATATGTAAGATTGAAACAGTTATGGAAACTATTAAGGGGCCTAAAATAACTCCCCAAAAACCAAACAAACTAATTCCGCCTAAGACCGAAAAGACCACAAAGATTGGATTAATTTGCGCTTTATCTTTAAGCATCCAAGCACGAATTACGTTATCAATAGTACCGATGATAAAGAATCCCCAAAGTAAAATGAAAATTCCCTGCCAAGTCTGACCCATTACTAAATAATAAAGACCAACTGGTACATAAAAAATCATTGAGCCAACATATGGCAAAAGCGATAAAATAGCGACTAAAACTCCAGCTAAAAAAGCTGGAAAACCAACAAAAGAGAAACCGATTGCCCCGACCACCCCTTGAGCAATAGCCACTACAAAAGTAGAAATCATTGTTGTGTAACTAATCTCTCGGAACTTGTTAAAAATTTCTTTATTATACTTGTCTTTAAGTGGCAGTAAATACATTAAACTGGTCAACATTTTTTTGCCATCGACAAAGAAAAAGAACATAGTCAAAATTATCATGGTCAAGGAAATAACAAAATTTGTTGTTCCCATCAAGAGTGAGGTTGCCCCTGAAAGCATCCAATTACTTGACTTCTTTAAAAAATCTAATAAAACATTAGTAAAAACATCGTTATTATATTTATCGAGGTTAGCAGTGTCTAAATGAAGTCGTGCAAAAAAAGGTGACTTTAAGACATCATTAAAGCTATGATTGGAAAAATA
>CAZEBE010000065.1:0-2638 GCA_964510275.1 uncultured Gammaproteobacteria bacterium
AAATGAATAATGTCATATTTACGACGAACTAAATCCAAACAAGCAAAAAACGTTGAAGTAATCGCGTCTAGATTTTTTGAAGCAATACTAGGAACTGTAATAATCTTAACGCCGTTCCATTCTTGTAGTTTCTCGGGGTTATAACTAGATCGAGCGTAAACAAAAACTTCATGGCCCTCTTTAACCATACTTAAAGCCAAATCTTCGACTTGACGTTCAACGCCGCCAGTCTTAGTTGGAATTCCTTTTTGTCCGATAAACGCAATTTTCATAGATTTTTCAATCTTTATTTAACACTCAAGTTTAAAACTTATACCACAATCTGTCAATAGTATTTTATAACATTTTTATACTTTTGTCAATACAAAAACCACCTTACGGGGTGGTTTATAAAATAGCTTATATTAGCAAAATAAACTATAACCAGCGCTTTTTAGTAAATACGGTTAATAGTATTAATAAACCAGCAAACATAATGCTTAATAGAATCCAGAAACCATAAGGACCGTCAACAAAGGGCATATATTTAGCATTCATACCAAAAATACCCGCCAATAAATTTAAAGGTAAAACCAAAACAGAGAAGATGGTTAGAGTTTTCATGATAACATTCATCTTATCATTAAGCAGAGATTCGTTAGTGTCATTTAAGACATCTATCATTTCTTTCTGTAAAGCCAGCACCTCCCAAATTCTTTTGGAATGTTCTCCTAAATATTCATAATGCTGTCTAATTAATTTATGGGGAACTAAAGAACTTTTCATGTTTTGCAGGTGCTCTAAAATATTCGTGTGATTTTGCATAATCTTACGAATATTAATAATATTACGGCGCAACTCAAGAATTTTACCAACAGCATGTCGCTGGTCGCCTTCAAAGATAATTTCTTCAACGTCATTAATGTTGATGCTGTTTTGATCTAGAATGTTATAACAATTTTTAATCAACCTATTTAAAAGCTCATACAACAAAGTGCTTGAACTTTCGGTGTTGTATGATAACAGGTCTTTAGGGTTTTTTTCACAATAATCAAAAAAGTCATTAAGTGGTTTTAAATTGCCGTTGTGCAAAGTTATCAAATAACCATGACCGATAAAAAACTCAATTTCCCCCGGAATAATTTTTTCTCCTTTAAAAGTCGGGAAGTGAAGAATAACAAAAACATAGTCTTTTTCTGCCTCAACCATGGGGCGCTGAGCAAAAACAGTTGAAATTGAAGCGCGTAAATGACTGATATTAAAACCAAAGTTTTTTCTTAAATAATCTATTTCTTTTTTTTCAGCATTGGCGATGCTAATCCACTTTAAAGCATACCCATTAGTCTTGGGGTTATCAATCTTAATCTCCCTAATTTTATTAGATATTTTAAGTTCCTTAGACATAGTTATCTTTTGACTAAATAGTTTTTTTATAATAAAATAAGCCTATACAAAGTATATCATATGGTTAATATTTTGGGAATAAATATATCTACTATAAAAAAAGATGAGCTTCTAAAACGCTTAGACTTTTTTTTAAATGACGATAAAAATCACTTCTTAGTCACTCCTAATCCGGAAATAATTTTGCAAGCAGGACGTGATGAAGAATATTTTTATATTTTAAATTCAGCTGACATTGCCGTGGCTGATGGTTTTGGTTTAGTGCTCGCAGGAATACTAAAGAGAAAAATAATTCCTAGAATTACTGGTTCTGATTTAACTCCTTGGCTTCTTAATCTAGCCGAAGAAAAACAAATCAAAACTCTAATCATTAACCGACAAGATGGATTATCCAGTGCTAATGATATTACCGAAACTTTAAAAAATCGCTGGCCAAAATTGATTTTTGAACTTTTAGATATTGATAAAAAAGAATTGTTAATCGAGAAAGAAACTGATAGAATAAGAGCATTCGAACCGAAGTTAATTTTTGTTACTTTAGGAGCACCAACCCAAGAAAAATTAATTTGGCACGGAATAAAAAATTGGCCGAGTGTCAGATTAGCTCTAGCTGTTGGCGGTTCCTTTGATTTCTTAACTAATAAAATTAAAAGAGCTCCTAAAATTTTTAGAGTAACTGGTTTTGAGTGGTTATGGCGCTTAATTAAACAACCTAGTCGTTTTAAAAGAATCTGGAATGCCACCGTTATTTTTAGCTTAAAAGTTCTTAACACTATTGTTATTCAGCCATTTTTATTCCGTTCTAATGTGGCCTGTTTACTCTATAAAAAAACGGCTGATGGTATTAAAATATTATTAGTAGAACGCCAAGATAACCATACACATTGGCAAATACCCCAAGGAGGCAGAGATGGTGAAAAATTAGAAGTAGCCGGAGCCAGAGAACTGCGAGAAGAATTAAATACTGATAAATTTAAAATTACAAAAGCTTTTAAAAACTTAAATATTTATGAGTTTGCCAAGCTTGGACTTAATTTCGGAAAGTCTGGCTATAAAGGACAAAAACAGGGGTTGTTAATTGCCGAATTTATTGGTAAAGATGAAGATATAAAAATTAATCACTGGGACCACGCATCATGGAAATGGGTTGATGCTGATAACTTTATCGAATCAGTTTATCCTAGCCGCCGAGAAGGTTACCAAAAATTTTATAAAGCTTTTTTAGAAACTGTTAAATAAATAATTATGACTGACA
>CAZEBE010000066.1:0-2620 GCA_964510275.1 uncultured Gammaproteobacteria bacterium
TTGTTTGCGTAAAAGGAAAAGCAGTAGCTCGTGGTCGAATCAAGGGTCGCAGAAGCGATTTAAAAAAAGCGATTGTTACCTTAAAAAAAGGTGACACAATTGCAATTTACGAAGGTGTTTAAAATATAATTTTGAAATTTTAGCAAACATACCTATGGGAATTAAAAAAGTAAAACCAACTACTCCCGGCCGCCGACAAGCAACATTTGATGACTTTGCCGATATTACAACTTCAAAGCCAGAAAAATCTTTGATTGTAATTAAAAAACAAAGAGGTGGTCGTAATAGTAATGGTAAAATAACAGTCAGACATCAAGGCGGTGGCGTAAAACGTTATATCCGTATCGTTGATTTTAAACGTGATAAATATGGTATTCCAGCTACAGTGGCTTCAATCGAATATGATCCAGGTCGCGGTGCTAGAATCGCTTTACTCAATTACGCTGATGGTGAAAAGAGATATATTATTGCTCCAATTGGTTTAACCGTTGGTGATAAAATCGTAAGTGGTAAAGAGTTAATTGAAATCAAGATTGGTAATGCTATGCCGGTTCAATTTATTCCAGCTGGTGTTGCTATTCATAACATTGAACTTATTGCTGGTCGTGGAGCTAAGGTAGCTCGTGGTGCTGGTAATAGTGCCTTTGTTATGGGCGTTGAAGGAAAATATGCTCAAATTAAAATGCCATCTGGTGAAATTAGATTGGTTAAGAAAGAATGTTTATGTACTATTGGTCGTGCTAGTAATCCAGATTTGCGCCACATTAGTTTAGGTAAAGCTGGTCGCAGTCGTATGCTTGGCATTCGTCCAACCGTTCGCGGTACAGCGATGAACCCTAATGATCATCCACATGGTGGTGGTGAAGGTAAACAATCCATTGGTCTAAGATATCCAAAGACTAAATGGGGTAAACCAGCACTTGGTATTAAAACTAGAAAAAAGAGCTCTACTGACAAGTTAATTGTTAAGAGAAGAGCTAAAAGAAAATAATTTAAATAAGTAAAATATTATGTCGAGAAGTTTGAAAAAAGGACCATATATCAATCCTCGCATCCTGAAAAAAGTTCAGGCTTTAACTCCAGGAGATAAAACTGTAATTAAAGTTTGGGATCGAGCCTGTGCCATCACCCCAGAAATGGTTGGTATCACTATTGGTGTTCATAACGGCAAAACTCATTTTCCAGTTTATGTTGTTGAAAATATGGTAGGACATTGCTTAGGCGAATTTGCTCCAACCCGTAAGTTTATTTCTCACGGCGGTAAAGCAGCTAAGGCTCAAGCTAAAGGTAAATAAGAAGCATTAAGTTCAAAAATTTATGGAAATTAAAGCTAGTATAAATGATTTGAGAATGTCACCTCGCAAAGTACGATTAGTTATCGACTTAATTCGCAAAATGCCAGTTGACAAAGCTTTGGCTCAGCTCAAATTTACTAATAAAATCGCCACTGAACCAGTAGCTAAGATGATTGAATCAGCTATCGCTAACGGCGTTAACACTTACGGTTTAGATCGAAATAATTTATTCATTAAAGAAATTAGATCTGATGAAGGAACAACTTTAAAACGTTGGATGCCTAAAGCTCATGGTCGCGCTACCGTAATTCGTAAACGTGGTGCTCATGTATCAGTAGTTCTAGGAGAAATCGTTGATTCTGGAAAACATGAGAAGAAAGTAGTTAAGACCGAAGCTCCAATGAAGTTAGAGGACTTAGCTAAAGAAGCTGAAAAGACTTCAAAAACATCTAAGAAAAAAGAAGTTGAAGAGGGCGCAACCCCTGTTAAAGCCAAAACCTCTAAGGCTGCTCCAGAAAAAGGTTTTGCCGCTAAAGTTTTCCGCCGCAAGGTTGGTTAATCGAAAAACTTTCATATACTTAAATTTGTAACAAGTTATACTATGGGTAAAAAAGTAAATCCAAAAATATTCAGAATGGGAATCACAAAAAGCTGGGACTCGGTTTGGTTTGAAAGCGGCAAAAATTATATTAAAAATGTTGCTCAAGACATCGCAGTCAGACGCTATCTCATCAAAGAATTTAGAGAAGCCGGAGTTGAGAAAGTTGAAATCATTCGCAGTTTAAATCGCATCCAAATTGATTTATGGACTGGTAAACCTGGTCTACTTATCGGACGCGGTGGTAATGGTGTCGAAGAATTAAAGAAAAAATTACACACTAAATTTCTTAAGAATTTTAGAATGGGTGAGATTTCTTTAAACATTAAAGAAGTAAGCCGTCCTGGTTTATCTGCTCAAATTGCAGTTCAAACCATGGCTCTTGAGATTGAAAAACGTATTCCTTTTCGTAAGGTTATGAAGCAAACAATTTCTCGCATCGAACGTTCTGGTGCACAGGGTGCTAAGGTGGTTATTGGCGGACGTTTAAATGGTGCTGAAATTGCTCGTAGCGAAAAGTTGGTTTGGGGAAAAGTCCCACTTAATACTCTAAGAGCTGATATTGATTATGCCAGAGGAGCTGCTAATACAAGTTATGGCGCCATTGGTATTAAGGTTTGGGTTTATAAGGGTGAAGTTTTTGAAAAAGATAAAGAAAATACTTTTAAAACTAACCGTTAATTTATAACCCTTTGAATAATTAATATTCCACGATAAATATGTTAAT
>CAZEBE010000067.1:0-2206 GCA_964510275.1 uncultured Gammaproteobacteria bacterium
TGTGGTGGCGAAAATAGCTCTACAAAGGGAAACATTGTGATTGCAAAATAATAAAAATCTCACATACAAAAACAGCTCGGCTAAATTTAGTCGAGCTGTTTTTAAATTATAAATTATTTATTACTCTTCTAATTTCTGCCTTGCTTGGCAACTTAGTTTTATATTTAGCCACAAAGATTTTATCTTCCAGCCCATTTAAAGCATAAATTACTTCTTCACAGCCAGCCTCACTACAAATAATCAGACCAATAGCATCTTGTTCGTAAGCATATTGTCTATTATCACGAAAGTAACCTAGATATTTATTCATCTGTCCAATATCGCGACTGTCTAGTTTTTTAGCTTTTAAATCTACTAAAACGATGCAGGGTATGCCACGATGAAAAAGTACTAAATCGATAAAGTGCTTCTCGCCATTAATTAAAATTGGCACCTGTCGTCCTAGAAATAAAAAGTCAGAACCTAGCTCTTTTAAGAAATTATCTATGTTACGTACTATTTTATCTTCAAGTTCTTTTTCTTGATGATTTTTCGAAATATTTAAAAAATTTAAATTATATTCTGGTTTAAATAGTTTTTGAATATCTGTTGTGGCAGGGGTGATATTTTTTTGAAGGCTAATTATTTCTTTTTGGTCGGTATTTTGGTAGAGTTTATTTTTAATCTGTCTAACTAATTCTCTGTAACTCCAAGAATTAGTAATTATTTTATTTTCATAAAATATTTTTTCTGATTTATCTTTTAACTCAATTAAATAAACATAATGCCGCCAACTCAATTGTGCACGCAGTGCGTGCACAATTGGGTAAGCCTTGTAGAACTTAGTTATTTGATAGAGTAGTCTTTGACTTATATTTAAATCAATCGCTAAATTATTAATCAAATATTTTCCGTAATCAGCCCTGTCCTTACTATTCAACTCCTCTCTAACTACGCGTTCCCCTATTTGCCAATAAGTTTGCACTTTAATATTATCAACTGCCTTGTAAGCCCGATGTTGGCCGTTAGAAATAATACTTTTCAATTCCTCTAACAAACTTTTATAACTATCGTTTTTTAAATTTTTGTTCATAAATATTTTTTAGTTAAGCAGCTTTTGATTATACTTAGCCAGTTCTAAACGGACTTTTTCTTCCATATCATCGTGAGAAACTGAGCCAGAGTTATTTAATATTTTTTCTCTGTTAAAAATTAGGAATTCATTTAACTCATGAACCCAATTCTTCATATACATTAATCTTTGTTTAACAACTTGTCTTTCCGCATATGACAAAAATTGTTCAACCAAAAGGTTCAAACTTTTTAGTTCAATTTCCTCTAAATAATTCTTAGCTACTTCGGCTTGGTCTCTGGTTACTATTTCTCCCTTAAAATTAGTTAGGCCTAAATTCTCTTTATTGCTATCAATGCGACTATTAATAATCTCAGAAGCTGTTAAACCAGTTATTGCATAATGAAATTTGTTTTGGACCATAGCAAAAAATTGTTTAGCATAATCTACTTTAGGACTATAATCAACGCTAGTGGCAAAAATATCTCTAATCTTTTGGTAGAAGTTAGCTTCCGAGGTTCTGATTTTTCTAATTCTGGCTTCGAGTTCTTGAAAATATGGTTTAGCGACTCGACCGTCAGCCAGCCTATCATCATCCATTACAAAACCTTTAATAATATATTCTTTTAACTTCTGGGTGGCCCAGATACGAAACTGAGTACCGCGAACCGAGTTAACACGATAACCGACTGAGATAATTAAATCTAAATTATAATTTTTTACTTGATAATTCTTGCCATCATTTCCAGTTCGTCGGAAAAACCGACATACTGAATTTTCTTCTAATTCCCCATCTTTAAAAATATTATTTATATGCTCAGTGATAGTTGATCTACCTTTATCAAAAAGATTAGATATTTGATCTTGTGATAACCACAGCGTCTCATTTTCCAACTTAACCTCAATTTTTGTCTCCCCATTTTCTGAGCTGTAAATAATGATTTGGTTGTCCATAATTTTAAACTTAGTTATTACTAATTAAGTTTAACAAAAGGTAACTGAACAAATCATAAAGTTTCTATGAACAAAAGATAAAAAATTAAAGCTCTTTTATAATTCTTTTAATTTTCGCCTCACTCGGCAGTTTAGTTTTATATTTAGCTATAAATATTTTATCAACTAAACCATCTAAGGCGTAAAAAACTTCTTCACGAC
>CAZEBE010000067.1:2216-2605 GCA_964510275.1 uncultured Gammaproteobacteria bacterium
CTCGTGAGTATATTGTTTATTATATCGATAGTAGCTAACATATTTATTCATTTGTCCGATATCTTGGCTAGTTATTTTTCCTATTTTTAGATCAACTAAAATGGTGCAGGGAATACCGTGATTGTGCAGGAGTAAATCGATAAAATGTTTTTCGCCGTCGATTAAAATTGGTACTTGCCGGCCTAAGAAAGAAAAATCACCACCAAACTCTTTTAGAAAACTGACAATATTATTTACTATTTTATCCTCAAGTTCTTTTTCCTGGTGATTTTCCGGGATACTTAAAAAATCTAGGTTATATTCTGATTTAAATAGCTTTTGAATATCAGTTATGACGGGAGTGATATTTTTTTGAAGGTTGGTTACTTCTTTTTGGTTAGTGTTTTGGT
>CAZEBE010000068.1:0-2562 GCA_964510275.1 uncultured Gammaproteobacteria bacterium
TGGTGATGTTATTTCTTGGGCTAGCGCTGGCATGGCCGGCTTTAAAGGTGCTAAAAAAGCAACTCCTTACGCTTCTCAAATCATTACTAAAATCGCTTGTCAAAAAGCTAAAGAAGAATATGGATTAGAAGAAGTTAGCGTATTTGTTTCTGGTGTAGGTACTGGCCGTGAAGCCGCTATCCGCGCTTTAAATGCTAATGGCTTAAACGTTACATCTATTAAGGATACCACTCCAGTTCCTCATAATGGTTGTCGTCCTAAGAAGCCAAGACGCGTTTAATTTATTTAAGTAATCCGAAAATACATATGGGAAAAAATTTAGAACCACAATGCAAGCAATGTCGCCGTGTTGGCGAAAAACTCTTCTTAAAAGGAGAGCGTTGCTTATCAGCTAAATGCGGTTTGGTAAAACGTAATACTGTTCCTGGTTTTCATGGTCCTAAGGGCCGAAAGCGTTTATCTGACTTTGGTTTGCAATTAGCTGAAAAACAAAAAGCTAAGAAATACTATAATTTACTTGAAAAGCAATTCCGCTTAACTTTCGAAAAAGCTCAAAAGAAAGCTGGTGATGCTGGTAAGAATTTCTTAAGATTGCTTGAAACTAGACTAGATAATACCGTTTACCGATTAGGACTTGCTACTTCTCGTTATGAATCACGTCAATTAGTTAGCCATGGACATATTACTGTTAACGGTAAAAAAGTTGACATCGCTTCCTTCATTGTTAAGACTGGTGATGTTATTGGTATCCGTAAACAAAGTGTAACGAATCGCTTCTTTAAGACTACCTTAGAGAGAAAGAACGTTGAACGTCCAAGTTGGTTAAATTGGGACGCAGCTTCAAAAAGCGGCAAAGTATTACACGAACCAGTTGATACTGATTTACCAGCTAATTTAAATGTACAGGTTATTATTGAGTATTATTCCAAATAATTTTTAGCCACATGTTCTTTTGCCAGATTTTAATCTGGCGGCAATGTGACAATAGCAACATATGCAAAACATCGCTTTACCTAAAAAAATAGAATTCAAAGCGGGCAACACATCCGGTGAAGGTCAAATTATTATCGAACCTTTATATTCTGGATATGGTATGACACTTGGCAATTCTTTGCGTCGTGTCTTGTTATCCTCATTGCCTGGAGCCGCTGTTGTTGGTGTTAAGATTAAAGGTGTAAGCCATGAATTTATGGCTTTACCGGGTTTTAAAGAAGATATCTTAGAAATCATCTTAAATTTAAAACAATTACGTCTTAAGATGTTTACTGAGGAGGAAGTAACTTTAACTTTAAAAGCTAAAGGACAAACTCAAATTACAGCCGCTGATATTGATAAGAACAGTGACGTTGAAATTACTAGTCCAGAACTTGTTATTGCTAATTTAACTGAAGCTTCCGCTTCTTTGGAAATGGAAATTTTTGTTAAAGAAGGTCGTGGTTACAAGATGTCAGAGGGTGGTAAACGTGATAATGAAATTGGTTATATTGAAATTGATTCGATTTTTTCTCCAGTATTGTCTATTAGTATCGACGTCGAGAATGCTCGTGTTGGTAAAATGACTAACTGGGATAAACTCGTTTTAAATATTAAAACTGATAAAACAATTACTCCTCAAGAAGCTTTTGAGCAATCGGTTAAAATTTTAGTCGATCAATTCTCAGCTTTACTTCCAGGCGCTTTAGCTGCACCGGCCCCGGTCGCAGAAGAAGAATCTGAAGAAGCTTTAGTGGAAGAAGAAGTTGAAGCAGAAGAGAAGCCAAAGAAAAAGGCTAAAAAATAATAATAAGCATTCAGTAAGATTTATATGAGACATAGAAATAAAAACAAAATTTTAGATAGACAAAAAGGACCACGTGAACTTATGTTACGTAACCTGGCTTCTAGCATTATTCTTTACGAAAAAGTAAAGACTACTAGAGCAAAAGCAGCTGCAGTTAGACCTTTGGTAGAAAAGTTAATCACTATTTCTAAATCCCAAGATTTAAATGCTAGACGCAGCCTACTTGAAACATTATTACAAAAAAATGCCGTTTTAAAAGCGATGGAAGTTTTAGGTGTTCGTTACAAAGAACGTGCTGGCGGTTATACCAGAACTATTAAGCTTGGTGCTCGTCAAGGTGATGGCGCCCAAATGGTTCAAATTGAGTTGGTTTAGTTTAATAAATTCGTTTAGACTTATGAAAAACATAGAAAGAAAATTACATAAAATAGACGCTACCGATCAGGCAATTGGCCGTATGGCTAGCGAAATCGCTATTTTGCTTCGTGGTAAGAACAAGCCAGAATACGAACCATATTTAGACCATGGGGATATGGTAGAAGTTTCTAATATTGATAAAGCTAAATTCACCGGTCGTAAATTTGAACAGAAAAATTATTTTTCTTTCACTGGTTACATTGGTGGTTTGAAGACTAGAAAAATGTCGGAAGTCTTCTCTAAAAATCCAGGTGATGTTTTATTCCGTGCTGTGAAACAAATGTTACCAGCAACAAGATTGCGCAATGACATGCTAAAACGTCTTGTTATCAAATAATTTTGAAAATTATGTCTGAGAAAAAAAC
>CAZEBE010000069.1:0-2428 GCA_964510275.1 uncultured Gammaproteobacteria bacterium
AACGGAACCGTATTTGCGTAAATCTAAATACCAAGAATAATCTTCTACCTTAAACCCCATCTCTGTCATGCGCTTCGCTAGCTTGTCATAATCTTCTTCACGTTGACTACCACCAATAATTTCTCCAATTCCTGGAACAAGTAAATCCATCGCGCGAACAGTTTTGCCATCTTCATTTAATTTCATGTAAAAAGCTTTAATGTCTTTTGGATAATCAATTAAGAATACTGGTTTGTTAAAAATCTTTTCCGTGATATAACGTTCGTGTTCAGTTTGCAAATCAATTCCCCATTCAACTGGAAAATTAAATTTCTCACCAGACTTAATTAAAAGTTCAACCGCTTCAGTGTAAGTCACACGTGCAAAGTCAGCGGAAGCGACCGCTTTTAATCTTTCGATTAACCCTGGTTCAATAAACTTATCAAAGAATTCCATTTCTTCTGGCAGTTCAGTTAAAACATAATTGATTAAATATTTTAACATCTTCTCCGCAATGTTCATGTCATCCTCCAGTGTAGCAAAAGCCATTTCTGGCTCCATCATCCAAAACTCACAAGCGTGACGAGTGGTGTTAGAATTTTCGGCGCGGAAAGTTGGACCAAAAGTATAAACTTTGTTTAGGCCCATAACTAAAGCTTCGGCGTTAAGTTGACCAGAAACTGTTAGCCCCGCTTTTTTGCCAAAAAAATCTTTAGTGTAATCAATTTCTCCCTTGTCAGTTTTTGCGACGTTATCTAAATCTAAAGTGGTAACATTAAACATTTCACCAGCCCCTTCACAATCAGAAGTAGAAATAATTGGGGTGTGAATATAAGAAAAACCTTCTTCTTGAAAAAATTTATGAATCGCAAAACTTAATTTAGAACGTAATCTATAAACAGCTGAAAAAGTATTACTTCGTCCACGTAAATGAGCGATTTCACGTAAGAATTCAAAGCTATGTTTTTTCTTTTGTAGCGGATAATCTTCAGGAGCTTGGTTTAAAATTTTGATGCGACTAGCTTTTAATTCAAAAGCTTGACCAGCGGCCGGTGACTCCACTAACACACCTTCGACTTCAACGGAAGAACCAACAGATAATTTTTCCGCTTCATCAAAATTACTTAAGGTATTATCAAACACCACTTGGACTCCTTTAAAGAAAGAGCCATCATTAAGTTCCATAAATCCAAATTCTTTGGAAGAGCGAACGGTTCTAACCCAAGCACCAATAGTAATATTATTATTTAAATATGTACTAGTTTCGCGGTGTAATTGTTTAATGGTGGTGTAAGACATAGTTTTATATTTAAATAAATTAGTTATTTTTTAGGATAATCAATTTTAATATTCATTTCTTTTAATTGAAAATCAGAAACTTCGCTTGGTGCGTCTGACATTAAATCGTGCCCCTGACTATCTTTTGGAAAAGCGTAAATATCACGAATTGAATCCCAATCATTTAGCACCATAAGAAGACGATCGATTCCCGGAGCGTTACCACCATGAGGTGGCGCACCGTAAGAAAAAGCATTAATCATGGCACCAAATTTAGCATCCACTTCGTCGTTAGTATAACCTGCAATATTGAAAGCCTTATACATGACATCAATATCATGATTTCGAATAGCACCACTTGATACTTCAAAACCGTTTAGAACTAAGTCGAATTGATAAGCCAAAATATCTAATGGATCTTTAGTATTTAACGCTTCTAAACCGCCTTGAGGCATGGAAAACGGATTATGTCCAAAATCAATTCTACCCTCTTCAATATCAGAATAGTCATACATTGGAAAATCTACAATCCATAACCAAGCGGCTAAATTATTATCTTTTAAGTTTAAACGAGTAGCCACATCATTTCTAACGGCGCCTAAAACAGTAGAAGCTTCACGCCATTTACCGGCAGCAAAGAAAACAATATCAGAATCAACGGCTAAACAAGAAGTCGCAATTTCTTCTAATTTTTCTGGAGTACAAAATTTTGCAAAAGGTGAAGTGATAGCGCCATCTTTAATAGCTAAATAGGCTAAACCTTTAGCACCTTTTCGCTTAGCTAAATCAACAATTTCATCCAATTCTTTACGAGTAAATTTAGCGCCACCAGGAACACGAAGAGCTTTAACAATATTTCCATTAGATAAGGCTTCATCGAAAACTGGAAAACCAGAATTAGCAGCCGCTTCATTAATTGTTGTTAGTGGTAAATCAAAGCGTAAATCTGGCTTATCAGAACCATATTTATCCATTGCTTCGGTCCATGATAATCTCGCAAATCTACCGTTTGGTAGTAAATTAATTATTTTCTTTTGACTGAATTCATGAGTTAATTCAATCATAAGTGGTTCCATTAAAGAAAAAATATCTTCTTGATCGACAAAACTCATTTCAATATCTAGTTGATAAAATTCACCATAATGACGATCCATACGAGGATCTTCGTCAC
>CAZEBE010000070.1:0-2424 GCA_964510275.1 uncultured Gammaproteobacteria bacterium
ACCTATTTTTATTTAATATTTAATAAATATCACACTCTGATTAATTTTTCTTGGCCATATTTTAGAATATGGACTCGCAGAGTGGACGCTTTCTCTAATTTTTAGGGAAGGATAAAAGAAAAAACATTATGGTAAACTTACCAAGCGTAGAAGAGATGTTAAAAGCGGGAATGCATTTTGGTCATCGCACCAATCGTTGGCACCCAAAGATGAAGCCATTTATTTATGCTGACAAAAAAGGTGTTTATATCATTGACTTATATAAGAGTCGTGAAAAATTAGCTGAGGCCATGGAATTTATGAGCCAGTTAATTTCTGAAAACAAGAATATTTTATTTGTTGGCACAAAAAATCAAGTAAAATCAGGTATGAAAAAGATGGCTGATGAAACTGGCATGCCTTACATTGTTGGTAAATGGTTAGGTGGCTATCTTACTAATTTTGCAGTTGTTAAAAAATCAGTTCAAAAGTATAAAGACTTAATCGAGGCTAAAACCACTGGTAAATTAGAAAAATATACTAAAAAAGAACAATTAGATTTTGCTCGTGAAATAAAAAAACTAGAAGAACGTGTTGGTGGTTTAACTAATTTAAATAAATTACCCGATGCTTTATTTGTTTGGGATATTAAGGAAGAAGAAACAGCGGTTACTGAAGCTAGAACAAAAAATATTCCAATTATTGCTATTTGTGATACTAATGTTGATCCAGGTTTGGTTAATTATCCAATTCCAGCTAATGACGACGCTACTAAAACTATTACCCTTTTAATGGAAACCATCAAGAATGTTGTTATTGATGCCAAGAAAAACATTAAAACCGCTTAGTTTAATAAATATAAATTTTTTCTCTTAAAATAATTGGTCTTTTTCGTTTAAATATAATCGATTAAGATCTCATTAACAATATGGAAACTATCAAGCAACTTCGTGAAATGACCGGCGCTGGTATGGTTGATTGTAAAAAGGCTCTTGATGAGGCCGCTGGTGATTTAGAAAAAGCGGTGGAAATTTTACGTAAAAAGGGAATTGCTAAAGCAGCAAAAAGAACTGATCGTGAAGCTAATGAAGGTGTTGTAGTGCTTGCCTCAGAAGCAGATATGGGCTATATGGTTGAAATTAATTCTGAAACTGATTTTGTATCACGCAGTGAAAAGTTTCAAGATTTTGCTAAGCAAGTTTTAGAAGTAATTAAGACCGCCAAACCGGCCGACTTAGAAGCATTACTTGTTTTACCTTTAGGTGTTTCAACTGTTAAAGAATCTTTAGAAAATTTATCTGGTGTTATTGGTGAAAAATTAGATATTAAGCGCTTTGCGATTGTTTCTGGTGGTTCCGTGGCTGCTTATTCTCATTTAGGTGGTCGTATGGGTGTTCTAGTTTCTTTAGACCAGGCTGATAAAAACGACATTGCCCTAGATGTTGCTATGCAAGTAGCGGCTGCTAATCCTAAATATTTAGTTCCAGCAGAAGTAACAACAGAGGAAATGGATAAAGAAAAAGAAATTGCTCGTGAATTATTAGTTAAAGAAGGAAAACCAGCCGAAATGGTAGAAAAAATCTTAACTGGAAAAATGGCCAAATATTATAGTGAAGTTTGTTTAACTGAACAAGAATATATCAAAGATGATAAGAAAAAAGTAAAAGACATTTTAGGTGGTGCAACCATTACTCAATTTGTTCGCTTCAGTCTTTAATTTAAACTCTCTGCTATCCCGCGCTTTGATTACTAATCTAAGCGCGGGTTTCTCTTATTATGAAAATCGCACAAATTCAATTTACTCCTTGGGATAAAGTTTATAATTTTGGAGCGGAAGATATAAAAATAAAACGAGGCGATTATGTTATTGTTGATACTGAATTCGGTGAAGAATTGGGCAAGGTTTTGTTAGTCGATGACAGGGAGCTTAGAGCTGATGAAATTCCTGGCGGGGAGAGAGCTTTGAAATTAATAAAAAGATTAGCTAGTCTTTCTGATTTAAATAAAATTGTTAGTCAGGAAAAAAAAGCCGAGGCTTTAGAAGTTTGTCGCGATTTTGTAGCTAAAAGAGGTTTAGACATTAAGTTAGTTGATGTTGTTTTTTCTTTTGTTGGTAATCGTTTAAATTTTGCCTTTGTGGCTGATGGCCGAGTTGATTTTCGAGATTTGGTTAAGGATTTAACCTCTTATTTTAATTCACAAATTCGCTTAACTCAAATCGGAACTCGTGATGAGGCTCGTTTTAGTGGTGATTGCGGTCCTTGTGGTAAGGTTTTGTGTTGTAAAAGTTATATCCGTGATTTTTTCTCTATCACTTCTGATATGGCTGAAGCTCAACAAGTTGTTCATCGAGGATCGGAGAGAATTTCCGGAATGTGTGGCCGTTTGATGTGTTGTTTGTCTTTTGAATACGAAGGTTATAAAGATATGGCTGGCAATTTACCG
>CAZEBE010000071.1:0-1522 GCA_964510275.1 uncultured Gammaproteobacteria bacterium
CCGTCGGTTCTTGAAACCGAAGACTAAAAGAAAGGGGGTAAGCAGTAGAATAAGTCCGCTGGTTATTTTTAATAAATCTAGCATATATAGGCCGTTATCTTTAATTATTGTCTTTTAATTTTATCATCTTTAAGTCGCGGGGGCAAAGCCTGGGCTTTAAAATTTACAGGTTGTCAAGTGAAAAATTTGGGTTTTTATTGTAGTCTTTTTACAAAAATGCTATAATTATTTATATCAATAATTTGTTAATAAAATATTCATAAACAAGTTTGTTTTCTTTTTTAAAAGTCACACTTGTTTATCATTTTAACTTATGCGCAGAACATCATCTACTCCAATTTTAATCGGGGCCGCGCTGTTAATCTTAATCGCTATTTTTGGCTATTTCGGTTATCAGTTGTATCGCCAAGACAAAAAGATCGAATCTATCAAGACTGCTGTTATCGATGACGGCAATAAAATTACTAGTGTAGTAAATTTTATTAACGCAAGTGTAAATGCCCAAACAACTAATAAATAATTATAAAAAAACCGCTAGACGAAAAACTACGTCTACTAGTGAATTAACTTTTAAAACTATGAGAAGAGAAACTATTATCCCATTAGTAATTGGTTTACTACTTGGTGCTTTGTTTGTAGTATTTTTCCAATTTAACAGTCGTTTAAACAACAACGCTGTTTTACTTGGTCAATTAGAACAAGCAACTGCTTCTAACACTAAAAATGTTACTGATGTAATCAACTTCATCAACCAAGCACAAAACGGTGCTAAAGGTACTGAAACTCCAGCTCAATAATCACTGATTTTAGAGAACTTAAAAACCCCTCCATTTATTAATAGAGGGGTTTTTGTATTTATGTTATAATATAATTGTTATGTGTTAAATATTATGACTTTTTTAGAAGCTAAAAATAGAATTGAAAAACTCAAAAAAGAAATCGATCTTCATCGCTATAATTATCACGTCCTTGATGAAGAAACTATTTCCCCAGCCGCTTTAGATAGTTTAAAGATGGAGCTATATCGTATCGAAAATGACTACCCTGAACTAATTACTCCTGACTCGCCAACTCAACGCGTCGCTGGTGAAGTAAATGAGCGTTTTAAAAAAGTCACTCACACCAGACCGATGATTTCGTTGTATGATGCTTTTTCGGAAAATGACATGACCGAATGGGAAAATCGCAATCGTCGTTTTTTAAGTAAACCGTTAATTGATAATTATTATTGTGAGTTAAAATTAGACGGACTTGCCGTAGCTCTTCATTATCAAAATGGATTACTGGTGACAGCGGCGACTCGTGGGGATGGAAAAATTGGAGAAGATGTGACTAATAATGTTCGCACTATTTCCAGTATTCCACTTCGTCTTCGCGAACCATCGATTAAAGAACTTACTGAAATTGGCCTAACCGAAAATAATGCCAAAACATTTTTAGGTATTTTTCATAACGGTGAAATTGAGCTTCGCGGTGAAGCGATTATGTCTAACGCTATTTTTACTAAATTAAATAAAAAATA
>CAZEBE010000071.1:1532-2415 GCA_964510275.1 uncultured Gammaproteobacteria bacterium
TGCGGTGGCTGGTTCACTTCGTCAACTTGATCCAAAAATTACGGCTGAGCGAGAGCTTGAATTTTTTGCTTATGATTTACTGATTGAAGATTATGCTCGCGGCGAAATTTTAACTACCCGTTATAGTGCTGATAAGTTGGCTAATCTATTAGGTTTTAAAACGGTTAAACAAAATCGAATCTGTCACGGACTTAAAGAAGTTTTTGATTTTTATAATATGGTGGGTCATAAGAGAGAGTCTTTACCGTATATTATTGATGGCACGGTGGTTAAATTTGATGATTTAAAAATGTGGGACACCCTGGGTGTCGTTGGAAAAGCCCCACGTTATATGATGGCTTATAAGTTTTCCGCTGAACAAGCGACGACAAAGATTTTAGATGTTGTGTGGCAAGTCGGACGCACGGGCGTGCTAACTCCAACAGCGATTCTTGAACCAGTGAATGTAGCCGGTGCCACCATTTCTCGCTCGACGCTTCATAATTTTGATGAAATTGAACGCTTAAATTTAATGATCGGGGATACGGTTATTATTGAACGAGCCGGTGATGTAATTCCTAAGGTAGTTGAAGTTTTAGTAAGTCTTCGAGATGGCTCAGAGAAAAAAATTCATGCCCCAAAATTTTGTCCACGTTGCGAAGGCGAAGTTGAACGCGTCCCTGGGGAAGTAGCTTATCGTTGTACTAATAAAAAATGTTTTGCCGTTACTTTGCGTCAGTTAATTCATTTTGTTTCTAAAGATGCGGTGGATATTTCTGGGTTAGGTAAAAAATTAGTCGAACAATTTATTTTTGAAGGCTTAATTTATGATGCCTCAGATATTTATAGTTTAAAAAAATCCGATTTATTAAGTTTAGAAAGATTCGCTGAAAAAAAAGCTGAT
>CAZEBE010000072.1:0-2160 GCA_964510275.1 uncultured Gammaproteobacteria bacterium
TGATCGGAAACTGACTCTAACATAACCTTAGCATTGGAATAAGCAATTGGTGAAATTATTGGATTGCTATTTTCATAAACACTTTTAATAGCTCCTAATTTCATACCAGACTGTTTAGCAATTAACTCAGCCTTTTCTTTGGCCTTAGTAATTGCTAATTCTCTAGCCTGATTCTTTAACTCAAATTCATCATCAATAGTAAAGCTAATATTACCTACTTGGTTAGCGCCTTGTTCAGTAGTTTTAGCAATGATATCTCCAATTTTTTCTAAATCACGAATTTTTAAAGTTAAAGTTTGAGTAACTTCGTAACCAATTAATTCTTGGCCTTTAGCGTTAGTCCAATTGTATACTGGGCTTAAGTTATAATTAGAAGTTTTAATATCTTTTTCTTCAATACCTAACTTAGTTAATTCTTTATTAATTTTATTCATCTTATCAGTACTCTCACTAGTGGCTTCGGCCGCTGTTTTTTTAGTGCCAGTTCGAAGGCCTACTTCAATGTTGGCAATATCGGCTTTAGCATAGACAGTACCAGTACCAACTACTGAAAAACGATCTTGATTATTATTTTTTAAAGCCATTACAACGCTAACGATTGAAACCGCGGCGGTGGCTAAAATTAACAAAACCCCTAACAAAATTTTTCCTTTTTTCATAAAATTATTAATTTATTTATATAACAATATTATAGCTTAGTACCTCTTTTTCGTCCATAATTAGCAAAGCGATGAGCCTCTTCTCTTACTTTCAGTAGTGTTGGTTTAATATTCTTAGCTAAAGCTTTAAAATTATTACTTGTACCACGAACGAATACTAATTTGTCGCCACCAAACTTAGAAATACCGACAAGTGGAATATTGATATTATTTTTAAGTAGCTCTCTTGATATAAAAGATATTTGTGGTGCGCCGCCATCAATCATTAGCAGCTCAGGTATTTGCCAGTCTTTATGAGAAAAACGGCGTAATAACACTTCAGTTAAAGCCCTTTCATCATCGCCACTCGGCGCCTCTTTGATTTTAAATAATCGGTATTCATTTTTATCAGCTTCCCCGCCCGAAAAAACCACCATCGAGCCATATGATTCTTGGCCGTTTAAGTGAGATATATCGTAACCTTCAATTCGACTTAATTTTTTTTCTTGTAAATTATCTTCACGAGTTAGAAGTGAGACGTCTTGTAAGTGTTTTAAAGCTTTAGCTTGATTAGGATTTTCTTTTAATAATTTTTTAATCAGTCTAGTTCTCTCGCCACTTAGCAGTAATATTAAATTATTAATATTTTTTTGGTAAGCCGTTGGGGTGATTTTTTCAATACAAGCACCTGGACATAAACCAATCTGATAATCGAAACAAGCTTTACCGGATTTTGGCACGCAATTACTCCAAGGGAAAATCGGTCTGATTAACCTAAGAGCATTACTAAGTAAAGTTCTTGATTGATAGGGTCCAAAAACTTTAGCTCGGCTTTCGGGAAATTTCTTTAAATCTTGTCCGCGAACAATAATTGGTTTAGGATAATCACCTGTAGGAATAACAATATATAAAAATGAGCGATTATCACGGTCGACTATGTTGTATTTTGGCCAGTATTCTTTGATGTATTTAGCCTCTAAAATAATGGCTTCAAGTAAACTGTCGCAAACTGTCCAGCGCAAATCTTGGGCAGTAGTTACCATTTCGGCGATTCTAGACTCGATATTCTTTTGAAAATATTGGCTTAAACGACTTTTAAGACTAGTGGCTCGTCCTACATATAGAACTTGTTTGTTTTTATCTAACCAAAAATAAACCCCAGGTTTATTAGGAACTTCTTGAAGCTTACTTTTTAATGGATGTTCATTTTTTGACATATTAAGATAAAAGGTGTATAGTATTTATACTTCTCATAATAATATCAATTAGTTCGTATAAGGGGTCTTGGCACGTGAAGTGTAGAGCCCCTTTTTTCTTGACTAATTTTTAAAGAAGTAGTAATATACAAGAACTCATTTGAATGAATTGAAATTACAAGGGCCGAGATTCTGCGTAACGTAGGTCTCGGCTTTTCTCTATTTAAGGTAATCTTTTAGATAATAACCCGTAATACTTTTTTCATTTCTGATAATATCTTCTGGTTCACCGACGGCTAAAACTTTGCCACCCTTCTCTCCGCCTT
>CAZEBE010000073.1:0-1913 GCA_964510275.1 uncultured Gammaproteobacteria bacterium
AGAAAAGAAAGAAGATGTCGTTGAGGGTGAAGTAGAAGAAAAGAAATAATTTAGTCCTTATAGATCGCCTCTAATTCTTAGGGGCGATTTGTTAAGAATTAAATTAATTTATGTCCAAAGATTATTATGATATTTTAGGTGTTAGTAAGAGTGCTAGCGCTGATGAAATTAAAACGGCTTTTCGCAAAGAGGCTCATAAGCACCATCCTGATAAAGGTGGTGACGAAGCTAAATTTAAGGAACTAAACGAAGCTTATCAAGTGCTCGGCAACGAACAAAAACGTAAACAATACGACCAGTTTGGTTCGTCTTTTCAAAATGGTCAGGCTAGTGGCAGTGGTTATGGACAAGGTGGTTTTGGTGGTTTTGATTTTTCCGGATTCCAAAATAGTGGTATTGATATGGATGATTTATTTGGTAGCTTCGGCGATATTTTTGGTGGCGGGAGAAGTTCGTCCAAAAGAAATCAGCCAGGTCGCGATTTAGAAATGGCAGTTAACTTAGATTTTTTAGAGGCGGCTTTTGGACTAGAAAAAGAATTATCCTTTACTAAAAATGTAGTTTGCGGACATTGTCATGGCAATGGATCAGAACCTGGTGCTAAAGTTGATACTTGTCCGACTTGTGGTGGTTCTGGTCAGGTAATCGGTGTTCAGCGAACTATTTTAGGCAACATTCAGACCAGAATGACTTGCTCAACTTGTGCTGGCGAAGGAAAAATATATAGCACCAAGTGTTCTAAATGTCACGGCAGTGGAATTGTTAAAGAAGCTGTTAAATTAAAAGTAAAAATTCCCGCTGGTATTAATGATGGAGAATCAATTCGATTAAGTGGACAAGGCGAAGCTGGTCAAAAAGGGGCAGGAGTTGGAGATTTGTACTTAAGAGTAAGAGTAGCTAAACATAAAAAGTTTGTTCGTGATGCTTATGATATTCATACAGAAGAAACAATTAGTGTTAAGCAAGCTATTTTGGGAGATAAAATTGATATTGAAACAATTTATGGCGTAATGACTCTTAAAATTCCTGAAGGCACTCAATCTGGCACAATTTTTAAATTAAAAGAGAAGGGGGTTATTAAATTACAGAATAGGGGCGTAGGTGATCATTTTGTTAAAGTTATAGTGGAAATACCCAGAGGGTTAAATAGTAAAAAAGCCAAATTATTAGAAGAATTAGATATCTAAAATAAAAAATAGTTACTTTGATAAAAGTAGCTATTTTTTTAACAATTTGCAAAAAAAGTTATTTTTTTTGAGTGTTGACACGAATGATTTTATAAGCTATAAAGGGGGTAAATATGAAAGAAAATTATTCTGGAAAGGTTATTAGTTCACTAATTAACATAACCGCTTGGATAGTTGGCCCAGTTTTGGTTGGAATTTTTATAGGAAAAATATTAGATCAGAAATACGAAACAGAACCATGGTTATCTTTGCTTTCAGTTGGTGTTTGTTTCTTAATTTCAATGTTTGGTTTAATAAAAAAGGCTCTTAAAGAATTTAAACAGATTGAGAATGAGAGCAAAAATAAGGAGAAGGAATAGAAAAGTATGTCTCAAATAAACGAACAAATAAATAATTCAGTTACTCATGAAGAAATAATTCATGAGAATACTTTATATGCTGAACCGATTACCCACGTCGGTTCTTTTGCTATTACTAACTCGCTAATGACTTCTGGTTTTGGTTTGCTTATTATAATCTTCTTAACAATTTTAATTAGAAAAAATATTAAGCGAGTTCCAACGGGAATCCAAAATGCGATGGAGATGATAATCGAAGGTTTTTTAGGAATTTTTGACAGTGTAACAGGATCTCGAAAAAAATCTTTGCAGTTTGCTCCTCTAGTTTTAACCTTTTTCTTTTTTATTTTAATTAATAATTGGTTAGGAATTATTCCTGGTGTTGGTT
>CAZEBE010000074.1:0-1895 GCA_964510275.1 uncultured Gammaproteobacteria bacterium
AATTTATTACATTTTTAGTATAACTTAAAATTAATTTTAGTCAACTTTAAGCTTCGTCAGTCATAAGCGCTGCAAACTCATCTTTCTCCAGAGTTTCCTTTTCCATCAAAGCAGAAACGACCTTTTCAATATATTTGCTTTTGTCTTTTATAACTTCTAGGGCTAATTTACTAGCCTTTTCTAAGAAAGCGGCCATCTCTTCATCAATTTTTTCCGCTACCTTTTCGCTATAATCGCGCTGTTCATGAATTTCACGACCCAAAAATATCATTTCTTCTTTTTCCCCAAAAGTGCGAGGACCAAGATTTTCACTCATACCATAATCAGTCACTAAACTGCGAGCAATGGCTGTTGCTCGACGTAAATCAGAGGTGGCGCCAGTAGTTACTTCGCCAAAAATTTCTTTTTCAACTAAGTGACCTGATAATAAAACCGCTAGTTCATTAATAAATTCGGATTTAGCATGATAATGACGATCTTCAACTGGCACTTTTAGAGTATAGCCACCAGCACTACCACGAGCAATAATCGAAATCTTTTGCACCGGGTCAACACCTGGTAAAAAATGAGCAACCACAGCGTGGCCAGCTTCATGATAGGCGGTAATCTTTTTATCTTGTTCAGTAATCACACGACTTTTTCGCTCTGGACCCATCATCACTTTTTCAATCGCTTCAAAAACTTCAGCTTGTCCGATTAATTTTTTGTTTTGCCTTGCGGCTAAAATAGCGGCTTCGTTTAATAAATTGGCTAGTTCAGCGCCAGAAAATCCTGGGGTGCGCTCAGCTACCGCTTTCAAGCTAACCGCTGGTTCAAGTGGTTTTTTGCGAGAATGAACTAATAAAATTTCTTCACGATCTTTTAAATCTGGTTTATCAATGGTGACTTGTCTGTCAAAACGACCAGGACGAAGTAAGGCCGGGTCTAGCACATCAGGACGATTAGTAGCTGCTACCACAATCACATTATTAGTCGCTTCAAAGCCATCCATTTCAACTAAAATTTGATTTAAAGTTTGTTCACGTTCATCATGACTACCGCCCATTCCAGAACCACGACGACGACCAACGGCATCAATTTCATCAATAAAAATAATACAAGGTGATTCTTTTTTAGCTTTTTCAAACAGTGATCGAACACGAGAAGCCCCAACACCGACAAACATTTCGACAAATTCAGAGCCAGAAATATTAAAAAAGGGGACGTTAGCTTCACCGGCGATCGCTCGAGCCATTAAAGTTTTACCAGTTCCTGGACTACCTAATAATAAAACACCGCGAGGAATTTTAGCTCCTAAATCATGAAACTTTTTCGGAAATTTTAAAAACTCCACAATTTCTTTAAGTTCTTCCTTGGCTTCTTTAGCACCAGCCACATCAGAAAAAGTAACCTTATCTTTAGCCCCGGCATTAAAATCTTTAGCATTTGATTGACCAAAACTCATCGCTTTGGAATTCATCCCGGAAACACCACGCATAGTATACATTAAGAACAAAACAACCAAGATAAAAGGTAATAAAAACGGTAAAATATTGATTAAAATATAGTTCCAAAGACTTTCTTCTTTAACGTTAATACTAATTGAAGCCATTTTTTCTGGAGTAATTCCAAAATCTTTCAACATCGAAGTAAGTGATCCATTAGCTTCTTTCTTAACTGATTCTTTGCTTCCATCTTTTAAACCAATTGCTAATTTATCGCCTTCAATATTAATAGTTTTGACCTGATCACTATTTATTTGACTAACTAAAACATTAAGACCAACCGTCTTGGTTTTAGAACTGGCGTCAAAAGTACTAAAAATCCCAGCAATCACTAAGAAAACTAGGAAAAAAATAATCAAATTCTTAAATAAACTTTTCATATTATCTTTTAATAAACGTTAATTATGTATA
>CAZEBE010000075.1:0-1882 GCA_964510275.1 uncultured Gammaproteobacteria bacterium
CTATGGTCAACACAAATGTCTAAACTTTTTTTATTAAAAAATTAAGCTAATTTTACAATAAAAAAATCACCTGTGTATAAGTGATTTTTGATTTTTTCTCTTTTATTACGAAATTTTTATTTTTTCTTTTTTATGCCAATATTTGGTTCTCTGTCATATTGTGGAATTACAATATTATAATTAGCAAATTTTTTAACCGCTTGATTTCTTAAAATTTCACCAATTGGAGATACAGCTTCGATTGAAATACTTAGAGCATAAGCCAAAGCGTTAGCCGTCACAACTCCAATTCTTAAACTGGTAAATGAACCTCCCGTAACAACAATTTGAATCTTTGTTAAATCTTTTAATTTTTTATTTTGAGATTCTAATAATTTCGAAACTGCTGGTAAAAGTTTTTCGGCTTGTTGACGAGCGGCTTTTATTTTTTTAGTTTTTATTTTTTTACCATCTGCTGCAAGTAAAGCAATTATTATTTCATCATAAGAAGCGGTATTGATAAACAAAATCATAATATTAATCTTTAAAAATATTTTTTACATCTTTATAATTATTAACCGCTACCATTTTGGTGCGATACTGTGAGGCATTTTTTACACCCTGAACATACCAACAAAGATGTTTGCGTAAATCAACCATCGCTCTCTCCCCTTTTATCTTTTTAAACTTTTTAGCATGAGACAAAATAATTTTAGAAATTGATTTAGTGTTTAAATTAATTTCTTTATTCTTTTTTATCTCTTTAAACATCCAAGGGCGACCTAAAACACCACGAGCTAAACCTAAACCATCGGCTCCGGTTAATTCTAAAGTTTTTCTAGCATCCGCCAAACTATTTATTCCTCCATTAGCCAAAATTATTCCTTTAAAATATTTTCGCGCCTCTTTAATTAAGTCAAAATCAATTTCGCCAACAAAACCCTGTCGAACTGTTCTGCCGTGAATCATCACCGCGGACACCGGTAAATCAGAAATTGATTTAAGAAAATCTAGCGCCCCAACTTCGCCCGACTTAGCTCTTATTTTTACCGAGACTGGCAAATCAGTGTTATCGCAAACTGCCTTAATAGCGGCATGCGCTTTTACTAAATCAGTCATTAAATCAGAGCCAGCTCCTTGTTTAATAACTTTGCCAACTGGACAACCGAAATTAATATCAATACCATTTGGTTTAATTTCTTTAGTAACTATTTGAGTAGCCACCGCAAAGTGTTCAGGACTCGAACCAAAAAGTTGTACTACGTAATTCTTCTCTTTTCGTTTATTAAACTTAAGTAATTCTAAAGTAGCTTTCTTATTATAAAACAAGGCCGTTACTGAAGCCATTTCACTATAGACAACATCAGCGCCATAGCTAGAAACTATTTGACGAAATGGAGCATCAGAAAATCCCGCCATTGGCGCCAAAGCTAAAATTGGTGGTTTTATTTTATTCCAAAAATTATAATCTCGCATTTAAATTAAACTAATCTTCATTCCTTCTTTTGTGTCTTCAACTAAATAACCGCGACTCTTTATTTCTTCACGAAGACGATCTGATTCGCTGAAATCTTTATTCTCCCTAGCTTTTTCTCTGGCAAAAATTAAAGCCTGAACCTCCGCTGACAATTCACTAATAGCCACCTCGGGACTAATAGAATTTTTAGCGTTAGCTAAATTAAGACCCAGCACTTTATCAAAATCTAAAACCGTAGCTAATTTAGAAGCTGGTTCTAAATCAGATTTGAGTAAATCTTGAGTAATCGCCAGCGCTTGAGGGATGTTTAAATCATCATTTACCGCTAAAGAAAAACTGTCTTTCCATAATTTACTTACTTCACCAATTTCATCACCTAACTGTGCAACCTGTTTAATTAAATTATTTAAAGCGTTTTGAGCTTGT
>CAZEBE010000076.1:0-1835 GCA_964510275.1 uncultured Gammaproteobacteria bacterium
CGGCTTTTAGGTGCTAAATATGTTTCCACGCCAATAATCGGTTTTATGCCTACCTTTTTACACTTTTGATAAAACTCAACAACGCCGTACATAGTACCGTGATCAGTAATGGCAACCGCCGGTGATCCCTGCTCTTTAGCACGGTTAACCAGCTCATCTATCTGGGTTAAACCATCAAGTAAAGAATAGTGAGTATGATTGTGAAGATGGACAAAAGACATAAAAAAATTAAGATTTTCTTAAGTTAATCTTAATTAAACTATAACAGGTTTAAAAGCGACAATCAATCTTGTTAATTATCAAAAAAAGTGCTCTTTTTAGAAGCACCTTTGGTATTCTAGAGTTTAAACAATTCGACTAATAATATCACTTAATTCTCCATCGCTGTAAAAATCAATGGTAATTTTACCACCCTTTCCTTGCCTTTTAATATTTACTTTAGTACCAAGTGTCTGAGCTAAACGTTTTTCCTTATCTTCATCAGCAAAATCTTTAACTCGAGCATCCTTAGTGCCACCTAAACGTTTAATTTCTCGATCAGTTTCTGCCACTGTCATATTATTTCGAACAATTTTGCGGTAGACATTAATCTGTTTGGCTTCACTATCAAGTCCAAGGAGATATTTGGCATGAGCCTCGGTAATTTTCTTTTCAGCTAGTCCAGTTTTAATTTCCTCGGGCAACGCCAATAATCGTAAACAGTTAGCCACCGTAGAACGGGCCTTGCCAACTCGCTTAGCTGCATCTTCTTGAGAAATATTAAATTCGTCCATGAGTTTCTGGTATCCCCAAGCGGTTTCTAGCGGATTTAAATTTTCTCGTTGTAAATTTTCAATAATTGCAATTTCTAGCTTTTTTTGTTCGCTAGCTTCGCGAACAATTACTGGCACTTCTTTTAAACCTAAAATTTTGGCACTACGCAGACGGCGTTCACCAGCAATTAATTCGTACTTACCATTAGTTCGAGTCACAATTAACGGCTGAATTATGCCGTGTTCACGAATTGACTCAACCAAATCATTAATGCCAGATTCAGAAAAACTTTGACGTGGTTGCCAGGGATTGATAGCGATTTCGTTAGGATTTACCTTAACAATTCGATCTAAATCATTTAACAAAATAGCCGAACCAGTTTCAGATAGAGCTTCAACTGGAACAGAATTTATTATTTTTTTTGGTATCAGCGAATCAAGTCCGCGACCTAAACCATTTGGCATAATATATAGGTTATTTATTTTTTTCTAAAGAGATTACTTCTTGTGCTAAAGCCTCATAAGCCCGACCACCAGTTGATTTGGCGTCGTATTGAAAAATACTACGACCATAACTCGGAGCTTCGGCCAATCTCACACTACGCGGAATAACGGCCTCAAAAACTTTACCCGGGAAATGTTGTTTCAGTTCTTCCATAACCGAAGCTGACAGTTTATTGCGGCGGTCAAACATGGTGACCACTGTGCCCATTATTTTAAGCTCTGGTTTTAAATTTTCTTGAATCAAGTTAATCGTCTGCAGTAATTGTCCCAAACCCTCTAGGGCGTAATATTCACTTTGAGTTGGAATTAAAATTTCATCAGCCGCTACTAAACTATTAATAGTTAGTAGTCCTAAAGATGGTGGACCGTCAACAATTATATAATCATATTCCCCGCGAATACTTTCTAATAATTCTGATAAACGAAACTCTCTATTTTCCATTGAAACAAGTTCAATTCCCGCCCCAGCGAGTGATGTGGTGGCCGGAGCAATCAAGTAACCTTTTTGCAAAGTGCGTTTTACTATATCAAAAATCCTCTTTTGACCAATTAAAGCCTCATAAATACCCGCTTCAAGTT
>CAZEBE010000077.1:0-1795 GCA_964510275.1 uncultured Gammaproteobacteria bacterium
GAAGATTAATTTCATAAATTTAATTAGTTATTTCCACTGCTTAATTTTACCACAAACGGTAATTTATTTTAAGCTGGTGTCATAATAGCTGATAATTCAATTTTTTACAACAGTCTGATAATACAGCACTAACTGTTATAAATTTCCATCACGCAATCATCACAATTAAATTTAAGAGGATATTTTTTACCATTATAAACCAGGGATAACGGCTCTTTAATTTTTAGAGCATCCTTCTTAGCACGACGCGGACAAGTTTGTAAGAAATAACGTAAACAATGTTTGGTGGTCATTATTTTTTTACCACGTTTATCATTCTGCAATTCCAAAGCTTTCTCTTTAATTTCACTCTTATGTCTGATATAAAAAGCTCGAGCTAAATCGTTAGCAATATTATATGAATAATCTAATTCTTTAACCGGGTAAGCATGAGAAGTGGTTTTAAAAGGAATATTTTCTTTCGGATAATTTTCTAAACGCTTAGCAATTAGTAAATCAACTAACTGACGACGCCACTCATTTAAAATACTAACGGGAACAAAACCAGGTTTTTCCCAATTAAATTTTACACCCGTAACTTTAAAAATTGTATCCCCAGTTTTACTAAGTTGAGTTTCCCAATTAACCTGAGCCTGTTCTGGTTTTTCAGCAACTACCTTGTCAGTTTTTATTTTTAGTTCACAAGTATTATTATCTTCATCAGTTGCTTCAATTAGCCAACCGTCTTTTAAATCTTTAACTTCAATTGCGAAATTTATTAAACGATCAGCTCCATCAGTGACAGCTTTTTCAAAAGACTGATCTTGATTACAATAGATTAAAGTTCCTGGTTTAAGCGGAATCCATTTATTAGGATATATTTTTCCGTCATCACTAATTAAATTAACATTAGTTCCGCATAAACCGCCACGAGGATTAAGCCAACATAAACCATCACCATTATTTAATTTAAAAGACATATCAAGAGTAAAATAACGATGATCAACTCGTTTTACTTTACCAATAAATTTACCGAGTGATTTTTGATTTTCTGGAGAAATAATTTCTGACTGACGACCATTTAAAAAATAGTCCGTATACCCACGGTTAAAAGTTTTAGCTAAATCGGGTTTAAAATTTAAATCTATCTTACCAGATGAAGCGGCAATGTATTTACCATCACTTTCGCTAATTATTTTATCAAGTTCCTGGCGATATTTAGCAACAACATTGGCGACATAAACTGCATCTTTAAGACGACCTTCAATTTTAAAAGATGTAATTCCCGCTTCTGCTAACTCACCTAAAGAATTAATTAAATTTAAATCTTTAGTTGAAAGTAAATATTGATCTTTAGCTAATTCTTTTCCGTCAGCGTCTACTAATGAAAATGGCAAACGACAAACCTGTTGACACTTACCCCGATTAGCACTACGACCTGACAAAGCTTCACTAAAATAACATTGACCAGACATAGAAACACAAAGCGCCCCATGAACAAAATATTCTAGTTCGACTTTAGTATTTTTTTTAATTTCAGTAATTTCAGATAAGCTAAGTTCCCGAGCTAAAACTACTCTAGAAAATCCCGCCCGTTCTAAAAACTTTATTTTATCTAACTCGTAATTATTAGTTTGAGTGCTAGCGTGCAGTGGAATAGGTGGTAACCCTTCCATCTCTAAAATACCCATATCCTGGATAATTAAAGCATCAACCCCAATTTCATAAGCCTGCCAAATAGCACCTTTAATATCTTCGGTTTCTTCATTAAAAAAGATGGTGTTTAGAGCTAAATAAACCTTAACATAATACTGAT
>CAZEBE010000078.1:0-1788 GCA_964510275.1 uncultured Gammaproteobacteria bacterium
GTCTATTAGATCTAGAAAATTAGAAGAAAAACCTGATTCATGGACCGCTGACGAAAAGAACGCTGTTGTTCGAATGAAAGAATATGAGAAAAATAAAAAAATCCTTGAAGGTAAAACTTGGGAGGGGGTTGCTATGGGGCCAGATAAATCTTATCAAACAACAATTGCTGCTGCAAAGAATATGAATAAGGAGAAAGAGGCCGCCAGGGAATGGGTTAAAATCTCTTCTAATAATCCAAACTTCTTAAAAAATAGTGGTAAGGGCGACTTTTATTCTTCTGGTGGCTTTAATAAAACCAATAAACTTCGTTTTAGCGAGATAGAAAAAGATACTAATGAATCAGATAAACTAGTTGGTAACATGTTAACTGAAGTAAGTGGTAATACTTTGTCGACTGAGCAGTTAGACGGTTTAGCAAGAGCAATCGCAGCCTTTAAAAAAGATAATAACGGCACCCTTAATCAAAATCGCTTAGGTAAAATTGAACAAGAGTTAAGTAACAAAGGATATTCTGTTGCCGCTGACCAAGTGTTTACTAATTACAAACAAGTTGGTGCTAACATGAAAGTCGAAAGTGGTTCGGGCGCTCTTCAATATGACGCCTTTGCTAAAAACTCTGCTAAAAAACCAATGGACCGTAACTCAAAGAAAGATATCATAGGAGTTAGTTTTGGAAAGATTAATGAAAAAGCTGAAGCTATGGGTGTTGATTACAAGTTAGATTCTGCGGCTGGTGTTAATCAAAAGGTTGGCGATGCTCAACTTGGAAAATTAACAACCGTCATGAACAGTTTGCTTGATGATGAAATTTCTACTCTAGAAAAAGCAGGTGCCAATGTAAATAATAATCAAAAAATTGATCAATTAAAAACCGCCAAGGCTCGTTTAAGTTCAGATGGTCTATCAAGCTTATCGCTAAAAAACACGGATGTAGTTTATGATGGTGAAACAGATTCGCAGCGTCGTCGTAATGAATATAACACCACTCAACATGAAACTATGCATCAATATGGCGCTCAAGATGAAGAGGCTGTTGACAGTGCGGCTGGTGCTTTGCAAGAAGCTAAACTAGTTGGTCGTATTCCGAAGTCTGATGTTGAATCAGGTGGAAAATCATATGAAGAGGTTTTGGGTAAAATGATTGCTAGTTTGGAACAAAAAGGTTCTAGTAAAGAAGAGATTAGTCAAGCCGTTGTTTCTCAAATTGATAAATGGACACCAAGTAATGCTCAAAGAGTTGTAGAAACTGAAAAGGGAGAACGAGAAACTGTTAAGGATATGGTTGCCGAGACTAATGGCAAAGAAATAGATTTTTCAAAAATTACTAATTCCATTGATAGATTAACCGAATCGCTGTCTAATCCAATAAAATCTGCTGATGAAAAAAACCTCGAAAGAGTAATTAACCTGTCTATTCCCGCAACTAATTTTTTCCGTCGCATGTTTGAGCAGGTAAAAACTACTATTAAAAAAGATGATATCGTTATCGGTGAAAAATTAAAACCATTATCAGCCTTGGCTATTAATGAAGAAAGTGGTTCTAGTGAACGCGAAGAGGCTTAATAATCTTTTATGAAAGAAACATACTTATCAGAGTGTTTAGAAAAATTCCACGAGTTACCAGAACTAATCCAAGAAATGGTTGGTGGTTTTGAGGCTTGTTTAGGAATTAAAGAATTAGAAGATGTTTATAAAACTCCTCTTAGTTTTGTTGTTATTTTAATTGCTATTAGCGAACTAGAAATCGATGACGTTGCTGAATATTTAAATTTAAAATTCGGTCTTGA
>CAZEBE010000079.1:0-1617 GCA_964510275.1 uncultured Gammaproteobacteria bacterium
TAACAATAATAAACGGTACGGGGTTAGTAGTGATGCCTGACTGTGGCAATTCGGTAGCCATATTGATTAGCGATTCTGCTCGTCCATAAGCAGCGGTAACAATTAAAGCGCCGTCCTGTTTTAAAACAGCGTCAACCAAAAGTCCTAAATTTTTATCCAAGAATTTAGCAGCTTTTTTTGAAGTTTTTAAATCTCCAGCAGCCGAAACTAAATCTAAATTAGATAAATTAACAACAATAAAATCAGTAGTTCCCTTTTTTATATCAACTAAAGCCGCTTTTATTATTTCCGGCAAAACTTGTTTGAAGTCTCCTTGTCTAGAACCGGTTTTAGAAGAAAAAACTTTTAGCGTTTCTTTTTCCAAGGATTCATCTTTTTCACCGCCAAAATAATACCAAGAAGCCAAAAGTTTTTCACTTTCCACTAAATTTAATTGTGACAAACCAGCTGAAGAAATAGCCTTAAACAAAGAACCAAAAGCGCCCAGCGTTTGATAGCGCTCTTTAATTGACGCCTTGTCATTCTTAAGCAAAGCCAAAGGATAATTTTTTATTAAACTTGAGAAGGTCTTAAGCTTTAAATCAGTAAAAACGTTGCCAGCGTATTTAGGCGCTACCCCCCAAGAATCAATTAAAGCCAAAACTACTGGCCGATGATTATTGGGCTGAGGCAACGTAAGATCGGGATTATCTTCGCTATTTGTTTCCATAAATTATATTTTCTAAAGTAAGTAAACGATTCCATTTTGCAATTCGCTCGCCGCGTACTGGAGCTCCGCCTTTAAAATAATCGGCGGCCGCAGCCACTGCTAAATCAGCAATAAAATCGTCATTAGTTTCTCCTCGGCGAGAACTAACCACTATTTTATAATCATGCCTTCTTGCTAATTTAAGGCATTCTATGGCTTCTGTCAATGTACCGACTGAACCAGGAGTAATTACAACCGTATTAGCCAATCCCTCTTTTAGGGCGGGTCTAAGATGTAAAGTGTTGCTGGCAAAAATATCATTACCAGCTAAAATCATTTTCGTACTCAATTCTCCAGAAACTTGTTGCCAACCTTCGTGGTCACCAGGAGCAACTGGGTCCTCTAAATAGACAATTGGAAAACGACGCAACCATTCATTATATAAACCAATTAAATTAAAACTGGAAAAATTATTACTATCTAAAGAAAAAATATATTTTTTACTTATTTCGTCATAAATAGCCGCTGAACCGATATCAACTCCTAAACGAACCTCCTGTTTAGAGTCATAACCAGCCGCTAGCGTAGCAGCCATAATAAGCTCTAGAGCTTGAATACTGGAATCCATGTCGGGAGCATACCCCCCGCAAGAGCCAATATCAGTGTCATAACCCGCCTCATTTAAAACCTCGCCCAAAAAGTGATAAATCTCTGTGCCAGCACGAAGCATTTCTGAAAATGGCCTACTGGCGGATTTAAAACGACTAGCCTTGTCGTTTAAAACAATTAAATATTCTTCAAAGTCTAAATTAGTGTCAGCATAACAACCACCGTTAAACATGGTCATAATCGGCGCTGGAACAGACATGGTTAAATTATCAAAAAAAGCTTCATTTAAATATTGGTGAAGCGATTGTTTTTTAGCTAAA
>CAZEBE010000080.1:0-1614 GCA_964510275.1 uncultured Gammaproteobacteria bacterium
TCTTTGCCAGAAGTTGTCGGTGATGCCGCTTTAACAATTAATCCTTATTCAACCATTGATTTAGCTAGGGCAATGGAGGTTTTATTATTAGACACTAATTTAAGGGATAAATATGCTGCTTACGGAAAGGAGCGCTCAGAATTATTTAGTTGGAGTAAGACAGCTGGTAATTATTTAGATTTATTTAAAAAATAATATGCGTGCCGTTATTCAAGCTGTTAGTGGTGCTAATGTAAAAGTTGATGACAAAATTGTCGGCGAAATAAAACGCGGTTATTTAGTGTTACTAGCAATCCATAACGATGACACAGAAGATAAAATAGAAAAGATGGCTGATAAAATTGTTGATTTAAGAATTTTATTAGATGAAGATGAGAAGATGAATTTAAGTTTAAAAGATGTCCACGGCGAGATATTACTCGTTTCTCAATTTACGCTTTATGGTGAAACTAAAAAGGGAAATCGTCCTAGTTTTTTAGAATCAGCTAAGCCAGTAAAAGCGGTGCCTTATTATGAGAAAGTAGTCTCTCTATTAAAAAATAAAAATATTAAAGTGGAGACTGGTCAATTTGGCGCAATGATGTCTGTGTCGCTAGTTAATGAAGGACCAACCACAATAATAATTGATTTATAAAATGTCTAAGAAAAAACTAAAAATAATGATGGCGATGTCTGGTGGAGTTGATTCCTCAGTGGCCGCACAACTTCTTAAAAATCAGGGCTATAATGTCACTGGTATTTTTTTGCATTTTTGGAAGGATGAAAAATTAGGTGCTAAGGCGGAAAATAAATGTTGTTCACTCGAATCATTACTTGATGCTAAGGCCGTCGCTAATAAAATTGGCATTCCACTTCACACTTTTAATTTTGCCAAAGAATTTAAAGCCACGGTGGTTGATAATTTTTTAGAAGAATATGCTGCTGGCCGAACTCCAAACCCTTGCGTGTTATGTAATAAAAAAATAAAAATTGGTTTACTACTTGAATATGCGAGAAATCTTGGTTTTGATTATGTGGCGACTGGTCATTATCTTAAAATAAAAGATTATGCTGGTGAGCGCCGTTTATATAAAGCTAAGGATACTAAAAAAGATCAATCATACTTTTTATATACTTTTAACCAAAAGCAACTTAAGCATTTGATGTTTCCTTTGGGCGGTTATGATAAACCAAAAGTTCGCAAACTTGCCGAAAAGTATGGTTTAATTACAGCGGCTAAGCCAGAGAGTCAAGATATTTGTTTTTTGTCTGGTCCGCATAATGATTTCTTAAAACGTTATCTTAAATTAAAACCCGGTCCAATTAAATTGCTTGATAGCGGGGAAGAGATTGCCACTCATCAAGGCTTACCCCTTTATACTATTGGACAACGTCGAGGTATTGAAATTGGTGGAAATGGCCCATATTATGTAGCTAAAATTGATTATGCCACCAATACACTGTTTGTTGTTCGTCAGTGGAATGAGAATGTTTTATATACCGAAAGTTTAAATTGTTTAAACACTAATTGGTTGTCGGGTAAAAAACCAACGCTACCGCTTAGATGTGGTGCCGTTATCCGTTATGGTCATCCTGCTGTTGCTTGTGTGATTACTAAGGGAAAAGTTAAAGACG
>CAZEBE010000081.1:0-1550 GCA_964510275.1 uncultured Gammaproteobacteria bacterium
TTATTATCCTTAATCATTCTACCCATCAACGGAATTAAAATATCATTATTATCCTTAATCTTCTTATCAATCAACGGAATTAAAATATCATTATTGGCCTTAATTTTTTCGTTCATCATGCTGGTCAATATTACGTTATTTCCCGAAATTATTCTGGAAATATCTTTTGACAGATTAACTAAGTCTGCCTTGGTTGCAATTTCGTTGTTCATAGATTTAAGTCGCTGAGGGTGGCGTAGTTAATTATTATGAAACTATCTTAGCATTTACAGACAAACTCGCCAATATCAAAAAAGAACAATATTTATCGCTTTTTCTTCTTTGTCTTGTCTTTAATTTTCTTCTGTTAAAAAGTTTAAAATTACAGGTACTGTCCTAGTCCGTTCTTATTTAATTTGTTTTTAAGCTTGGTGTTTTTATTTAAAAAATAAAGCAAAGATCCTAGTTCTATTTTATAACGGTCTTTAACTATTTTGTATTTAAGTCCGGAATCACTCTTAAGAGCACGACGAATCGTTTTAGGGTCAACACCACCAATTTTAGCTGAAGACGAGACGGAAAACCAAAGCGGTGAAGCGATTTCTTTATCTAATACCATAAGATTATGTTTAAGTCCATTATATGCTAGACAAAAGTACTAATATTTTTATTCTTTTTTATTTAAAAGTCAAGAATAAAAATAAATTTAATTTAATTGCGTATAACTAATATAGTGTTGTTTAGGCTTGCTTTTTAGCTTTTACCGTGCTAAAATTAAGCAACCATTTAGAAGTTAAAATATGATAGGGAAATGAATAATTCCCTTATTTTTTATTAAACACCTTTCATCGCAAATGTCACAAACACTTGTTCAAAAATTTAAAGATAAACAAACCATTAGCCGCCTTAAGAATAAAGACAAGGAAGTCTTTATTAAGGTTTACGACGATTTTGCGGGTGATATCTATCGTTTTGTTTATTTTAAAGTTGGTCATGTTGAAGAAGCTAAGGACTTAACTTCCATGATTTTTCTTAAAACCTGGAATCATATTCAAAATAATAGCTTAACTTCTAGTGCTACTTTAAGGGCCCTGCTATATAAGATAGCCAGAACTTCAATTGTTGACTATTATCGCGAAACAGGTTGTAAACTAGAGGTTTCCTTAGATGATGAGGACCACCCAATTGATTTGGCCGATGAAAATACTGATCTTGAAGGTGATTTAGATAAGGCGGGTGATATTGCTAAAATTAAAAGTAAATTACCTTTACTTAAAGAGGAATATCGGGAAATTATCATTTTAAAATTTGTTAATGATTTAGATTTGGATGAAATTAGTGAAGTGACAGGGAAGACAAAAGGTAATGTTCGAGTTTTATTGCATCGTTCACTAGCGGCACTTAAGGGTTTACTTGAAGAAGAACAGAAAAATAAGTAATAGTCAAATAAAACGCTATAGTACTTTTTACTGTAACGTTTTTTGTTTTTTTACGTATATTAGGACGTAATAATGCACAATTTTATGACTGACCGAGATTTAATCAAAAAATTAGGTAATCTTAAAGAAATT
>CAZEBE010000082.1:0-1543 GCA_964510275.1 uncultured Gammaproteobacteria bacterium
AAACAATCTCAATTACTCTCAACAATCAAAGCTTCATCATTGAAGAAGATGCTTACCACAAATTGGCGGAGTATTTAGAAAACATCAAGACTCACTGTGGGGCCGGAGCAGATGCGGCGGAAGTTATCGCCGACATTGAAAACAGCATGGCCGAAAAATTAAAATCTAATTTAAGTTCCTACAAAGAAGTTATCAATCTAAAAGACGTCGAAGCTCTGATTGAAATTATGGGCACGACTGAAGATTTTGACCGAGAAGTTGGTGGAACAAAAATTGAAAATGATGAAGAGGAACCTCGGGTAGCCCGAAAACTTTACCGCGATATGGATAATGCCATTGTCGGTGGTGTTGCGGCCGGTTTAGGAAATTATTTCGACATCGACCCCGTACTGATTAGAGTTTTATTCTTCGCGTTAATATTCGCCGGTGGCAGTGGTTTTATGATTTACCTCTTGCTCTGGATTGCCATGCCAGAAGCTAAAACTGCTCACCAAAAATTAGAAATGAAAGGGCAAGCACCGACTTTAGCAGCTTTTAAAAATCTAGCACAAACCGGAAAAAAAATTCAAAATGATTTTAAGAAAAGCTGGGAAAAAAGATCGTGGTCGGAAAAAATTATTAGTTTTCCAGGACTAATTATAAATAGCTTCTTAAAAGTTCTTAAGAGTATTGTAAATAAAGTTTGGCCAATTATAAAATTCTTCTTCGGTTTAGGGCTGGCAACTTTTTCCTTTATCGGACTGGGGCTAATCGGTATTGGTAGTTTGTTTATGCTCTTATATAACAACAGCGGTTATCAATTAAACTTTATCCCCATCTCCCAGCTAACCAATTTAATGCCCTACACTTGGCTTATTATAACCGGTTTTCTGTCGCTGGCCATTCCCACAACCATTGCTTTCATTTGCGGAATCTCAATAATTTTTAAAAAAAATATTATAAATTTTACAGTCGGTGCTATTCTTTTAGGAATTTGGATGATGTCAGGCATTTTCTTCTGTGCAGTTTCTTTAAGATATTTCTCAGAGGTACAAAATAAATTTAAAACCAACGAACTTACTTTAGAAACTGAAAAAAATCTTGATTTAAAAGATATTAAAGAAATAGAAATCAGTGGTAATCGGCTCGATGTGTTTATAACTAAAAGCACGACCACCCCAGCCGTTTTAAATGGTCGCCAAATTGATTTAGATTACATAGATATTGAACGCCAAAATGACAAACTAATTATTAAAAGTCTTGAAGAGGAAAATGATGATAAGATTTGTTTCAACTGTCAACTTCATACCGTTAGTCTAAAAATGGCTACTTCATCAAAAATTAAAGTCACCACTAAAAACGGGGCTAGCTTGACCGATGAGGGGGCGCCGCAAATAATCGAAGAGGAATCCAAATAAATATATTTAAAGAAAGAACTTGCTTACAAGTTCTTTTTTTATTACCAACTAATCGCTGTTTTATTGTGGCTTTCTAAATACTCATTAGCCTTAGAAAACGGCTTAGAACCAAAGAAACCAGAAAAGGCAGAAAACGGTGATGGGTG